>JAFTQB010000037.1 GCA_017462985.1 Clostridia bacterium
AATATAAATGTTCTCGCTTTTTTGTTGTTTATATTAATCACAATTAAGCATTGTTTTACCTTTACCACAAAGTTTTTCATTATCCGAAGAATTATGTTTTTGGTTCGTGGGAAGAAGCTTTTGATGCAGTATTAGAGTATGCTCAAAACGAACGCTTTGTATTAGCAATAGACGAATATCCTTATATATTAGAGCAAGACGCCAGTTTTTCATCGGTATTGCAAGAATTTATAGATCGAGCGACGGAAAATATTTTTGTTCTTATATCGGGAAGCGATGTTTAACTTCTCAAAAAAGAGATTCAAGACCATGCCTCGCCGTTGTATAAGCGGAGAACGTTTGAAATGTCTATCACGCAAATGCCATATAAAGAAGCGGTTGAGTTTTTATTGGATTTTCCTAATGAAACAAAGTGTGATTATTTGGCGTTGATGTCTACGTTTCCATATTATTTATCGGCAATCAATCACGCGTTATCCTTTGAAGACAATATAAAAAATTTACTTTTTAATCAATATGGAACATTTTTTACATTGCCCGATCAGTTGCTTTCAAACTCAACGAAGGTTCAAGACGTTTACAACGCTATTTTAACAGCGATAGCCCATCGTAAAAGGACGAATAAAGAAATAGCGGATTATATTCATGAAGAAGAGTCCAAGGTGTCGAAATATCTTTTAACTTTATTGGAAAGCGAGTTGGTTATCAAATGCGAAACTTTTATGGGCAATAAGAAAACTAATTATTATGAAATAGGGGATCCGCTTTTAAGATTTTGGTATACATTTATCTTCGATAATCAAGAGCGAATTAAAACGAATGGAGAAAAAGTATATCAAGAAGTAAAAGAACATATTCGTCAATTTATTTGCCGTGGCTTTGAAGAAGTTTGCAGATTATACATTCAACAGTTGAATACGGACGGCGAATTGAGTGAGGTGTTTCCAAAATTGCAGATGTATAGAGTGGAAAAATCCAAGCTCGGTCGCTCTGTGGAAATCGATGGATTAGCGTTAGCGAATGATACGTTGCTTGTGATAGAATGTAAATATCGAAACGTTCCGTTTAATATGGATATGTTAAAACATTTGAAAGAAAGCGTTTCGGTATTTGCAGATAAATACGAACGAAAATATTACGTTTTTTCTAAGACGGGTTTTACGACGGAAGTAAAGCAAGTGGAAGAGGGGAATGTTAAATTATTTGAACTGAAAGATTTATTTTAATGCCTTTATTGTAAAAAGTTAAAGAGTAAATGAATAAAAAGATTGTTGGAGCGTTTGTGGAGCGTGTCTCTAAAACCCTTAAAAATAAAGGAGTTTAGAATCGGTACCCCAGTTCGAATCCACCTCTGCCCACCACGACACACGGCTTTTATGCAAGAAATTGCGAATAAAGTCGTGTTTTTCTTTGTGTTTTGGCATAAATGTTCAACGTCTGTTTAATATTAAAAAACAATTTTCTCCGAAATTTTATACATAACAAGGAAAGTCGTTTTTGCATATAATGGCAGTAAAAACGATTAGGAGGAAATTATGGATTTCAAAAAAGAAACGAGTAACGATCTGGGCGGAAGCCCCGAGGTGATCAATATACATAACGAAGTTTGTCGCAATACGAATTTTCGCTCGACTCTTTGGACAGGGGAACATTTACAGGTAACGTTGATGTGTATCCCCGTCGGCGGAGAAGTAGGCTTGGAATTTCACGAGGACGTCGATCAGCTTCTACAAATCGAAAGCGGCGTTGCGCGGGTGTATATGGGAAAGACGAAGCAAAAGGTTACGTGCTACGGGCTTGCAGATCGCAACAGCGTTATTATCGTGCCCGCGGGAACTTGGCATAATATCGTCAACGCTTATAACGCGCCGCTGAAATTGTATTCCGTTTACGCGCCGCCTGAGCATCTGTTCGGCACTCTGCACAAAACGAAATTGGACTCCGATTTACAGGGGGATTGACGCTCTTTACGATGAAGGAGCTAAAAAATCCGTAAAAACGCTTGCTATCTTATCATTGAAATGATATAATACGAAGCGGAGGACGGATCGTTATGGATATCAAAGAAAAAATGCACGCGTGCAAACTGTATTTGCCAAACGATGAAGAAATTATGCGCGAACAAGCGCTTTGCTTGGAAAAGCTGTACGATTATAACGCCACGCGCCCCTTAGAGAATGCAAAGCGCGAAGCGTTGCTGAAAGAAATGTTTGCAGAGATCGGTGAGGGTTGTTATATCGAGCCGCCTTTTCATTCTAATTTCGGCGGCAAACACGTGCACTTCGGGAAAGGCGTTTACGCGAATTTCAATTTAACGCTTGTGGACGATACGCATATTTACGTGGGGGATCATACGATGTTCGGACCGAACGTTACGGTGGCGACGGCGGGGCATCCGATCTTGCCGCGTCTGCGGGAAAAAGGCTATCAATACAATGCGCCTGTTAGGATAGGCAAAAATTGTTGGCTTGGCGCGGGCGTGATCGTGTTGCCGGGGATTACGATCGGGGATAACGTTGTGATCGGCGCGGGGAGCGTCGTAACGAAAGATCTGCCCGATAACGTGATTGCCGTGGGAAACCCTTGCAGAATTTTGCGCGAGGTCAACGATCGAGATAAAGAATATTATTTCAAAAATTATAAGATAGACGAAAGCGAATTGTAATATAAGCAAAAATAAAAAAGCACCCTTGGGTGCTTTTTTCGTTATGGGCGGAAGGATTTAAAATATTTCCATAACGCGCCGAAGGCGGCAATTCGCGAAAAACGAACGTTTTTCAATTCACGCGCCGTTCGGCGCAATTCACGATTGCCAAAGGCAATCAATTCACATATAAAATATTTTTGAAAACCGAATAGGCGGTCGATCGGAGCGGTTTCACTTTTTTTGAAATGCGCTCATACTATGCAGTATGAGAACGATCACTTATCGCCGCGAGGAAGCGGTGGCGTACGCGAAAAAATGGGCGTACCAAAGAAACCCCAAATACTACGATTTCAGCCGTATCGGCGGCGATTGTACGAATTTTGCTTCGCAATGCTTGTACGCGGGCGCGGGCGTGATGAATTATACGCCTACGCTCGGTTGGTTTTATAAAAGCGTGAACGACCGTTCCGCGTCTTGGACGGGGGTGGAGTTTTTTCGCAATTTTTTGATCGGCAACGCCGAGGGGATCGGCGGCGGCTTGGGGCCGTTCGCCGCGGAAGCGGATATGGACGAATTGGAAATAGGAGACTTCGTGCAATTCGGCCGCGCGACGGGGGATTTTTACCATACGCCCATCGTCGTGGGATTTTCGCGCGGGATCCCGCTCGTGGCGGCGCATACGAACGATACATTCGCAAAACCTTTGAACGCCTATCGCTTCGAACGGCTTCGCTGTTTGCATATCCTTGGCGTGCGCGTATAATTCCCGCCGTTTTTACCGCAAACTGTGGGTATGAAAAAGGAACTTTTAAAGGAAGCGGAAAAATTTTTTCCGCAAATGCAGGCGGACAGGCGGTATTTGCACGCGAACGCCGAAGTGGGATTCGATTTAAAAAAGACGACGGCGTATTTAAAACAACGGTTGGCGCAAATGGGCTATACGCCGAAGGATTGCGGCAAAGCGGGCGTTGTGACCACGTTGGGAAAGCCCCGAAAGGGCGGCAAGGCGTTTTTGCTTCGCGCGGATACCGACGCGCTGCCGATCAAAGAACGTTCGGGCGAAAGCTTCGCCGCAAAAAACGGCAATATGCACGCTTGCGGGCACGATCTGCACGCGGCGACGCTCTTGGGAGCGGCGGCGCTTTTAAAGGCGCGGGAAAACGAGCTTTTTAGCGAGGTCAAGCTCCTCTTTCAACCCGCCGAGGAAACGCTTGAAGGGGCAAAAGAATGCTTAAAATCGGGCGTTTTAAGCGCGCCTGAGGTGGGCGGAGCGATGATGTTGCATACGCTCGTCGATCTGCCGCTGAAAAGCGGTACGCTGATCGTTTCGTCCGAGGGGGTAAGCGCGCCCGCCGCCGATTATTTTACCGTTGAGGTAACGGGAAAAAGCTGCCACGGCAGCTCGCCTGAAAAGGGCGTGGACGCGTTGCTTTGCGCCGCGCATATCCTCACCGCGCTGCAAGAAATTTTATCGCGCGAAATAGCTTATTCCACGCCCGCGACCTTGACGGTGGGAAAATGCGAAGCGGGCGCGGCGGGCAACGTGATTGCGGGGAAAGCGAGCTTGCAAGGCACGATCCGCGCGTTTGACGAGGACGTACGCGCGTTTTTAAAAACGCGGCTATGCGCGGTGGTGAAAACGGTGGCGAAAGCCTTTCGAGCCAGGTCGAGCGTGCGGTTTACGAGCGGTTGTCCGTGCTTGCAAAACGACGGGAAATTATCGGCGTTTTTGCATGAAACGGCAACGGGGATATTGGGAAAAGAGCGTGTGAAATTTTCCGCGGAGCTTGGGCGCGGCGGGGGCGGTTCGGAAGATTTTGCGTATATCAGCCGCGAAGTGCCGTCGATTATGGCGGGGCTGTGCGCGGGCGAGCGGAAACAGGGCTATGCGTATCCGCTTCATCACGAACGGGCGCGGTTTGACGAAAGCGTGTTGCCCGTGGGCGCGGCGGTGTTTGCCGCGGCGGCGATCGGTTGGGGGAAGCTTGGATAGTCGGAAAAATTTTTCTTGGAAAAAATATATTTTTTTATGCGTTCATTCGGTTGCTTTTTTGTCGAGAGTTTGTTATAATATGTCTATAATTGAATAGGGGAAAAGACAAAGAGTAGATAAAAAGAGGTCGGCTGTGAAAGGTTTCGCATACACGAAGGAAAAGCGTTTGAAAAAGGCACGCGTTGCGTGCGGCGGCTTTTTCGTGCGCAAAAACGCCGCTCTTATCCTTGGGAAAATCACTTTATAACACCAAAAGTGCAACGAAAAGTTGCGCTTTTTTTCTTGCTACAAGGAGGATATTATGGCAAAAGTAGGCATTTTAATGGGCAGTAAATCGGATTTCGAGGTGGTCAAACCCGCCGTCGCGGTCTTGAAAAAATTCGGCGTGGAAACGGAAGTGAGAGTGATCTCGGCGCACAGAACGCCCGACGAAGCGCACGATTTTGCGGCAAGCGCCAAGCAAAACGGAATGGAAGCGATCATTTGCGCGGCGGGAAAGGCGGCGCACCTTGGCGGCGTGATTGCGGCGATGACGACCTTGCCCGTGATCGGCTTGCCCGTAAAGACGGATATGATGGGGGGGCTGGATAGCTTGCTTTCCATCGTGCAGATGCCCGCGGGAATCCCCGTAGCGTGCGTGGGCGTGAACGGCGGCGAGAACGCGGGGCTTTTGGCGCTGCAAATTTTAGCGATCAAATATCCCGAGATTGATCAAAAGCTTTGCGAATACAAGCAAGCGATGAAAGAGAAGATCAACGCGGACGACAAGGCGTTGCAAGAGCTTCTTTAAACGAAAGAAAAAATATTTTATAAACGGAGATAAAAAACATGGAAAAGAAAGAACAGCTTTACGAAGGAAAGGCAAAAAGAGTGTACGCGACGGACGATAGCTCGCTCGTGATCGTATCTTATAAAGACGACGCAACCGCTTTCAACGGCTTGAAAAAGGGCACGATCGAAGGCAAGGGCGTGATCAACAATAAAATGAGTAATTTCCTGATGCAGATTTTGGAAAAGGAAGGCGTAAAAACGCATTTCGTGGAAGAGCTTTCGGATAGAGAAACGCTCGTGAAAAAGGTTTCCATCGTTCCTCTTGAAGTGATTATCCGCAACATTTCCGCTGGCTCGTTTGCGAAGCGTTACGGCGTGAACGAGGGCGTTGTGTTCGACGCGCCCACGATCGAATTTTCGTACAAAAACGACGATCTTGGCGATCCTCTTTTGAACGAATATCACGCGTTGGCGTTAAAGCTTGCGACGAAAGCGGAAATCGACCTGATCAAATCGATGGCGTTCAAGGTGAACGAGGTATTGAAAGAATATTTCAAAAAGCTGAACGTTACCCTCGTAGACTTCAAATTGGAGTTTGGGAAAACGGCGAACGGCGAGATCGTGCTTGCCGACGAAATTTCCCCCGATACCTGCCGTGTTTGGGATAGCACGACGGGCGAGAAATTGGATAAAGACCGTTTCCGTCGCGACCTTGGCGGCGTAGAGGGCGCATATCAAGAAATGATGAGAAGATTGATGGGGGCGTAAACGAATGGCTGTATTCGGTATTTTCGGCACGGAAACGGCGAACGTCGCGTCCAGCGTTTATTACGGTCTGTATGCGCTCCAACACCGCGGACAGGCTTCGAGCGGGATCGTGGTGAACGACGACGGATTGTTCCATGCCTATAAAGATTCCGGGCTGGTGAACGAGGTGTTCACGCCTACCGTCCTTTCCTCGCTGGGGCTTGGACAAATGGCTGTGGGCAACGTTCGTTACGGCACTTCTGCAACGCGAGAGCGCGTCAATGCCGAGCCGATCGTCGTCAATCACAGCAAAGGCAAAATGGCGATCTCGATGGACGGCAAATTGGTGAACGGCGCTCAACTGAAAGTGGAAATGGAAATGAACGGTTCTATTTTCCACACAGGCAACGACGCCGAGATCATTTCCGCCGTGATCATCAAAGAACGCATTTCTTCCGCTTCGATCGAAGAGGCGGTTTGCAAGGCGATGCAAAAGCTCAAAGGCGCGTATACGCTCATCGTAATGTCGCCGCAAAAGCTGATCGCCGTGCGCGACGCGAACGGCTTGCATCCGATCTGTTTCGGGCAGCGCGACGACGGGGAATACGTCGTTTCCAGCGAAAGCTGCGCGCTCAATTCGGTCGGCGCAACGTTTATTCGCGATCTTCTCCCCGGCGAGATCGTCGTATTTTCCAAAGAGGGGATCCGCACGATCAAAGATCATTGCGGAGAAAAGCCCGAACGGATGTGCGTTTTCGAATATTTGTATACGGCGCGTCCCGATTCGATCATTGCGGGTTGTTCGGTGCATTTAGCGCGTAAGCGCGCGGGCGCATTCTTGGCAAAGGCGCATCCCGTGGAAGCGGACGTCGTGATCGGCGCGCCCGATTCGGGCATCGACGCCGCGATCGGCTACGCGGAGGCTTCGGGTATCCCTTACGGCTTGGGGCTTATTAAAAATAAATATATCGGCAGAACGTTCATCGATCCCGGTCAGAACGTACGCGAAGATAAAGTGAAGATCAAGCTCAATCCCGTTCCCGAAACGGTCAAGGGCAAGCGCGTGATCCTCGTGGACGATTCTATCGTTCGCGGCACGACTTGCGCAAGAGTGGTAAAATTGCTTCGCGACGCAGGCGCGACGGAAATCCACGTTCGTTCCTCTGCGCCCGCATTTTTAAATCCTTGCTACTACGGCACGGACATCGCTTCCCGCGACGTGCTGATTGCGTGCAATCACACAACGGAAGAAATTGCAAGGATCTTCGGCGCGGATTCGGTGGGCTTCCTGCCCTTGGAGGACGTGTTCAAGTTGGGCGCTTCGGGCGGTTGCCAAGGCTATTGCGCGGCGTGCTTCGACGGCAATTATCCCACGGAACTTCCCGTGAATACGGGCGTGAATAAATACGATCAAAAAATATCCAAAAAGTGAGGTTATCATAGTGAAAAATTCTAAATCGGAAAGTTATGCGGCGGCGGGCGTCGATATTACGGCGGGTTATAAAGCGGTCGAATTGATGAAATCGCATATCGCGAGAACGATCATCAAGGGTGCGGATAGCGAGATCGGCGGCTTCGGCGGGCTTTTTGAACTCGATCTGACGGGCATCACCCGTCCCGTTTTGGTCAGCGGCACCGACGGGGTTGGTACGAAGCTCAAGATCGCGTTTTTAATGGATAAGCACGATACGGTGGGGATCGATTGCGTGGCGATGTGCGCGAACGATATTATTTGCGCGGGTGCAAAGCCGCAAATTTTCCTCGATTATATCGCGTGCGGCAAAAACGTTCCCGAACGGATCGCGGATATCGTCAAAGGCGTAGCGGAAGGCTGCGTACAATCGGGCGCGGCGCTCATCGGCGGCGAAACGGCGGAAATGCCGGGGTTTTATCCCGTGGACGAATATGATTTGGCGGGCTTTTGCGTTGGGATCGTAGATAAATCCAAAGTGCTGGATAATTCCAAAATGCAAGAGGGCGATATCGTGATCGCGCTTCCCTCTAGCGGCGTACATTCTAACGGCTTCTCGCTCGTTAGAAAGGTATTCGATATCGAAAACGCCGATTTGAAAACGCCGATGGAAGAACTGGGCGGCAAGTCGCTTGGCGAAACGCTTTTAACGCCCACGAAAATTTACGTAAAGCCTATGCTTGCGTTGTTTGAAGAGATCACCGTAAAAGGCGTATCGCATATCACGGGCGGCGGTTTTTACGAAAATATCCCCAGAAGTATCCCCAAGGGCTTGGGCGCGAAGATCGAAAAGAAGAACGTGCGCGTGCTTCCCATCTTCAATCTGTTGCAAAAGGTGGGCAATATCCCCGAAAGAGATATGTATAACACCTACAATATGGGCGTAGGAATGAGCGTCGTGGTAGCGAAAGAGGACGCGCAAAAGGCGCTTGAAATTTTGAAAGCGAACGGTGAGGACGCGTATATCCTCGGCGAGATCGTGAAAAGCGACGAGGGCGTCGTTTTATGTTAAAGAAGATAGCGGTGTTCGCCTCGGGCGGCGGCACGGATTTTCAATCGATCGTCGACGCGAACGCAAAGGAGCGATTTTGCGAGATTGCGTACTTGGTAGCCTCAAAACCGAATATCGGGGCGATCGACCGCGCGAAAAACGCGGGGATCAAAACGGTTGCCTACGATAAGAGCAAGGGCGAGGGGATTGCAAAATTTTACGCGGAGCTTACAGAACTTTTTCGCCGTGAGGGCGTGGAGTATTTGGTGCTCGCGGGGTGGTTGTTGATCATTCCCGCAGAGTTTATCGCTTGCTTTGAAGATAAGATCGTGAATATTCATCCCGCGCTCATTCCGTCCTTTTGCGGCAAGGGCTTTTACGGGCTGAAAGTGCACGAGGCGGTCATCGAATACGGCGTGAAGCTTTCGGGGGCGACGGTGCATTTCGTTTCCGCGGAAGTAGACGGCGGCGCGATCATCATGCAGCGTGCCGTGCCCGTATTGGAGGGCGATACGCCCGAAACGCTGCAAGCGCGGGTGCTGGAACAGGAACACGAGATCTTGCCCCTTTGCGTAAAGCTTTTATGTGAGGGCAAGATCAAAAAAGAGGGCAGAAAGGTTACGCTTTTGCCGTAACCGTTTGGGAGAAAGATATGAACGTTTTAGTCATCGGGAACGGCGGCAGAGAACACGCCGTGATCAAGGCGCTGAAAAAATCGCCGAAAGTAAATAAGCTGTACGCAATGAAAGGCAACGCGGGGATCGGCGCGGACGCCGAGCTTGTGAACGTCGATTATATGGACGCGAAAGCCGTTTGCGATTGGCTGGACACGCATACGGACGTGGAATACACCGTCGTAACCCCCGACGATCCTTTGGCGATGGGGCTTGTGGACGAGCTTGAAAAGCGCGGACACCGTGCGTTCGGGCCTCGAAAGAACGCCGCGATCATCGAAGCGAGCAAGGCTTTTTCCAAAAATTTAATGAAAAAATACGGGATCCCCACGGCGGCGTACGAAATTTTCGACGACGCGCAAAAAGCGCTTGATTATATAGCTACGGCGCCCGTTCCGCTCGTTTTAAAAGCGGACGGTTTGGCGCTTGGAAAGGGCGTGCTGATTTGCAAAACGCGCGAGGAAGCCGTGCAAGGGGTGCAAGAGATCATGCTCGATCAAAAATTCGGTTCGGCGGGCAATACGCTCGTAGTGGAAGAATTTTTGGAAGGCCCCGAGGTTTCCGTGCTGTCCTTTACCGACGGCAAGACGATCGTGCCGATGATCACCAGTTGCGATCATAAACGCGCGCTCGATAACGATCAAGGTTTGAATACGGGCGGTATGGGTACGTTTTCCCCCGCTCCGTTCTTCGGGGAAAAGACGGCGAAAGAGGTGCTGGAAAAAATTATGCTGCCCACCGTCGCCGCGATGAACGCCGAGGGCAGACCGTTCAAAGGCGTGCTGTATTTCGGCTTGATGAAAACGAAAGACGGAATGAAAGTGATCGAATACAATTCCCGCTTCGGCGATCCCGAAACGCAGGTTGTGCTTCCGATGCTCAAAACCGATTTAATGGAAATTTTCCAAGCGGTAACGGACGAACGGCTTTCGGATGTGAACGTGGAATGGGATACGGGCGCGTGCGTTTGTTTGGTGCTTGCAAGCGGCGGTTATCCCGAAAAATACGAAAAGGGCAAGGAGATCACGGTCGGTGAGCTTGACGAGGGCGTAACTCTCTATCACGCGGGCACGGCGATGAAGGACGGCAAGCTGGTAACGAGCGGCGGCAGAGTGCTCGGCGTGGTCGCAAAGGGCGAAACGATCGAAGACGCGCGGCAAAAGGTGTATGAAAACGCGCAAAAAATTCATTTTGAAGGAATGTATTATCGAAGCGATATCGGCATAAAATACCGTAACGAAAAGAGGGAGTAAATGATGAAAGAATATAAAATGGCGTTGGTTTCTTTGAACTATATCACCGATATGAAAGCACTCGGCAAACAACAGCGTGAGAATCTTGAAAGAACGCTCAACAAGCATGCGCAAGAGGGTTGGGAATTGAAAACGATGAACAACCTCGATAACGGCAACGCGTTGCTTATTTTCGAAAGAGAAAAGGTAGAGAAAAAGAAGTAAGGTACGAAAGAGATGATTTACAGAATTTTTGTTGAAAAGAAAGATAACGTACAGGCAAGAAAGGAAGCGGGAGATATCAAAACGCTCCTTGGGATCGCTGCGGAAGATCTCCGTTTGGTGCTCCGTTACGACGTAGAGGGGCTTACGGAAGCGGAATTAAACGCCGCGCTTCCCGCGGTATTTTCCGAACCGCCCGTGGATAACGTATATTTGGAAACGCTCGCGATTCCCGACGGTTACAAGGCGTTTGCAGTCAGCTATTTGACGGGGCAGTACGATCAGCGCGCAGACAGCGCGGCGCAATGCGTGCAGCTTTTAACGAAGAAAACGCGCCCGCTTGTGAAATGCGCGAGGGTGTATCTTGTGAAAGGCGTTACGGACGCCGAGCTTGCCGCAATCAAAAAACACCTCATCAACCCCGTGGAAAGCGAAGAGGTCGGCTTTGAAAAGCCCGAAACCTTGGCGCGCGAAACGGTGGAAGGCGCACTCGTGTGCGCGGTGAGCGGCTTTATTGCTTGGAGCGACGAACAGATCGCCGCGTACCATAAATCGGTCGGCTTTGCCATGAGCGTTGCCGATTTGATCTTCGTGCGCGATTATTTTGCGAGCGAAAAACGCGATCCTACGGAAACGGAACTCAAAGTGATCGATACTTATTGGTCGGATCATTGCCGCCATACCACTTTCTCTACGGAACTGAAAAATATAACGGTCACTTCCGAAAACCCGTCCGTGGAAAAGGCGTACCATTTGTACGAGGAACTTTACGAAGAACTCAACGGCAAACGCCCCGATAAATATCCTTGCTTGATGGATCTGGCTACGATCGCGGCGAAGAAGCTGAAAAAGGACGGGAAGCTGGATAATCTTGATATTTCCGACGAGATCAACGCTTGTTCGATCTGCATCGACGCGGAAATCGACGGCAAGACGGAAAAATACCTCGTAATGTTCAAAAACGAAACGCACAACCACCCGACGGAGATCGAACCGTTCGGCGGCGCGGCGACCTGCCTCGGCGGCGCAATCCGCGATCCGTTGAGCGGCAGAACTTACGTGTATCAGGCGATGCGCGTAACGGGCGCTTCCGATCCTCGCGAGAGCTTGGAAAATACGCTTGCGGGCAAACTTCCGCAACGCGTGATCACGCAACGCGCGGCGGCGGGCTTTTCTTCGTACGGCAACCAGATCGGGCTTGCGACGGGCATCGTCGACGAGGTGTATCACGAGGGCTATAAAGCCAAGCGTTTGGAAACGGGCTTCGTCGTAGGCGGCGCGCGTCGGGAAATGGTCTACCGCGAAAAACCCGCGGCGGGAGACGTGATCATTTTGCTCGGTGGCGAAACGGGTCGCGACGGTTGCGGCGGCGCAACCGGTTCTTCCAAGGCGCACGACGCGCATTCGGTGGAAACCTGCGGCGCGGAAGTGCAAAAGGGCAACGCGCTCACGGAAAGAAAATTGCAACGATTGTTCCTCAATAAAGAGGCGACGAGAAAAATCAAAAAATGCAACGACTTCGGCGCGGGCGGCGTTTCCGTTGCCATCGGCGAGCTTGCCGACGGCTTGACGATCTATTTGGATAAAGTGCCGAAAAAATACGAGGGCTTGAACGGTACGGAGCTTGCGATCTCCGAATCGCAGGAGCGTATGGCTGTGGTCGTGGCGAAAGAGGACGTGGAGAGCTTCATCGCGCTTGCCGCAGAAGAAAACTTGGCGGCGACTCCCGTTGCCGTGGTAACCGATACGGGCAGAATGCAAATGCTCTTAAAGGGCAAGGCGATCGTGGATATTTCTCGCGAGTTCCTCAATACCAACGGGGTGAAGCAGGAAGCGAACGCAGAGCTTGCCGATATGGTTACTTCGTGGTTTGATAAAAAGCAGGGCGTTCCGTTTGCGGAAACGACGAAAAAGGTGCTTGCCGACCTCAACGTTTGCGCGAAGAAAGGTCTTTCCGAAACATTCGATTCCACGATCGGCGCGCGCACGGTGTATATGCCTTGGGGCGGAAAAACGCAAAGAACGCCCGCAATCGCCATGGCGGCAAAAATTTGCGGCGGCGAAACGGATGTTTGTACGGTTTCCGCGTACGGATATTCTCCTTATTTGATGGAAACCAGCCCGTTAATCGGCGCGATCTATTCCATCGTCGCTTCCGTATCCAAAGTGGTTGCCACGGGCGCGAATTATCAAGATATCCGCTTGACCTTGCAAGAATTTTTCCAAAGGATGACGAAAGACGCAAAGGTTTGGGGGATTCCCACGAGCGCGCTGCTCGGCGCGGTGTACGCGCAGATCGGCTTGGGGCTTGGCGCGATCGGCGGCAAGGACAGTATGAGCGGTACGTTTGAAAGCATTCACGTGCCTCCCACGCTCATTTCGTTCGCGTTGGCGCCCGCCAAGGCGTCTAAGCTCATCACCAACGTTTTGAAAGGCGGCGAAAAGCTCTATCGTCTGCCCATTCCCAAGGACGCAACGGCTACGCCCGATTTCGAGGCGCTCAAAAAGCTGTACGCCGAAGTTTATAAGAATATCGAAAACGGCAATATCTCGTTTGCCACCGTCGTGGAAAACGGCGGCGTGGGCGCGGCGGTCATCAAATCGGCGCTCGGCAACGAATGCGGTGTGCGCTTTGCGATGTCTGCGGACGAGCTTTACACGGAAGCGTACGGCGACCTGATCGTTTCGCTCAAAGACGAAACCGCGCTTTGCGGCTGTATCGCCAAAGAATTCGTCGGCGAGGCAGTGGGCGAGGGCTTTGTTTGCGGCGATGAAAAAGTATGTATGTGCGGCGCGGTAAACGCGTATATGGGTGCGTTGGAGAGCGTATTTGCAACGACTGCTCCCGCGGACGGCGCCGTGGAAAATTGCGATTATACGGCGGGCGCGAAATATACGAATATCGCCACGAAAACGGCGAAACCTCGCGTATTTATCCCCGTATTCCCCGGCACGAACTGCGAATTGGATACGGCGCGCCGTTTCCGCTTGGCAGGCGCAGAAACCGAGATCGTCGTGGTGAAGAACCGCAGCGCGGCGGATATCGAAGAAAGCGTACAAGCGATCGTGAACGCGATCAAGCGCGCGAATATCATCGCGTTCCCCGGCGGTTTTTCGGGCGGCGACGAACCGGACGGCAGCGGCAAGTTTATCGCCACCACCTTCCGCAATCCGTATATCGCGGAACAGGTGCAGGAGCTTTTGAACAACCGCGACGGTTTGGCGCTGGGTATTTGTAACGGCTTCCAAGCGCTCATCAAGCTTGGTCTTGTGCCTTACGGAAAGGTTTGCGAAATGACGGAAGATTCGCCTACGCTCACCTTTAACAATATTTCCCGCCACGTTTCCACAGTCGTGGATATCCGCGTAGCTTCTACGCTTTCACCTTGGCTTTCCGCTTGTAAGGTGGGCGAGGTGTATAAAGTGCCCGTATCCCACGGCGAAGGCAAGATCGTTGCTCCCATCGCGGCGTTGGAAGAAATGAGAAAGAACGGTCAAGTGGCTACGCAATACGCCGATTTGAACGGCAATGCTACCATGGTATCGCCGTTCAACCCCAACGGTTCCATGTGGGCGATCGAAGGCATCACTTCGCCCGACGGCAGAGTGCTCGGAAAAATGGGGCACAGCGAGCGTATCGGCGACGATCTTTATAAGAATATCGACGGTAACTTTGATATGAAGATCTTTGAAAGCGGCGTAAAATACTTCAAATAAAAAGAAGAATCCGCTTTCGCAATGCTTCGTTGCGCTTGCGTTTTCCTTTAAGCGAAGCTCCGCGCTGTCATTCTGAACGCAGTGAAGAATCCCGCGGGGTGCGGCAATCTAAAAATAATACAGGAGGTCTGCGTATGATCGATTTTCATAGCCATATCTTGCCCGGACTCGACGACGGAGCAAAGGATACGGAAACGTCGGCGGCAATGTTGGACGAAAGCGTTCGCCAAGGCGTAAAAACGATTGTTTGCACTCCGCATTATTACGGAAAACGCAGCAGTCCCGCGCAGTTCAAGGAAAAGCGTCAACGCGCGTACGAAAAGCTCGCGCCTTATTGTCCCGACGGCGTGCAGCTTCGGTTGGGCGCGGAAGTATATTTCACCACTGATAGCGTGGTTTGCCACGAGGATTTGGCGTTGCTTGCAATCGAAGATACACGGTATATTTTGCTCGAATTGCCGTTTTTGAAGTCGTTTTCCAATCGACTGCTCAATAAGCTTTCCGAATTTATTTACGAAACGGGTTTAACGCCCGTCTTGGCGCATATCGAACGCTATCGCGCCGTATTGGAAAATCCCTCGGTGCTGTACGAATTTCAGCAAATGGGCTGTTTGTTCCAACTCAACGCCGAAGCATTTTCGTTAAAGCCCACGCAGGGCTTTGCAAAAACGATGCTTTCCAAAGGCTTGGTGAGCGCGTTCGGTTCGGATATGCACAACAACGACGACCGCGCGCCTAATTTAAAAACGCTGTTTGATAGCTTGCAGGGGCAAGAAACTCTCGTACAGAGCGTGTTTGAACGAAGCGGGGCAATTTTAAACGACGAGCAAATTTCGGTACAACCGAAAAAAGTGCGGAAATTTTTCGGAAAATTTTTCTAAAATCAAAAAATGCTTGCGGAACGGTTGAAAAATCCTTAAAAATATGCTACAATAATAAAAAAGAAAAAAGGAGAAACGATTATGGCAAAAATCACTGCAAATACTTTGATTGCAGATTGCTTGCAACTCAATCCCAACGCGCCTGAAATTTTGATGGCGGCAGGGATGCACTGCTTCGGCTGTGCGCTTGCGCACAACGAAACGGTGGCAGAGGCGGTAGCCGTTCACGGCGAAGACCTCGAATCGTTGCTTGCAAAGCTCAACGAAGGCTTGGAAGACTAAACGAAAACGGCGACTCGATCGCCGTTTTTTGTTTTTAAAGCGGAAAAATTTTATACGAGATTGCCGCGCTGCACACCGCGAGATTCTTCGCTTCGCTCAGAATGACAGGCGCGGTGCTTCGCTCGCAATGACAATAAGGAGTGAATTACTTGCTATGCAAGCGTGAATTTTCGCTAACGCTTAGTGAATTGCGATTCGCGCGTGAATTGCCGCCATTGGGCGGCGTTGCGGAAGCATTTAAAACCGTCATTGCGAGCGAGAAAATCCCCCCCCTTTTTGTCATTGCGAGCGAAACGAAGTGAAGCGCGGCAATCTAATAAAATAATACAGCATTAAAAAAAGCCCTTACAAAAAGTAAGGGCAATATTTAATAATCCTTTCTGCCGATCAAAAAATCAACTTCCTCTCCGAAAAAATCTGCAATTTTGCAAAGATTTTCAAGCGTAATTTCCCTTTGGCAAAGCAAATAGCGCGAGATTGTTTGCTGTGGAATATCCACTTTTTTGGCAAATTCTGTGATCGTCATTTCTCCGATTAGTAATTTTAAATTTTTTGCAAAGGCTTGCACGTATCGATTTCCCATACTTATATTTTACACCAAACGGTGTAAAATACTTGACTTCACACCAAATGGTGTGATAAAATAGAAAAAAGTGTGGAGGTATTACAAATGAATGAATCGTTTACGAATAGTTGGTTCAGTTTCGTGGCAACACCTTGGTTTTATCTTATTCCCATAATTATACTTTTTATTGTTGCGTTAAGTAATATTTTTTCATTGCGAAAATGCAGTAGATGCGGCAAGAGAAGCGAAAAGAAGAATAAGTTTTGCCCCAAATGCGGGTTTTCTTTCGAAATACAGACGAGTACGCCCGTTGCTCCCGTAGCCCCTACGGAAGAAAACAGCGGGGCGATCAAAATTGCCGAACCGAGCGTAAACGGCGAAAGCGTTTCCTCGCAGGAAAGAGAAAAAGAAAACAAAACGCTCAAATTTAGAAAGATCGTTGCCGTTGCAATGCCGATCTATTACGGTTTGTTGCTGGTGCTTTCGCTTGTATGTTTATTAACGCACGCGCTCGACGGGGTATTTACGAACGAGAATGAAGCGTTAAGGATTGACGGAGAAGGGCAAGCCTATGCAACGGCGATCCTGTTGTTGATTGCTTGCCTTACGCCCGCGCTCGCCCTGTATTACGGCGCAGCTTCGCCGTACAAACTCAAAAAGTCTGCAAGAGTACTGTTATTCGTGGGTGGGGTGATAGGATTGACGATCGCGGCGGTGATCTATATTGCGGTGGTTTCGCAATATACCGAAATTTACGCGCAATGCAATTACGTATTTGGGGACGAGCTGTTCGGAATGAAAATCGACGGCGACAGCTTTATGTTCCCCGTTACGCTGATTTTGGGCGACGTTGCGTTTATCGTCTATTATGCGATGTGCTTGTTCGGTCATAAATTAAAGGTGGGGAAGAAGCTTTCGAAGATCACGGATAAAATGCAAAACGATCAACCCGTCGTTTTGATCGTCGTGAATGTTTTGTTGACGGTGCTGCTTCCCGTTGTTTCCGCAATCCTTTCCGCGGTAATTGCGTTTGCTATTATCGCTCTGGTGGCAATAACCTTATTGTCAATCACGCAAGGGTTCAGAAACAACGGCTCTACCGCCTCTGGAGAAGGGGTATGGACGTTGGTCGACGAGCACGGAAGCACGCGTACGTTACGTGATACAGGCAACGTAACCTATGAAAACGGCTCGCAAGAAAAGATTTTCAGAGACGATATCGGTTATGAATGGTTATCGAGCGACGGAAAGAATTTTTATCGCAGATAAGCGGCTAGCAAGGCAATACTTGGAAAAAGGCAAGCGTTTCGCTTGTCTTTTTTCACCGTTCGTGCTACAATGTTAATATGATTACCAAAGAAAAATATCAAACGTACTTGCAAATTTTAAAAGAAGAGCTTGTTCCCGCAATGGGCTGTACGGAGCCTGTGGCGATTGCTTACGCGGGCGCACTTGCCGCGCAACTGTTACGCGAAGCGGGCGAGAGCGTGCAAACCGCGACGATCGGCGTGAGCGGCAATATTATCAAAAACGTAAAAAGCGTGATCGTACCGCATACGGGCGGACTTCGGGGGATTGAATCGGCTTTGGCGGCGGGGATCGCCGTGGGTGCGCCCGAAAAGCAGTTGCAGGTGCTTTCGTGTGTGAAAGAAGAAGATTTGCTTAAAATTCGGGAGACGCTGAAAAGCTGCCCGATTGAGGTGCAACGCTTGGAAAACGGTGCGGTTTTTGAAATCCTCGTTGTTTTACGCTCGCAAAACCATACCGCCACAGTGCGGATCGTCGATCAGCACACGAACGTAGTTTTAAAGCAAATAGACGGTAAAACGCTGTATAAAAACGAAGCGGTATCGGCGGTGAAAAAAGTCGATCGGAGCTGTTTGACGGTGGAAGAGATCGTGGAATTTGCCGATACGGTGAAAATTGAGGACGTGCGGGAAGTTTTGCAACGGCAGATCGATTGCAATATGGCGATCGCGGAAGAGGGCTTGAAAAACGAGTACGGCGCGAATATCGGTAAGGTGTATTTGCACGCCTATCCAAACGATATTATCGGCAAAGCGAAGGCTTACGCGGCGGCGGGAAGCGACGCGAGAATGAACGGTTGCGAAATGCCCGTGATCATCAATTCGGGGAGCGGAAATCAAGGCATCACCACTTCCGTGCCCGTGATCGTTTACGCGCGGGAAAAGAAATTGCCGACGGAAATATTATATCGCGCGCTTTGCGTTTCCAACCTCGTAACCGTGCATTTAAAATCGGGCATCGGCACGCTTTCGGCGTATTGCGGAGTCGTTTCTGCGGGCGCGGGCGCAGGTTGCGGCGTGGCGTATCTTTTGGGCGGGAAATTCCGCGAGATCGCGCATACGCTCGTAAACGCTTTGGCGATGGATTCGGGAATGATCTGCGACGGCGCAAAAGCGAGCTGTGCGGCAAAGATCGCGCTTGCCGTAGAAAGCGGCTTGGTGGGCTTGGAAATGTATCATCAAGGCAATCAGTTTTACGCGGGCGACGGGATCGTGAAAAAGGGCGTGGAACGGACGATCGAAAGCGTTTCTCGGCTTGCGCACGACGGTATGCAGGAAACGGATAAAGAGATCATTCGCATTATGATCGAGGATTGTTAACAGCGGCGTATAACGCCCTATATCTAACGTCTGCGTTATCTAACGCGGACGTTAGATTTTTTATTGAAATCGATAAAAAATTATCAATTTCGCGTATCGGCGGGGGAATTGATACGGGATTGCCGCGCTTCAATTCCTCTGCGCTCGTAATGACGGTAGGGGCGTATGTGAAGCAGAAAACGAAAATTGTAGCAGTTTGCACAAAGAAAAGATTAAGAATATGGATAAACTTTTTGTCAATACCTACTTGACAAAGAAATACTTTCGTGTTACAATATAAAAGGTGGTTTTATAATCTCTAAAAATCGCCGCAAAGAAACAGTAAAATAATTAAAGGGGTATTAGAAATATGAAGAGATTTTTAATTCCGGCACTCTCGCTGGTGGCTTGCGTCGGCTTCTTGGTCGCATGCGAAACGAATCCCGAACCTAAAACGTACACGGTTACGTTTCAGCAGACGGGGCAAGAAGACGTCGTTCGTACGGTGAACGAAGGGGATGACTTGGCGGAAAGTTCCATTCCTACGCCCGCGCCTAAAACGGGTTATACGGTAACTTGGGAAGCTTTCGACAGTACGGATATTACGGGCAACATCGTCGTTAAGGCGTTGGAAACGGCAAATACATATACGATCACTTATAGCGTAGAGGCTGACGAGGGCGAATCGTTGAACGGCGCGGCAACGCAGGAAGTAACCTACGACGAGGCATATACGCTTACCACTACGCCGATCAAAGAAATGTATATCGGTAGTTGGATGAACGGCAGCAATGCGATCGCGAATAGCGGTACTTGGACGATCGCGAGCGACGTAACACTTACGCCGCACTGGGTGGAAAACACATGGACGATTTCCTTCGTGCAAGACGGTCAAACAACGATTAACGAAAAAGTGGAAAAGGGCGGCACGTTGGCGGCGGATAAGATTCCTACGCCTGCACCTAAAACGGGCTACGACGTTACTTGGGAAACCACGACGTTTGAAAACGTAACCTCGAATATGACGGTAAACGTTATTGAAACAGCGAAAAAATACACCGTAACCTATCAGTTGGGTGCGGGCGAAAGCTTGCCCACGGGTACGGAAACGACTTTGCAAGTTTCTTATAACGGCTCGTATACGCTTGCGACGCCTACGAAAGAAAACTATAAATTCGTACAATGGAAGGACGGCGCAACGCCCGTTGCAACGAGCGGCACTTGGACGAAAGACGGCGGCGCAACGCTGACGGCGCAATTCGAAGCGCTTGATGAATGTACGGTAATCTTTACAAATGCTGACGGAACGCAAGCGAAATCGATCACCGTATACGAGGGCCAAAATATCGCGGCGGCAGACTTCCCTACGCCGAAAGCAAAGGACGGCTATACGATCGACGGTTGGAAATTGAACGGTGAAAAGGTAACGGAGATTACGAACGTTACGACCGATCTTACCTTGGTGGCAAACGCTAATGCAAACACCTACACCGTAACCTATAATACGAACGGCGGCGAATTGCCCGCAGGTACGGAATCGACTTTGCAAGTTACTTACGACAGCGCATATACGCTTGCAACGCCTACGAAATACGGCTACACTTTCAGCGGCTGGAAAAACGGCGAAACTGCCGTTTCGAGCGAAAAATGGAATATTGCTTCTAACGTAACGCTGACGGCGAGCTGGACGGATAATTTCTATACGATCAGCTTCTACGACGCAGACGGTCAATTGCTGACGAACGGCGAAGTGAAGGTGGAAAACGGCACGACGATCCGTACGGCGGATATTCCTGCGCTTCCTACGGCGACGGGCTATACGTATACTTGGGATAAAGATCCCGCTACGCTGACGGCGAGCGGCAGCGTTCACGCAGTGGAAAATGCGAATAGCTACACGATCACCTACGAAGCAAACGGCGGCACGCTTTCGGGTAGCCAAAATACCGTTTCTGTAAAATATGGCGAAGCTTTCGATCATATTGCTGATCCCTCTCGTAACGGTTATGAATTCCTCGGTTGGTATATCAAGGGCACGAATACGAAGGTTGAAGATACCGCGGTGTATTCGCAGGCTAAAGATATAACCTTAGAAGCTAAATGGGAAAAGGAAAACTGGACGAAGAACTATTAAGAGTTGAGTGAATAAGCGTTCCCTTGCGCCGTAGTGTGCGACGCAAGGGAATTTTACTGTGTGGACGGTTTTGCATGAAAATAAGAGGAAAGGGCATAAAATGAAAACAAAATCGTATAAAATTTTAAGAACGCTCTTGATCGTGGCGGCGGACGTGCTTTGCGTGTTTGCGGCGGCGGTCTTGGCGGTGTGGATGACGACGGGTGCGTTTACGCTGAACTTGCCCGTAGTGCTTTGGGTTGCGGCAAACGCGGCGCTTGCCGTCGTTTTGTTCGCATTGCTGAAAACCTATTCGATCGTGCTCGTCGCGGCGAATATTATCGATTTGATGCGTATCGGCTTGGCAATGGGCGCGGTGCTGCTGTGCAACGTGATTTTCGGCGCGGTATTCGGGCATCAATACGGGATCGGGATTGCCGCGGCGATCGTTTATTCGCTGTTATTGTTCGTTTGCGTTTGTTTGATTCGTTTTGCAAAACGCGCGTTGCACGTGTTGGTGGGCAGAGCGCATAACCAACATGCGGGCAAAAAGCGCGTGCTCGTAGTGGGCGCGGGCGAAGCGGGGGCAATGCTCATCACCGAGATGATGACTTCGCAACGCGTAAGTTATATTCCCGTTTGTATCGTGGACGATAACAAGGCGTTGCACGGGCAGACGATCTGCGAGATCACTGTGGCGGGCGGCACGGACAAGCTAGCAGAATACGCGCGTAAATACGCCGTAGATGAAATTTTCGTGGCGATGCCGTCGGTTTCCAAGCGCACGGTGAGTAAGATTTTGGAAAAATGCCGTCAATGCGGTTGTCCCGTAAAGGTGCTTCCCGGGATCTATCAGCTCGCAAACGGGCAGGTGAGCGTATCTAAGCTGAGAAAGGTGGAAATTACCGATCTTTTGGGGCGGGAACAGGTACGCGTGAACCTTGACGAGATCATGGGCTATATTGAGCAAAAGGTGGTCTTGGTAACGGGAGGCGGCGGTTCGATCGGCAGCGAGCTTTGCCGTCAGATCGCAAGCCATAATCCCAAGCAACTGATTATTTTGGATATTTACGAAAACAATGCGTACGATATTGAACAGGAGCTGAAACGCAAGCTTCCGAACTGCAACCTGTTAACGCTGATTGCAAGCGTTCGGGACGAGCGGAAAATTCGTGACGTATTCGAAAAATACCGTCCGCAGATCGTCTTTAACGCGGCGGCGCACAAGCACGTGCCGTTGATGGAAACGAGTCCGAACGAGGCGGTGAAAAACAACGTGTTCGGAACGCTGAACGTGGCGAAAGCTTCCGACGAATACGGCGTGGAAACGTTCGTGCAAATTTCCACGGATAAAGCCGTCAACCCCACTAATATCATGGGCGCGACAAAGCGTATTTGCGAGATGATCATTCAAACGATCGGCAAGCGGAGCAAGAATACCAAGTTTGTTGCCGTGCGGTTTGGGAACGTGCTCGGTTCGAACGGTTCCGTTATTCCGCTTTTCAAACGGCAGATTGAAGAGGGCGGGCCGGTAACGCTTACGCACAAAGATATTATCCGCTACTTTATGACGATTCCCGAAGCGGTATCGCTCGTGTTACAAGCGGGCGCGTACGCCAAGGGCGGCGAAATATTCGTATTGGATATGGGAGAGCCTGTGAAAATTTACGACCTCGCGTATAATCTTATCAAGCTTTCGGGATTGGAACCGGAAGTGGATATTCAGATCGTTTGTACGGGCTTACGCCCCGGGGAAAAGCTGTTTGAAGAACGCTTGATGGAAGAAGAGGGATTGCAAAAGACGGCGAACGGTTCGATCAGTATCGCAAAGCCGATTCCCTTGAACGAAGAGGAGTTTTGGACGACTCTCGAAAAGCTGTACGGGGAAGCGTACAGCGAGGCGGACGGTATGAAACAGTCGGTAAAAGCGTTGGTGCCTACTTATACGATCGATGAGCGTAATTAAAGCAAAAGAGCAAGTATTCGTACTTGCTCTTGATTTTTTATTCGTCCGTTTTTGTGTTTTCGTGTTTTTGCCGTAAAAACGCCACGTTTTTTTCCACTTCGTGTTTATGGAGCGGATACCAAAACCAAAGCACGAGCGCAAGGAGCGCAAATCCTACGGCGGGGAGCAGGGTGGAGATATTGAAGATACCCGTCAAAACGTTCGGCGCGTTTTGCGTGGCGTCGGTATAGCCGATCAGGGAAAGCAGCCCGCCCGAAAGCCCTGCCGCCGCGGCTTGCCCCAATTTTCGGGCAAAGGAATACAGCGCGTAGATCGTGCCGTCCTCTCTTACGCCGTTGCGGATTTCGGAATAGTCGATTACGTCGGTGATAAGCGCCCAATTCACCATGGCGAAAATGCCTAATCCGAACCATTGAACGGTTTGGAAGATTACGAATACCCAAACGCTTTGCGGGCGCACGAAGAACAAAAGCAAAGAGATCACGGAAGCGAATGCGGCAGAGAGCGCGCTGACTTCCGCTTTGCCAAACTTTTTGGTGATCGGCTTTGTGATTGCGGCGGCAAGGAACATCATTCCGAGCATCGCCACGGTAGAGATCGATTGCGCCGTGGTGTTGTTATAATAGTTGGGATAGATATATCCCGCCATCGATTGCATTGTCAGCTGGGCGAGCAACATCACGATCGAAGCGACGATAATGGATAACAGCGCGCGGTTTTTCACGGCGCTTGCAAACATTTTTACAAGGCTGTGCTTTTCGCGCAGGTGGCTATCTTCGGGCGGCTTTACCCGTTCCGTTGTCATATAATAGCAAAGCAGGTACGCGCCGATCGAAAGCACGGAAAATACGCCCGCAATAAAGGTGAATTTGCCGCCGTCGAGGAATACCTGCCCCGACGCGTCCGTGCTGTAAGCAAATAGCGGGATCCCCGCGCCGACGATCACGCCCGCGAGCGAGCCGCCGATACTGCGGAAAGTGGAAAGCGATTGACGGTCGCTCGGTTCTGCCGAGATCGCGGAAGCCATCGATCCGTAGGGGATATTGATCGAGGTATAAAAGATCGAGCTCCAAAGGATATACGTTACGAACAGCCATGCGATTCGAAACCACATAGGCGAGGTTGCAAGTCCGCTTTGATAGATCAAAAAGGACGAAATGGCGACGGGCGCGCACATACGGCGGATCCACGGCTTGAATTTGCCCGCTTTCGTCGATTTGCTGCGGTCGCAAATTCTGCCCATGGCGATATCCGTGAAGCCGTCGATAAACCGTGCGACCATCATCACTAGCCCGACGATGAACGCGTCCACGCCCATAACGTCGGTATAAAATTTCAATAAAAAGGACGAAGAAAGGATAAAGGTGAAATCGTTGCCGAAATCTCCGAATAAGTAGCCGAGCTTATCGTTGATACCGAACGGCTTAACTTGTTTTGCGGTGTTCAAAATGATTGCCTCCTGCGCTGATATAATTTCAGTATGCCCTAAAAAACTTTTTTTAATAAAGAAAAGTCGGGATTTTTTCTCTTAGTTTGGCAAATAATAGGAAAAAGCGAAAAACTTCGTCTTTTTTCAAGCCGTAAATAAGAAAAGCGGTGTACATACCATAAAGGAGCGTATCATGAGAAAAATTATCAACTTAAACGAAAGCTGGGCGTTTCAAAAAACAGACTCCGTGCCTACGGCTTATCCCTTAGATTGGGAAACGGTTTCGTTGCCGCATACTTGGAATGCAAAGGACGGGCAGGACGGCGGCAACGATTATTATCGCGGCAAGGGCGTATATGCAAAAGTGCTCAAAAAAAGCGAGCTTCCAAAAGCGGAAGTTTATTTTTTAGAACTTTGCGGGGTCAATTCGATCGGGGAAGTGTATTTAGATGGGAAAAAGCTCTGCACGCACGAGGGCGGTTATTCGCGCTTTCGGGTGGAACTTCCGCTTCAAGAAGAGAGTTTGCTCGTCGTTACGGCGGATAACAGTGAAAACGATCGCGTGTATCCGCAAATGGCGGATTTCACTTTTTACGGCGGCGTTTACCGCGACGTGAATTTAATTTGCGCCGATCACAGCCGATTTGCGCTCAATTATTACGGCGGCGAGGGGATTAAAATAACGCCGCGCGTACAGGGCGAAAAAGCGACGGTGGAATGCGAGGCGTTTTTGGAAAACGCACCGAAGGAAGCGGCGGTGCGCTTTTGCTTGATCGATGGCGCTGGGCGGCAAATTCAATGCGTAAACGCATACCTGCCCGCCTTGAAAGCGCAAATAACGATTGAGAATCCAAGGCTTTGGCAGGGAAAGAAAGACCCTTATTTATATACGGTGAAGGCAACGCTTTTGTGCGGGGAAACGATCGCGGACGAGGTGTGCGTGCGCGTGGGGATCCGAAGCTTTTTCGTCGATCCCGAAAAAGGATTTTTCTTAAACGGCGAGGCGTATCCTTTGCGGGGCGTTTCCCGTCATCAGGATTGGCTGGGAATCGGAAACGCATTAAAAAGAGAGCACCACGAAAAGGATATTGAGCTGATCAAAGAGCTGGGAGCAACGACGGTACGGTTGGCGCATTATCAGCACGACGAAGTTTTTTATCGGCTTTGTGATGAGACGGGGTTGGTCGTTTGGGCGGAAATCCCGTATATTTCCAAGCATTTAAAAGCGGGCGACGAAAACACGCTTTCGCAAATGCGGGAGCTGATCGTGCAAAATTATCATCATCCGTCCATCGTTTGTTGGGGGCTTTCCAACGAGATCACCATGGGCGGCGAGGAGGACGAACGGTTGATTGAAAATCACCGCCGTTTGAACGCGCTTTGCAAGGAATTGGATGATACGCGTTTGACGACGGTGGCGGCGGTTTCGATGTGTAGCACGGACGCGGCGTATTTAAAAATTCCCGATCTGATTTCGTATAATCATTATTTCGGGTGGTACGGCGGCGATACTTCTATGAACGGGCCGTGGCTAGACGAATTTCATCAAAAATATCCCAAGACCCCGATCGGGTTGAGCGAATACGGTTGCGAGGCGTTGAATTGGCATACGTCCAACCCGATGCAAGGGGATTATACGGAAGAATATCAAGCGTATTATCACGAAGAGCTGATCAAACAGCTTTTTTCGCGGGAATATTTATGGGCGACGCACGTTTGGAATATGTTTGATTTCGGCGCAGACGCGCGGGAAGAGGGCGGTGAGAACGGTCAAAATCACAAGGGCTTGGTAACCTTCGACCGTAAATATAAAAAGGATTCCTTCTACGCGTACAAGGCTTGGCTTTCGGACGAGCCGTTCGTGCATCTTTGCGGGAAACGGTATATCAACCGCGTGGAGGATCTGACGAAAATCACGGTGTATTCCAACCTGCCTAGCGTGGAATTGTTCGTAAATGGCAAGAGCGTGGGCAAGCAGACGAGCGCAAATCATTTCTTCTATTTTGAAGTAGAAAACCAAGGGGAAAGCGCTTTGAAAGCCGTTGCGGGAGAGTGCGTAGACGAGAGCCGTATTCGCAAAGTGGAAAAGTTTGACGAAAGCTATCTGTTAAAAGAAAAGAACGCAGTTTTGAATTGGTTCGACGTGGCTTCGCCCAAAGGAAAACTTTCGCTTTTGGATAAGGTGCAGGATATTTTGAAAACGAACGAGGGCGCGGCGATCATGCAAGAGGTTTTTGGAAAGTTGCAACAGGGCGGCACTAAGGTGGCGGGATTTGAAATGTCGCCGAAGATGATGGAAATGATGGGGGGCTTCACCTTTCTGCGGCTTTCGGGCATGATGGGAATGATGGGCGTAAGCTTTACCAAAGAAGAACTTTTAAAGATCAACGCGAAGCTGAATAAGATCGATAAAGCGTAGAAAAAACGGGGCGGCCGATACGGTCGCCCCGTTATAAGTTTATTGTTTTTTGGTGAGGAAACGAAGCTCGCTTTGATAAAATTCGTCGAGCAGAGTTTCGTTTGACTTGCTATCCTCGTGCATTTCCCCGTTGAAATAACGAAAAAGAGGAAAATACCCGCTTTGCGCGGCGAGGCGCGCGTGTTCCATGCTCTTGCCCATATCGTAGCCGTGGGAAATGCATGGCGCATAGCATACGAGCAGGGCGGGACCGTCGTGTTCGTCCGCTTCTTTGAGCGCTTTTAAAAATTGCGCGCCGTCCGCGCCGATCGAGCATTGCGCCACGTAAACGTTTTCGTAATGCGTCATCATTTTCGCAAGCGGTTTTTTCGCCGTTTTCTTGCCGCTTTCGGCAAACTTCACCGCCGCGCCCTTGGGCGTTGCTTTCGATTGCTGACCGCCCGTATTCGAATAAACCTCGCTATCTAGTACCAGCAATTTTATATTCAAGCCCGATGCCATAATATGATCGACGCCGCTGAAACCGATATCGTACGCCCAGCCGTCGCCGCCCACGCACCAAACGGATTTTTCCGTGAAACAGTCCCGATAGGCAAGGAGCGATTCGGCGTTTTTGCTTTGTAAAAATTCCGCCAAGGCGTTCGCCGCGCGCACCTCTTTTTGATTTTCAAGCCAAGAAAGGTAAACCGCCCGTTCGTTTTGCTCAAGAGAATCGAAATATTCGTTCAGAGCGGCGTGCATTTTTGCGCGGCGTTGATCGTAGGCAAGGCGTATGCCGCACCCAAATTCAGCGTTATCTTCAAACAGCGAGTTCGCCCACGCCGCGCCTCTGCCCTCGGCGTTCTTTGCGTACGGGCAGACGGGGAAAGTGCCGCCGTAGATAGACGAACAGCCCGTGGCGTTGGCGATGATGAGCCGTTCCCCGAATAAGCTCGTAAGCGCTTTGATATACGGCGTTTCCCCGCAACCTGCGCAAGCCCCCGAAAATTCGAAGAGCTGAGGCAAAAATTGCGAGCGCTTCAAAAGCGGCATTTTTTGCGTGATTTCTTCATTGACGGGGGGCAGGGTGGCGGCGAATCGACGGTTTTGTTCCTCTTCTTCGCGATAGGCGAGCGTTTCGTCCACGGTGAGCGCGAGCGCTTCTCGGCGTACTTCGCGGTTTTCTTTTTTTGCGTTGGCGTACTCCTTTCTATTGGCGGGGCAGACGTTTTGACAAACGCCGCAACCCGTACAATCGAGCGGGTATACTTGCATATGGAAACGGTAGCCGTCCGCTTGCTTTGCCGCCGCCGAGCGGAAGCCTTCGGGACGTTTTTCTCCCTCTTTGATCAAATACGGGCGAATGGTTGCGTGCGGGCAACTGAACGCGCAAGTATTGCATTGAATGCACGCCGTTTCGTTCCAACGCGGCACTTGGAAGGTGATCCCGCGTTTTTCGTGCTTCGCCGTGTCGGTGGGGATGCTCCCGTCCGCGCAAAACGCCGAAACGGGCAGTTCGTCGCCCAAACCGTTTAAAACGGGTTTGGCAACGCGCGTCCAAAAATCGTTGCCTGTTTCGTACGCGGTTTCCTTGTGTTCCGTCCGCGGGGTAAGCTCTATTTTGATCAAGGCGCTTTTGGCGGCTTTTAAGATCGCAAGGTTTTTTTCAACGGTTTCCTCACCCTTTTTCGCAAACGCCGTTTTGACGGAATTTTCCAACAACGCAAAGGCGTTCGTCTGCTGTTCCAAATCGGGGTGCAACGCAAAGAACGCCGCTTGTAGCGCCGTGGAGATTTTTCCTTTTAAGCCGTGCGCTTCGGCAAGGGAGTGCGCGTTGATCGCGTACACGGCGGCTTGCTTTTCCTCAATCGCTTGTAGCTCCTCGCTCGGAAGCTCCGCAAAGATTTGTTCGCTTTCCGTATGCGGGGTGTTGATTAACAGCACGCCGCCTTTTTTGAGTCCTTTGGAAAATCGAATGCGTTTTAAAAAGTCCGTGCGGGTGCAGGCAATAAAGTCGGCAAGCCCGATGCGGTAGGGGGAGCGAATGGGTAGCGGGGAAACGCGCAAATGGGAAACGGTGTAGCCGCCCGATTTTTTTGAATCGTAACAAAAAAACGCTTGCGTAAACCGTTCGGTATTGTCGCCGACGAGCTGCGCCGTCCGTTTCACCGCGCCCACCGTGCCGTCCGAGCCGTAGCCGAAAAATTTGCAACAAAGCTGATTTTCGGGCGTTTCTTCTTCGGGTTCGACCGTTAACGAGGTGAAAGAAATATCGTCTGTGACGCCGACGGTGAACGGGGCTTTCGGCGTAGGGCTTTCGAGGTTTTTAAAAACAGCCGCCGCCATTTGCGGCGTAAATTCCTTGCCTCCCAGCCCGTATCTGCCGCCGAAAATTTCCACGCCGCTGTTTTTCAGTGCGGCGCAAATATCCAAATAGAGCGGCTCGCCGAGAGCGCCCGCTTCTTTCGTGCGGTCGAGTACGGCGAGGCGTTTCACCGTTTTGGGCAATACTTTTAAAAATTCTTCCGCGTAGAACGGTCGGTATAAATGGACCGTGATTGCGCCGTATTCCTTGCCTTTTCCC
>JAFTQB010000038.1 GCA_017462985.1 Clostridia bacterium
GAGAAGCGCCGTTTTTTTCTCGCTGCGAATGATCTTATACACGTCGTCGCAGACGTTGAGCCGCGTCTGATAATCGAGCGCGGAAAAGGGCTCGTCGAGTAAGAGAAGATCGGGGTCGATTGCGAGCGTGCGGATAAGAGCGGCGCGTTGACGCATACCGCCTGATAATTCGGACGGGTAATTTTTCAAGAATTGTTTCAAGCCGTATTTTTCGGCAAGTGCGAGGGCGCGTGCGCGCGCTTCGGGCGTGTTTGTGCGTTTGATCTCCAAGGGCAAAAAAATGTTCTTTTCGATCGTTCGCCACGAAAACAGTTCGTCTTTTTGCAGCATATATCCAAAGGATACGCCCGAGGTATGAATGGTGCCTTTCGTGGGCGTAAGCAACCCCGCGGCGAGCGATAACAGCGTCGTTTTTCCGCAACCCGACGGCCCGATGATTGCGACGAATTCCCCTTCGTTTACCGAAAAATTCATGTCTTGCACAGCCACCGTTTCCCCTTGCCGCGTATGGTAGTGCATACAGACGTTTTCAAATCGTAAAACTTCTTTCATAGCTTAGTACCCGTTCTTTTGTTATTTATAAATCTCCTCGTAAATTTTCTTCGCGTAGGAATTATCTACGAGTTCTTCAAGCGTCGCTCTGCGTTCAAGCTCGCCCGCGTTTTCGATGATATCCTGCAAGCGGTTGAAGCCTTCCGCCGTCATCATCATATCCGTCTGCCAAGAATCGATCGTCTTGTAACGCTCTACGGAAGCGGCGATCGATTGTTCGGAGGTGGAAGCAAATTGCGAAGTAAGCTTCGGCGCGATTTGCGCGGCGGGCGTTTCGTTTACGTATTTAATGGCGCGCATGATCGCCCGTAAAAATCCTTCCGCTTGAGTTTCGTGATTTTCAAGCCAAGATTCTTTCGCCATAAAGCAGGTGTAGGGAACTTCGCCCGACGCCTCGCCCACGGAAGCAACCACGTAATAATTGCCCGTCGCTTCAAATTCGTAGGCGGTGGGGTCGAACATCGTGCAATAATCCGCCGTACCCGCTTCAAACGCGCTCGTCATCATATTAAACGCCACGCCGTAGTTCAGGTTCACGTTTTCTACGCCTTTTTGTTTTAAGATGTACTCAAAGGTCATTGCGGGAACGCCGCCTTGACGCCCTGCCAAAATTTCCGCGCCGGCAAGCTCCGACCAATCGAAATCGGGGTTGGGGGTGCGGGAAACCAAAAACGAGCCGTCGCGCTTGGTGAGCTGCCCGAATACTTTGGGAACGTCGGACGAACCGCCCACGAGCACATAAAGAGCCGCTTCGGGACCGCAAAAGCCGATATCTGCGTCGCCCGAAAGCACTGCGGACATTACGTTATCTGCGCCGCCGCCGTTGGTAAGCTCGATTTTAAGGTTTTCTTCTTCGAAATATCCCAAGCTGTCCGCAAGATACATCGGCGCGTAGAACACCGAATGAGTAACTTCGTTCACCTTGATCGTCGTCAGGCCGTCGTTATCTTCCGCGCAGGACGAAAGCGGCAAAACGAAAAACAGGGCGGAAAGTGCGAGCGAGCAGCCGAGGGATGCGTGTTTTTTTATCATGATAATCATCTCCGTCAAAAAATTTTTTTGGAATAATATATTATATGTGGGGGCATTTATAATTGACAATTACAAAAAAGTATACTATAATGGAAAGGCTCTCGCTCTTTTGGAGTCGGTACAAGCCGCTTGCAAAACAGCGTAGGGGGGGAAGAGGGTTCGTAACGCAAAAAAAGAGGTTTGTGTAATTATGGAAATGCAAAAGACGTACAATCCCAAGGATTTTGAGGACAGAATTTACGCCGATTGGGAAAAATCGGGCGCGTTCCGCGCGGAGATCGACGCGGATAAAGTGCCGTTCACGATCATGATGCCCCCGCCCAATATCACGGGGCAACTTCACATGGGGCACGCCATGGACGCAACTTTGCAAGATACCCTCATTCGCTTCAAGCGTATGCAGGGCTATGCGGCGTTGTGGCTTCCCGGTTGCGATCACGCTTCGATTGCTACGGAAGTGAAGATCGTGGAAAAAATGAAAGAGGAAGGCTTGACGAAAGCAGACCTCGGCCGCGACGGGTTTTTGAAACGCGCTTGGGAATGGAAAGAACAGTACGGCAACCGCATTATGCTCCAACAACGCAAAATGGGCACTTCTTGCGATTGGTCGCGCCAAGCGTTCACGATGGACGAAAAATGCTCCCGCGCCGTTCGCGAGGTGTTCGTCAACCTTTATAATAAAGGTCTGATCTATCAAGGGAACAGAATTATCAACTGGTGCCCTTGCTGTAAGACGGCGCTTTCGGACGCGGAAGTGGAATACGCGGAAGAGGGTGGACATTTTTGGCATTTGCGCTATCCCGCAACGGACGGCAGCGCGGCTGTTATCGTAGCCACCACTCGCCCTGAAACGATGTTGGGGGATACGGCTGTCGCCGTGCATCCCGACGACGCGCGCTATACCGCGCTTGTGGGCAAAACGCTTAAATTGCCGCTCACCGATCGCGAAATTCCCGTCGTAGCCGACGAATACGTTGATCCTGCGTTCGGTACAGGTTGCGTTAAGATCACGCCCGCGCACGATCCCAACGACTTCGAGGTGGGCAAACGCCATGATCTTCCCGTGATCCGCGTGATGAACGACGACGGCTCGATGAACGAATTGGCGGGCAACTACGAAGGCTTGGATAGATACGAGGCGAGAAAACGCGTCGTCGCCGATTTGGAAGCGCAAGGCGCGCTCGTAAAGATCGAAGCGCACGTGCATAACGTGGGGCATTGCTATCGCTGTCATTCGACGGTAGAGCCAATCGTTTCCAAGCAATGGTTCGTCAAAATGGAACCGCTTGCAAAGCCCGCGATCCAAGCGGTGATGAAAAATAAAGTAAAATTCGTTCCCGAACGCTTTTCCAAAATCTATTATAATTGGATGGAAAACGTTCGCGATTGGTGTATTTCCCGTCAGCTTTGGTGGGGGCATAGGATTCCCGTTTGGTATTGCTCCGATTGCGGCGCGGTGATCTGCGAAAAGGAA
>JAFTQB010000039.1 GCA_017462985.1 Clostridia bacterium
AATAGCAATCTTCCGATAACGGCGGTTGCGGACATTTCATCCCCACGCTTTGAATTTCTATCCACAGCCCCGTCTTTAAACCGAACGATCTGATCTGATCGAGCGTATTTTTCAAACCGCTTGGATAGCGCGTTTTTGATTCCCGCCAATTTCCTATGGTATGCGTGGGCGAAGTATCGCACTCCTCGTCGTGCCAGCATGCGTCGATGATGTAATAATCCGCACCGTATTCCGCCGCCTGTTTTGCCACCTCCAACGTTCTTCGTTCGTTGGGGGAATCCCAAGAACAGTGCATAAATTCGTTGAAGATCACCGCGTCAACGTATTTGTTTCTACCCTTTCGGATCGAACGCCTATAATCGGTAAACCGCGCCGTTACTTCGTCGATATCCTTTCCAAAAGCGAGCTGTACGCCGACCGTTTCGAAACTTGCGCCCGCTTCCAAACAACGGATATATCCCGTCGTGGAATACGCGCCGCCGCTGAGATTTAAATACAACGCGGAAGAATACAAGCCCACCTCGTAATGCCAAACCGAATCGCTCGCGATCTGCCACGCAACGAACTCTTTTCCGTCGTAAAGCATCCCCATCGGCAAAAAATTTTTAGAGGATTGCGAGCCATTATTGCAAGCGAACGCACGACGATGCCCCGTTTTTGCTTCGACGAGCGAAAATACCCCTTCGTCGTACAGATCGACAGCAGTCCATTGGCACTCGTTATAATTAGAATTGTATGCGCGGTATAATTTTACGCCCTGCACCCCCGCAAACAAGCCGTACGCCATAAAAGAGGAGCATTGTTCAAGATAGATCGGCGCGTCGGAAAGATTGGTTACGCGCCGCGAAACGCCAATCACGCCGCTATCCCCGAATAATTCGTATTTCGTTTCCACGCGAAGCGTGTCGTTCTTTTCTGCGATCGTCAGCAAAACTACGGAATCCTTCTCTTGCATGGAATAGTTTTCATAAAAAACCTCTTCTCCGAATCCAAAATTACGGTCGCCGTCGTCTCCCTTTTTATCGGCGTCAAAACGGGCGACGTAGCCGTGCTCTACGCCCTTTTTTCGCTCGTATTGCAAACAAACGCCGTTCATTTGACTCAAACCGATTTTTCCGTTTTCAATCGAAAACCGCAACGAAAGTTCTTTCGTTTGCGCAAAAATATAATCTGTCATTTTCATTCTCCCTGTTGTAATTCGGTGAATTCGTCGCCCAATAAGGTTTTTAAGATCACCTGTGCATAAATACGCGTTAAAAAATCATTCGGGTGATTGATGTTGTTCCCCGTCATATCCGCGTACTTTTTTCGTTTTAAAAGCGATTCGTGCATTGATGTCATCGGCGCGACCGCTATATTTTTCAAGCCCGATTCTTCCGAAAACGCTAGCAGTGCTTTTTCAAACGTCGGCTGGTTTTTATAAAAATCAAGCGCTTGGGGATTGGGCGCCATAGGCGAAACCAATACGACGGTAGCCTGCGCATTTTTTTCGACAATCAAATCGACGATTTTGCGGATATTCTCCAAATATCTTGCCGCAGTCAACCCGCCGTCGTTCATTCCGAACGCTACGACGGCAAGATCGGGCTTTACCGTATCCAACGCGCTTTTTGCGCTTCCGATCCCCCAAGCGGAGGTTTTTCCGCCGACGGCAAAGTTATAACTTTCGATCCTGTCGTTACCGAATTTTCGTTTTAAATAGTTTGCAACCTGCTCCGAATAGCGGGCGGCGTACGGGGAGAATCCGAGATACCCGCTCGCATTCGAGCCAGCCGTAATGCTATCCCCAAAAAACGCAATCGTTATCGGCTGATTAGAGGAAATCAACCGCAAAAGCTTTTCCGCCTTTTGCCTTTGACCGTTCGGGATAAAACCTCGCCAGGGATCGGCATGCGTATAAGTAACGACGACTTGCCGATCGCTGAAGAAACTCCCTTCCGAAAACAGCAAGTTGCCGCCGCCAAGCCTTCTTTTCGTTCGCTCGCTTTCCAGCAACGGATAATATTCTTCCCAGGTAAGACGGGGCATGGAAGAATGCTCGCTACGGTAGAGTTTACCGCCGCGAAAAAAGTATTCCGAAGGAGCGTATTTCGTTTTTAAATCGAAAGAATACACGCCCTCGATCTGAACCTCGTTATAAAGCAGAGAAACACCCTCGTCACCTAGAAACATCACGCTTTCGTTTCCTACGCGGTCCCCTTTCCAAACGGGCGCCGTATACGCCTCAACGGAATATTTCGAATAATCGTATCTCATCGCGTTTCCTATTCCTTTTCTCCCCATTCGATCTCAATGACGATCGGTTCGTTCGATAACTCGTCGATCGGGATCCCAAAAATATGCAAATAGCTTTGTGCGCGCCCCGTTTTCCCGTCGTAAAAGCCCGGAAGCAATTCCTCTTTAAACGGAAGAATGCTTCCCGTATTCATCAGCCGCACGCTTTTGGGAAACGCGGGATATTTTTTTAATGCAACCGCGGAAGAAACGGTCCCTTCGTAAAAATGCAGATAGGTCTTTCCGTTCTTTTTTGCGGCAAAGTATTTATTTTGCCTGATTTCGTAGGGAAACAAATCCGCTTCGGCACATTCCAGACAGCCTTCCATTTTCTTATACCAATTCCCGATCGCCCGTAATTTTTTCGCATAGGAAGGAGCGATCGTACCGTCATTTGTCGGACCGACGTTCAGCAAATAGCTGCCGCCCCTGCTCATGATCGCGTCAATAGCCGTCGTTAAACGCCGCACAGAATAAAAATCCTCGTCGACGCGATACCCCCAGCTTTGTTCCCCGACGGAGTTGCACGCTTCCGTCATATTGGAAAAGCTCGCGCCTTGAACGGTTGCTTCTTCCCGTTCGGGCGTGGAAAAATCGCCCTTGCTCCAACCGCGATCGTTGATATAGATATTCGGTTGCAGTTTTCGTACGAGTTCATTCAGCGACAGGTCCTCGATCTTTGGGGGAATATCCCAAAACCAAGTATAGATCGACCCGTAATTCGTCAACAGCTCGGTTACTTGGTTTTTGATATATTCGCGATAACGCTGCGTATCGACTGTTTCCGTTTGTCTCGCGCGCCATTGATGCGTGGACGACGGATTATAGCCGTACTCGTGATGCCAATCGGGATTACTGTAATAAAGCGACAGTAACATACCGTGTTTTTTACACGCTTCCGAAAGCATTTTCAAAACGTCTTTTCCGTAAGGCGTATTCATCACGTTATAATCGGTGTATTTCGTATCCCACATACAAAAACCGTCGTGATGCTTCGTCGTGAAACAAATATATTTCATTCCCGCTTCTTTCGCGAGCAGCACCCATTGTTCGGGATCGTATGTTTGCGGATCAAATTGCCGTTGCAAAGTTTCGTACTCCATTC
>JAFTQB010000040.1 GCA_017462985.1 Clostridia bacterium
AGTCAAGAAAACTACGATAACAATCTCGCCGTCGTCAACGGTCATAGCTATAAGGATATCAAGACGGATAATACCAACGTATCCATTCTTTGTTCGCATAATTTTTCCTATCCTTTCAATCAACCGATCGCCTACGCGCAAAAGATCGGCGAGCTGACGAATATGCTGGGCGCGGGGCATATCCTCGTGCAACGCTTCGGGGATATTTTGGACGGTAAGCGCACTTGGCAAGAGGAGCTTTCCCGCTCCAACTTAAAGCCCACGCTTTGCGACGCGATCGCGGGGGATATCACTTCGGCGATGCCGTACCGCACGATGATCAATATCATGAATTTTATTCAATCGGTCGATTACGTCGTTCCGGGATTTGCGGCGAGCGAAACGCTTCTGTATTCGCCCGAGCTGAAATTTTACAGCAACCGTATCAAAATGGATACCGATTTCAATACGAATATCAAGGGCTTGCATTGTTTGGGCGATTCGTCGGGCTGGACGCGCGGGTTGATGATGGCTTCGGTGATGGGCGTTTTGATGGGCAGAAAATTAGTATAAAGAAGTATTGCGGCGGCAACGCGAAATTGCGCGTTGTCGCCGTTTTTTATTGACAAATATGAAAAAATAAAATATAATAACAGCGATACTATATTTTAAGTAGGTTTATATGGAAATATCGTTAAATTGCCCGAATTGCGGCAGGGAAATTATTGTTGAAAATGAAAATGCAAGCGATATCCGTCTTTGCCCCTATTGCGGCAAACCGTGGAAGAAAAACGAAAATCAAAAAGGCAAGATCGGCGTAGAGGGCGGCGGGCGGACGGAAGAAGCGGAAACGCAGTCGGACGGAAGCGCCGAGAAAACGCCCTCGCAAAAGAAACGCCCGCATGCGGCGCTTTTTATCGTATTGGCGGCAATCGCCGTTTGGGCGGCGGCAGGCGCGTTTGGCGTGTTCGCTCTGAGCGACTCCAAGGGGAATGACAAAACGCCCCCGCTTACGGAGCAACCGACGGGCAAAGAAGAATTCGAATTGGACGCGGCTACCCTAGAAGCCTCGCTCGTGTACAGCGCCGTGGGCGACGAGGTATGGATCACGGGTCATAAAGCGGGCTACGATTTTGGGAATTTCACCATCCCGTCGGTCATCAACGGCAGGGTGGTAACGACGATTGGGAGCGGAGCGTTTGAAAATTGCGAAAGTCTGACGGGCGTTACTTTTTTTGGAAATATCACGGCGATCGGGGATAAAGCGTTTGCCGATTGCGCGGCGTTGGCGGCAGTCGAGCTGAACGCCGAGCTGGAAACGATCGGAGCGCACGCGTTTGCGCGTTGCGGAAATTTAACGGAAATTTCTTTGCCGAACCGTTTAAAGACGATCGAAAACAGCGCGTTCGCGAAAAGCGGGCTTACGGCGGTGGAAATTCCCGCAAGCGTTACTTCGATCGGGAGCGAAGCGTTCCGCGAATGTTATGCGCTTACGGGCTTTCAAGTGGAGTCAAATACTCGTTACACCGCGATCGACGGAAACCTGTATTATTCGTACGAGGTGCTGTCTTTGATACAGTACGCGATAGGAAAAACGGAAGAAAGCTTTTCCCTTCCCGACAACGTGTGTATGATGGACGTTTGTGCGCTTTACGGCTGCAAGCTGACGGAAATTACGTTTCCCAAAAGTATGGTTTTTCTTTCTGCGGACGATTTTTGGGGCTGTGAAAGCTTGACGGGCGTGCAAATTGCGGACGAAAACGAACGCTTTACTGCGATCGACGGAAATTTGTATAGCAAAGATCAAAAGACCCTGATCGCCTATATGCCCGCAAAGACGGAAAGCAATTTCAATATTCCCGACGGGGTTACCGCGATCGCGCAAGACGCGTTTGCCGATCACAAATATTTGCAAAAAGCGTTCATTCCCGAAAGCGTAACTTCGATTGGATATAACGCGTTCGGGATCATGGAATCGGCGCTTGAGGCAGTATCCTTCGGCGGCGATCAAACGACTTGGGAATCGGTGCAAATAGGGGAAAACAACCAAAATTTGTTAGAATTGTCGATTTCTTACAGTGCGACGAAATTCTATTAAAAGGCGAGGGCAGGTGCGCGTTGAACGGAAAAAAGCGGGATTTCCCCGCTTTTTTTGATGCGAAAAGATCGGCTTGCAAAGACGATAAGTTGGGCGTTTCCGCATATGCGTTTTTCATCATATCTTCGTTTTGTACGCAAAAAAGGGGGCTTAAATGAGCGAAAATGAAAAATTTTTCGTTTTTTTTCATAGAAAAAAAGGAAATCGGGAAGTTTTGTCGAATAATTATAGTGAGGAGATTTTTTAGTAAAAACGATAAAGGGGGGAACGATCGGCATGGAAGAAACCGTACGCGAAAAAACTTTTAAAAGCGAAGAATTGTTTTTTGCGCCTTGCGCTACCTTTTCCAAAGCGACCAAGGGCAGAGCGCGCGCGGAAAAACCGTGCGATTTCCGTACCGATTTCCAACGCGATCGCGACCGTATCATTTACAGTAATTCTTTCAAACGCTTAAAAAATAAAACGCAGGTGTTCTTTGCGCCCGAGGGGGATCATTATATCACGCGGCTCACGCACACCCTCGACGTTTCGCAAATTTCCCGTTCGATCGCGCGTTCGCTTTCTTTGAACGAAGATCTCACCGAAGCAATCGCCTTGGGGCACGATCTTGGGCATACCCCTTTCGGGCACGTAGGCGAACGGGTGCTTAATTCTCTTTCCTGCCACGGCTTTTTGCACAACGAACAATCGTTGCGGGTGGTGGATACCATTGAAAAGGACGGCAGGGGATTGAATTTGACTTTTGAAGTTCGCGACGGGATCGTGCAGCACAAGAGCACGGGCAAGCCGCAAACCTTAGAGGGCGTTGCCGTATCGCTTGCCGACCGTATCGCGTATATCAATCACGATATCGAAGACGCGATCCGCGCGGGCGTTTTGAAGGATAGCGATCTGCCGTCCGCGCCCGTAAAAATTCTCGGCAAGATCACCAAAGAGCGCATCAACACGGCGATTACGGATATTTACGAGCAATCGCGGGGCAAGGGCGTGGTGAGAATGTCGGAAACGGTAGAAAACGCCACGCGGGAGCTGCGAGCGTTTATGTTCGAACGCGTTTACGAGGTGGCGAACAAGTCTATTCAAGAGCGCGCAAAGCGGCTTTTGACCGAGTTGTTTAATTATTTTTCCGCGCATACGGATAAGCTGCCCGCGCCCTATTCGGCGCTTTTGGAGCGCGACGGGAAAGATCGGGCGGTTTGCGATTATATTTCGGGAATGACGGATAAATACGCCATCAGCGTATTCGAAAATATCTTTATTCCCACCACCTTTTCCTTGGGAGGCATTGAAGTATGAGCAGAGGTTTAGATCCTCGCTTCATGCAGGAGCTGAAAGCGAAAAACAATATTATCGAAGTCATCGGCGGCTACGTGGCGCTCGATCGAAAGGGGGGCAACCATTGGGCTTGCTGTCCGTTTCATCACGAGCGTACGCCTTCGTTTGCCGTGAACGAAGCCGAACAGTTCTATCATTGCTTCGGGTGCGGGGAATCGGGCGACGTCGTGAAATTCGTGCAACAGATCGAAAGCACCGATTTTATGGGCGCGGTGCGCATTTTGGCGGGCAGAGCGAAAATGCAGGTGCCCGAAAGCAACTTCGATACCGAACAGGCGATCAAGATCAAGAAAAAGCGGGACAACCTCGCGGCAATCTTGCTCGACAGCGCAAAATTCTATCTTGCCAATCTTTATAGCGGCGATTCCCGTGCGGAAGCGCATTTGGAATATATTTCGCGTCGAAAAATGACCCCGACCACGGTGAAAAAATTCGGGCTGGGCGCTTCGCTCGATTTTTTCGAACTGCCCGATTATTTGGCGGGAAAAGGGTATTCGCGGCAAGATTTGTTGGATAGCGGCGTATTGACGGAAGCGAGGAGCGGTCGGCTCGTCGATTCGCAGGCGGGGCGGCTGATTTTCCCCATTATCAACGCAATGGACGAGGTGGTGGCGTTCGGCGGCAGGTTGCTGGAAAAAACGGATTTTGCGAAATATAAAAACACCAAGGAAACGATGCTGTTCAATAAGCGCAACACGCTTTACAATATCAACCTTTTGAAAAAGCTTAAACGCGAACAGCCGATCAAAGACGTGATCATCGTGGAAGGGTATATGGATACCATATCCCTCTATCAAGCGGGATTTAAGAACGTCGTGGCGTCCATGGGCACGTCGCTCACCAAAGAACAGGCGCGGCTCATCAAGCGCTACACCGAAAACGTATATATCAGCTACGACGGCGATTTTGCAGGGCAAAAAGCCGATCTTCGCGGGTTGGAAATTCTCGACGGCGAGCATTTGAACGTACGCGTCGTGCCCCTTCCCGACGGGCTGGATCCCGACGACGTAGTGAAGCAGGGCGTGGAAGCATACCAAGCATGTTTGGAGAAAGCGATGCCGCTCGTCGATTACAAGATCCACGCGCTAGAACGAAAGTACGATTTAAGCCGTTCGGAAGATAAGCGCGCGTTCGTTGCCGAGGCGTTGAAAATTATCGCCGAGGTGGAAAGCGCGAGCGTGCAAGAGGAGCTTTTGAAAAAGCTTCGAGAGCAGACGGGTATTTCCTATCAATCGTTGGAGCGAGATCTTCGTAATCTGTCGAAAGGCAAACAGGTGGAAATCGTTTTGCCGCAGACGAATATTTCCGAAGCGGCGGCGAGCGCGGATAAGAGCAGTAAAGCGGCGCGATTTATTTTGGCGGCAAAGCTGTTTTCCGCCCCGTACGCAAAGAGCTTCGATCTTTCGCGGCTGCTCTTTGAAAACGAGGTGCATCAAACGATTGCGCGATATATTTTGGAAACGGAGCGTGCGGGCGAGCGGGTGCGGCCCTCCGCGCTGTTTGAAATATTGGACGAGCAGTGCCCCGAATTTAACGAAATTCTCGACCTCAATTACGAGGACAAGCTTTCGGGCGCGGTGGCGGAACGGTTCTTTTTGGATAGCGTCGCCGCCTTGGAAGGGGAGCAATTAGAGAAAACAATCGCACGCCTTTCGGCGGAATTTTCCAACGAAACGGACGAAAAGAAACGAAAAGAGATCGCAAAAGAGCTGCAAGAGGCGATTTTGCACCGAAAACGGCTGAAAAAATGATTGAAAAGAGCTGTTTTTAGGGTATAAATATAACTAACGAAACAAAAGAAAAAACAGGAAACTGTAGAGGATATTTAACGGAGGACAAATTGTGAGTATTTCCGAGCAAAAAATCAATGAAATTGTAACCGGTATCGTGAAGAATTACAAAATGAAAGGGAGCATTTCCACGAATGCTCTTTGCGACATTTTGGAAAAGCACGATATCAACGCCGAGCAGATGGAATTCATCTACAAGTCGCTTGCGGAAGCGGGCATACAAACGGTGGACGAGGACGCGCGCGATCGCGAGCTTTTCGAACAGGCGCTTTCCGATATCGGCTTGGACGATCCCGTGAAGCTGTATTTGAAAGACATCGGGCACGTGCCCCTGCTTTCCGCGGACGAAGAAGTGGAATTGGCGCGGCGAATGCAAGAGGGGGACGAACGGGCGAAAAAACGCCTTTCGGAAGCCAATCTTCGTTTGGTCGTATCTATCGCAAAGCGGTTCGTCGGCCGCGGTATGCTGTTCCTCGATCTCATTCAAGAGGGCAACCTCGGTTTGATGAAAGCGGTGGAAAAATTCGATTATCAAAGAGGGTTTAAATTCTCCACTTACGCAACTTGGTGGATCCGTCAAGCGATCACTCGTGCGATCGCCGATCAGGCGCGTACCATTCGTATCCCCGTGCATATGGTGGAAACGATCAACAAGCTTACGAGGGTACAGCGTATATTGCTCCAAGAGCTTGGTCGCGAGCCTACGCCTGCGGAGATTGCGGAAAAAATGGGCGTGAGCGAGGAGCGCGTTTGCGAAATTCAAAAGATCGCGCAAGACCCCGTATCGTTGGAAACGCCGATCGGGGAAGAAGAGGACAGCCATTTGGGAGATTTTATTCAGGACGATAATGTACCTGTTCCCGCTGATGCAGCGGCATTTACCCTGTTAAAGGAGCAG
>JAFTQB010000008.1 GCA_017462985.1 Clostridia bacterium
CATTTTGTAAGAGGTCTTGCCGCTTAAATGGTTTGAGAGTCTTGTTATTCTGTAAGTAATTCAAACCGAACGAATTGAAAGAGATTGAGGTTTGGAGTTTGAGAGTCTTGTTATTCTGTAAGTAATTCAAACAAAAATATTCAAATCAAATAAATCAAACGGGTTTGAGAGTCTTGTTATTCTGTAAGTAATTCAAACACGGTGAACGGATATACGGTTGATTTGATCGTTTGAGAGTCTTGTTATTCTGTAAGTAATTCAAACACAACCTCTTTATAAATAAACGCTATCGTAGTTTGAGAGTCTTGTTATTCTGTAAGTAATTCAAACACTTCATATTTGCGCAAAATTCGCTCTTTTGTTTGAGAGTCTTGTTATTCTGTAAGTAATTCAAACTGCGATCGCTTCACACGATACACCGACCCGGTTTGAGAGTCTTGTTATTCTGTAAGTAATTCAAACCGCGATACTCCTTTTTGAAAACAATACCCGGTTTGAGAGTCTTGTTATTCTGTAAGTAATTCAAACGCGTTACCGACCGATATTGCGATGTCGTTTGTTTGAGAGTCTTGTTATTCTGTAAGTAATTCAAACTTAAAATATTTCCCTTCCGCATTCCTACCGGTTTGAGAGTCTTGTTATTCTGTAAGTAATTCAAACTCATTGTGCGAGGCTTGCGCGATCGCCCTCGTTTGAGAGTCTTGTTATTCTGTAAGTAATTCAAACCTCAGAGGAAGTACAGGGAAAGAAAGGCGCGTTTGAGAGTCTTGTTATTCTGTAAGTAATTCAAACTAGACGGGAGTATAGGCAAAGACCGGAAGTGTTTGAGAGTCTTGTTATTCTGTAAGTAATTCAAACAAAAGGCTTAAATCAAAAAGAAGTTGCCGCGTTTGAGAGTCTTGTTATTCTCTTTAATATTTTCAATGATTCATATATTTGCAAACTTAAACGCTCAATGAAATATTTTTGCGCTTAGAAAACAAAAAAAGAGAAAGTAAGGAGGAATTATGAATTGTCTTTATGATATGGATTATGAGGGTTTGAAGGAAGTCGTTGAAAGGGTGCTTTATATTAAAAATTGGTTCGTTCGTGATGATAAATTATCCAATCGAACGGATTCTATCGTGTATTCTGAACGATTCCAAATCTTGAAAGAAAGAGCAACCGAAAAAGGCTATCGCTTCAACGATATTGAAATCGTTACTTGGATCGATACGATGAATATCTTGTATTACGTATTCGAGAAGATCAAGGACGAAAATTTAAGGGATTCTATCAAGATTTTGCAAGAATACTGTATTCCGTATTCCAACAAGAGAGCGGATTATTTATTGGTATACGATAATAAAATTTTAATTTTGGAATTTAGCTTTAATAAGCTTGGATATGATCTTCAATACGAAACCAAGCTGCAACAGGCGATCGGGTATAAAGAGCTGTTGAGCAATATTTTGCCCAAAGAAGTAGATATCGGAACGTATACGTTTATCGTGGAAGCGGAGGAAGATAAAGACGGGTGCGCGCTCTACATAGACGGAACGGACTATTTTCCCAATCACTATAAAATCGGTAAGTTGGCGAAATATATTCAAAAGTTTTTCAAGAAAAACGAGGATTTTGCGATTCATGCGTTAAATCGACTGAGCGAAACGGACGAGGAAGAAGAGGACGACAGCGACGACGAGGAAGCTTAAAAAGCGAAATAGCTGTTTATAGACTGTTGTGTTTGCAATTTTATCAATATAATATACGGCAGAGGCGCTTGAAAATGTTTAAAAAAATAAAAAAGTCGTTAGGTCAAATCAATTATAAATTGTTTTTAGCCCTTTTGGTGTTAGGGCTTTGCCCGACGGTCTATACGACTGTACGCACGTTCTTTTTAGGAGGATTGCCGGGAGAATATTCCTTTTCGATCGCGGGGCAGCTTTCTTGGATAAATCTTTTATACGAGATTTTAAGCGAATCGATCGTTTTGCCGTTATTTTTCTTTATCGGGAAAGTTTTATCGGATAAAAAAGAATTCGTAAATCGTATGCGCACGGGCTTAATTGTGTCCGTCAGCGCGTACACGGTGCTGTCAATTGCTATCATTGCGCTTGCAAAACCGTTGTTGCAACTTATGGCGACGGACGCAAGCATTCTTGATGCTTCGGCATCCTATATACGAATTGAAAGTGTGGCAAATATTTTTTCACTTGCGTTCAGTTTTATAATGGTCGGCATGGTAACGCTCGGCAAAGAAAAGTACGTTTATATTTTGACGGCTGTAAAACTCGTTTTGTGTTTGCTCGTCGATACGTTTATGGTTTCCACTTTGCCCGTTTCATTAAATTTTGGCGTAAACGGTATTGCGTTTTCCAATATCCTCGTTAACGTTTTACTTGTGGCAACGGCAATTTTTCTTTTAAGTAAAGAAGGAATTGTGCTTTTCAAAAAAGAAAAACTGTCTTTCGATTGGATTAAAGATTTTGTGAAAGTCGGCGGTATATCGGGCTTGGAGTCTTTCGTGAGAAATATCGCTTACATGTTAATGATTTCTCGAATGGTCAATATGGTTGGGGAACAGGGTACTTATTGGGTGGCAAACAATTTCATTTGGGGGTGGCTGTTATTACCGATTTTGCAACTTGGGGAACTTATCAAACGTGAAACCGCGACCGACGAAAACGCAGTCAAAAACAATTCGCTTGGATATTTTGTCATCACGGCAATCGTATGTGTTGTATGGTGCATAACCATTCCGCTTTGGAAACCGTTTATGGCGTACGTGTTAAATTTTAGTGATGTAGATAAACTGTTTGAACTTGTTTTAGTGTTGCTTGGATTTTATATGCTTTATGCTTTTCAAAACGTTTTTGATTCGACCTTTTACGGACTTGGCAAAACGAACTATATGCTGTTTGAATCGGTTGTAACGAACGTAATTTATTACGGCGGTGCATTTATTCTATATCTTTGCGGCGCTTGGAAGCCGTCGTTGATCGGGGTTGCATTATTATTCGGTATCGGAAATGCTTTTGATAGCATAGTTTCGCTTGTGGCTTACGTGTTTTTATTGAAAAAGAAACAAATCAATATTTTATCCGTAGAATGAAACGCGGAAGGCGGCGACGATTGCTCGCCGTCTTTTTTGCGTGAACGCTTGATTTTTTAAAGGAAAGGTGCTATACTTGATTTATCAACAAGTTAGAGGTGCTTTTTTATGAAAAGATACGCTATTTACGGCGCAGGGTCGCTTGGAACCGTCCTCGGCGCTTATATCACTAAAAACGGCGGTGCGATCGATCTGATCAACCGCAACCAAGCGCACGTGTCGGCGCTCAACGAAAAGGGGGCGCGCATTATCGGTACGGTTGATCTCACCGTGCCCGTCAAGGCGTTCACGCCCGATCAAATGAGCGGCAAGTACGACGTGATCTTGCTGATGACCAAACAGCTTTTTAACCAAGAAGTTGTAACACTGCTCAAAGACTATCTCGCGGACGACGGCGTGATCGTAACCTTGCAAAACGGCTTGCCCGAATCCACGATCGCCGAGATCGTCGGCGCGAACCGCACGATGGGCTGTACTGTCGAATGGGGCGCGACCTTGCAAGAGCCGGGCGTTTGCGAGCTGACCAGCTCGCCCGACAGCCTTTCTTTCCATATGGGGAAAATGGACGGGATTACGGACGGACAATTTGCAATGGTGAAGGATCTTTTGGAATTGATGTGCCCCGTACACGAAGAAAAAAACTTGATTGGCGCGCGCTGGTCGAAGCTCTTGATCAACGCTACTTTTTCAGGGCTTGGAACGGTGATTGGCGGCACGTTTGGGGACGTTTCGGGGAGTAAGGACGGGCGAAACGTTGCGATCCGTTGTATGAAAGAGTGTATTGACGTAGGGCATGCGGCGGGGGCGGAATTTGCGCCCGTGCAGGGCAAGGATATCACCAAGCTCTTTTATTATAAATCGGCGTTCAAGCGCGCGATCGGCTGTTTGCTCATTCCCATTGCGATGAAAAAACACCGCAAGATCGAACCGTCGATGCTGCAAGATCTGAAAAAAGGCAAGCCGTGCGAGGTGGACGCGATCAACGGCGTTGTATGCGAATGGGGCAAAAAATGCGGCGTTGCTACGCCCATCAACGATCGTATCGTAGAGATCATCAAAAAAATCCAAAACGGCGAGCTGAAAGCGGAAAAATCCAACTTGCGCTTATTCGACGAGCTGCTTTAATCGCAAAAGAAAAGGTTGTTGCTTATGTTGGTATTTTATTTGCTTTTACTTTTTGTGCCGATGCTGGCGATCCGTAAAAAGACGGACGGCAGGACGGACAATATCCTCGATTCGCGCGCGACGACTTGTATTAAGGGCGTTTTATGCTTTTACGTTTTGCTACATAACCTCGGCTTGGATTACGAGGGTAATACCCCGATCATGGAAACCGTGTGCGAGCATACGGGCGGGATCGGCGTGGGCGTTTTCTTCTTTTTATCCGCGTTCGGGATCATTCGTTCCTATCAAAAACACGGCAACAGGTATTTGTTGAAGCTCGTTTGCGTCAACGTCGTCAAGCTGTATCTCATCAGCGTAGGAATCAATTTGCTCACCTATTTTTGTTTCTTTCGCGGTAGCTTGGAAACGACGGACGCGCTTCTTCGAATTTTTAACCTCGACGTGTTCAACGATTTCAACCGTATGAACCGCCACGGTTGGTACATTTCCACCATTATCGGTATGTATTTGATCTTTGCGATTGTGTTCTATCTTTGCAGTAAGCTGAAAACGGACAAAAAATTTATCGTTGCGGGAATCGTTCTTGCCGCGATTTCGGTGGCGTTCCGCCTTGGTGCTTGGATCGCGGATAAGGGCGGTATGTACACGCGCGAGCTTCCCTGCTTTGCCCTCGGCTGCCTTTACGCGATTTTTTACGATAAATGCAACGAGTTTGCGCATAAACGCTTTTGGCTGTGCTTTTGGACTCTTTTCGCAACCTTTTGGTTCGGGTTCTTTATTTGGGAGCCGCTCGGCGCTTATTCCGCTTGCGCTCTGCTGATCGTTCTTTCGCAGAAGATCACCTATGAAAACCCCGTAACCTATTTTTGCGGAAAAATGTGTATCGGCGTATATTTGTTCCTGCATTTTTCTTCGATCGTGATGCAACCGTTCATCGCCAACGAATATTTATGGGTGCTTACCAATTCGGGCTTGATTTTGCTCTTTGCAGTGGCGCTTTACGGGATAGAATACGGCGTTGCTTGGATGATCAAGCGACTGAAAAAAAACGGGGCGACGAAATAGAAAACTACGCGGCGCGGAAAATTTCTTTCCGCGCCGCGTATCGTTTATTGCACGATTTTCCCGCAAGCGATCTTCGCGCCTGAATTCCCCGCAGGCTAGGTAGTGAAATCGTCGGGGGAGGAGTGAACGACCACCGTTCTGCCGATAATTTCTTCCACGAAAAAGCGGTCGGTCAAGAACGCCGAAAAGGCATAGCCGTTCGCGCTAAGCAGGGGCGGAAGATCTCCTTTGTGGTACGGATGCGGGCAGTTTTCGGGGTTATAGTGCGTGCCCGCTAGCGCAAAGGGGTCGGTTTTGTTGCCCGCGCAACGCTCACCCGTGTGGATATGAAAGCCGAAAATCGGGCTTTTGCACGCGCCCTTGGGGCTTGGCAGGCCGCTTAGCTCGGCAACGACGACAACGCCGTAGACCGTTTGGTAAAATTTCACCGTGCCTGAAATTTGCGGATAGCTTCCGCCGCCGCTGACGTGCGCCCATGCGTGCGGGCGCCCTGAAAACAGCTCGGCGAAGCGGGGAAAACGGTTGGATTCGAACATAATTGCACCTCGTCAGTTTTTTTATTGTATGCCAAGGGCTTATTTTTCGTGCAAAAACATAATCTTTTCCAAATGGAAGCATACTGAAAAAGAGGTGAAAAAAGATGACTTCTTTATGGAAAGAAACGGCGCAAAAGCCGCAGTTTGCAAGCCTTGAAGACGATTTAAAAACGGACGTACTGATCGTGGGCGGCGGGCTGACGGGCTTGCTTTGCGCGTATTTGCTCAAAAAAGCGGGCTTAGATTACGCGTTGGTGGAAGCGGACGAAATTTGCGGCGGAACGACGAAAAATACGACGGCAAAAATTACTTCTCAACACAGATTGATTTATCACGACTTGATTAAACGCTTCGGCGAACAAAAAGCGGAAGCGTATTTGAACGCCAACCAAGCGGCAATCGACAAATACCGCGAGATCTGCAAGACGGTGGATTGCGATTTTGAGGAAAAGGACGCGTTCGTGTACTCGCTTGACAAGCCGAGAAAGATTGAAAAGGAATTGCGCGCTTTGGAAAAATTGGGCTTTTTAGCGGGATTTTCCGATTGCCCGAATTTGCCTTTTCAGGTTGCGGGGGCGGTTAAATTTGAAAGGCAGGCGCAGTTTCATCCCTTAAAATTCGCGTACGCGATCGCCAAAGATTTAAAGATCTACGAGCATACGGAAGTAAAGGAGCTTGCGCCGAAAAAAGCGGTCACCGATCGGGGCGTAATCAACGCGGAAAAGATCGTCGTTGCAACGCATTTCCCGATTTTGAATAAGCACGGATTGTATTTTTTAAAAATGTTTCAACACCGTTCGTACGTGGTGGCGCTGAAAAACGCCGCGCAGGTGGACGGAATGTATATCGACGAATACGATAAAGGATTATCTTTTCGAAACTACGGCGAATACCTTTTGCTCGGCGGCGGTAGTCATCGTACGGGCGAAAAGGGCGGAAATTGGCGGGATTTGGAATCCGCCGCGGAAAAATACTATCCCAATGCGCAGGAAGCCTACCGCTGGGCAGCGCAAGATTGCATGACGTTGGATGACGCGCCGTATATCGGCAAATATTCGAAAAGCACGCAGGATTTGTACGTGGCGACGGGCTACAATAAATGGGGAATGACCTCGGCGATGGTCGCGGCGCAAATTTTGACGGACGAACTTAAGGGCGAAAAAAACGAGTACGCGGCGGCTTTTACGCCGCAGCGTTCGATGCTTCGGGCGCAGCTTGCCGTCAACGGGGCGAAAGCGATTTGGCATTTGATCACGCCTACCGTACCGCGCTGTCCGCATATGGGCTGCGCGCTCAAATACAACCCCCACGAGCACAGTTGGGATTGTCCTTGCCACGGCTCGCGGTTTACAAAGGACGGGAAGCTGATCGATAATCCCGCTACGGAAAATTTAAAACGCTAACAGGCGCGGCGCGGAAAAAATTTTCGCGCCGCTTTAATTGATAAAATTTTATCAATTGAAGAAAACGAGCGGAGCCGCGTGGGGAATGGAAGGGCTGTTGGCAACAAAATGTCGAAAATTGGCATAAAGTTCTTGACATTGCAAGAAAAAAGTAATAAAATTATATTACACACATATTTTATTAGCAAAAAGGGGCTTACATAACATTATGAAAACTTACGTATTATACAATCCGCTTTCGGGCGGCGGCAAAGGCGAAGAGATCGCTCGGCAGCTCAAAGGTACTTTGAAAGAAGAAACGACGGAGTTTGTCGATCTTTGCAATTTGGACGTAGTGCAATTTATCGGCGGTTTGGAAGCGGACGACAAGATCGTTTTATGCGGCGGCGACGGTACGGTGAACCAATTTGCAAGAAAGCTGAAAGAGAATATTCCCGAAAACGATATTTTGTATTATGCGACGGGAACGGGCAATGATTTTTGGACGGATCTCGGCTTGAAAAAAGGCGACGCGCCCGTCAAGATCAACGAATATTTGAAAAATCTGCCTACCGTGTACGTGAACGGCGAGGCGTATCCCATTATCAACGGCGTTGGCTACGGAATCGACGGTTATTGCTGCGAGGTGGGCGATCAACAGCGCGCGGCGGGCAAAAAGGATATCAATTATACTTCTATTGCCATCAACGGATTGCTGTTCCACTATAAACCCAAAAACGCCACGGTGATCGTAGACGGCAAGGAATATACCTTTAAAAAGGTATGGATCGCGCCGACGATGAACGGCAGACACTACGGCGGCGGCATGATCGCCGCGCCCGATCAAAAGCGCGGCAGCGGCAAGGTGAGCTTGGTGCTGATGTACGGCGCGGGGCGTATTCGTACGCTGATGCTGTTCCCCTCTATTTTTAAAGGCGAGCATATCAAGAACAAGAAGCTGACGGCGGTGCTGGAAGGTTCGGATATTACGGTGAAATTCGACGAGCCGGCGCCCTTGCAGATCGACGGCGAAACGATCTTGGGGGTTACGGAATATCGCGTAAAGGCTTAATTATTTTCAATCGTTTGAGAAAACGCTTCGAGGGATCGAGGCGTTTTTTGTTTCGTTGATTGACAAAACGGGTTGCGAATGATATAATATTTTACGGCATAAAAAATTTTTTCGCGTTTAGCCAATAAAACGGCGGGGCGCGTGCGTTTAATAAGCAAAGAGTGGGTACCATGGAAAAAGAACTTCTGGATAAATGGCTGACGCAGGTCGCCGCAGGGAACGACGCGGCGTTTGAACGGCTGTACGAGAGCATGAAGCGCGGGGTGTTTGCATTCGCATACGCCTATCTTGGCAACCGCGCCGACGCCGAGGACGCCGTGCAAGATACTTTTTTGCAGGTCAAACGGAAGATCGCTCTTTATAAAAGGGGAACGGACGCGCGGGCGTGGATTTTTCAGATCGCCAAAAACCTCGCCTTGGACGAATTGCGAAAACGAAAGACCCGTCAAAAAGCGCAGACGGAAAAAACGGAGATCGCCGTAGAGCCTGCGTTCCCGCTCCTCGACGAGATCACGGCGGCGCTTTCCAACGAGGAAAAGGAAATCGTGATCCTGCACGCCGTGTGGGGGTATAAGCACCGAGAGATCGCGCAAATGAAGGGCTTGCCGTTAGGCACGGTAACTTGGAAATACAACGCGGCGATCGAAAAACTGAGAAAACAACGAAAGGAGGACGACGAATGAAAAACGATGAATTTTTATCCGCTTTGAACGCAGAGTTAAATAGCGCCGATCTTCCCATGAGCGAGAAATTGAAAGCAGAGCCGATCTTGGCGGCTGAAAACGGAAAAAACGAGGGGGCAGGGTCGCGTTCACCGCGAAAAAACAGACGGCTTTGGCTGTCGGTTGCGGCTTGTTCCGCGGCGGCTTGCGTAGCAGCGATCTGTATCGCGAGCGCGCTTGCGCCTGCGGCACCGCCCGTCGAGGCCTTGGGCGCTTGTATGAGCCTGAGCATCAATCCCGCCGTCAGCGTGTTGTTGGATAGCGAAAACAAAGTGAAAAAAGTGTTGAGCGATAACAGCGACGGCGATACTTTATTGCAAGATAGCGAGTTCGTGGCTTCGCTTACGGGGCTTTCGGCGGCGGAAGCGGCGAAAAAACTTGCCGAGCGCGCGGGACAATCGGGGTATTTCGATTTGCTTGCGGACGGCACGGACGGAAAGTATAATCAAATCGAGGTCGGCTTCGAGGGCGCGGAATTGCCTGACGGGAGCGTGGTGAGCGCCGTGAAAAATACGCTCACGCAATATTTTAAAGAAAAGGGCGTGTTCGTGTACGTGGAAACTTCGCAAACGGCGCGCGAAGATTTTCAAGAATACCTCGCTTCGCTTGAAAAACGGGCGACGGAATGGCTGGATCATTCGGCGGGAGAGGAAACGAAAACGGCGCTGAAAGATTCGGCGTACGGTTTCGCGGCGGACGCGTTGAAACATTCGTTTGCAAAATACGATCTTTATCAAGCGATCTATGCTAAAAACGCTGAGATTGTCGCGCAAACGGGCGGGATATTCGCAGAGGGCAGCTCGTATTGGGAATTGACAGATGACGATCTTCTGGACGAAACGGTGAGCGCGTTGGAAGCGGAAATGGATCTTCTGCTCGATCAAATGTATTACGGCTTCGGAGAAGATTACCGCGTGGATCGGGGAGATCCGTTATTCAGCTTAACGGGCTGGATTTTGGGAGAAAAATTCGGTACGATGTACGAAGGTAGTATGAAGGTGGAAGCGGCAGCAGAAGCGTTGGCGATCTATCGCGAAACGGATATTTCGCAAACGGGCGTACGCACGGAGCATTTGGGGGCATTTGTAGCCTTTACGACAATGCACGGTTACGGCGGCGGGGTGATCAACGCGTTACAGTCGGCGTTGGGAGCGGTTGCCGATTGGGTACAGGAGCAAGCGGGCGCGTATATTGAACGGATGCAGGGCTTTATTGCGGACTGGTCGCAAGGCTTATATGAAACCTACGCGGAAGCGTTCAACGAGGGCAGAGAAGAAATCTCGGACGAGAGATACGAAGAATTTTTGGAAAAAATACAAAAAAATTAAATTTTTTGCCAATAAAATGCTTGCTTGACGCGTTTAATAATCGAAACGAGGGGCTGAAAAGCCCGTAAAATAAAAATCAGAGGTGAAAATATGAAGAAGAATATCACGAAAATTTTATCGATTGCGCTTTCGGGCGTGATGCTTTCGGGCTTGTTGGCGGCTTGCGCTCCCGAAACGGAAGAAGCGAGCGCGGAATCGTTCGTATCCATCGACGTGAATCCGTCGGTATCCTTGGTGTTGGATGAAAACGAAAAGGTGCTTTCCGTCATCGCGGAAAACGAGGACGCGCAGGTGATGATCTATAACGAAAACATCGAAGGGCTTTCCGTGGAAGAAGCGACGAAGAAGATCGCGGACTTGGCTGTGGAGCTTGGGTACTTAAACGAAAACAACCGCGGCGTATCGGTAACGGCGCAGGGCGAGATCGACGCTTCCGCATTGGAAGATTCCGTAAAGCAGTCGTTTGAAGCGGCGGTGAGCGCCGAGGGCAAGGATTTTGCCGTGAACGTAACGGCAGAGGGCTTGTTCTCGTCGGTGCGCGAGGTGGAAATGCTCAATGCCGAACTGAATTTGGATCTCACCGTGGGCGAATACGAGCTGATCGTACAGGCGCAAGCGGCGGACGGATCGCTGAGCGTGGAAGCGGCGGCGGAAATGGATACCGACGAGCTACTTGCCGTGATCTACGAGCATTCGGAAGAATATATCCCTTACGCGACGGAAGCGTATCTGGAAGCGAAAAACGAGGCTTGGAACAATTATTATCAGCTCAAAGAACAGCTTTTGGAAAGCTATTGGATGACTCCGTATTTGAACCTTGCGAATTTGACGAAATATAACTTCGGGATAAACGGATATTCGTATTCGGTATACACGGGCGCGACGATCGCTTTGGAAGCGGGTATTTGGGCGGCAGAAAAGGCGGCGAAGATCGCGGAAGAAACGGAAATTCCCGAAACGGCGGTGAACAATATCGCCGTGGCATTGGAACTTACCGCGGACGAAACGGCGGCGTTCAAGGCTTCCGTGACGGTGGACGGAAAGGTTACGCTGGATAGCTTGGAAGCGTATCTCGATACTTATTTCAAGAATATGACGGCGGACGAACGCGCGGCGGCGCAAACGGTATTTGGCGAAGTGATGACGCTTGCCAAGGCTTCGGCAAACGAGGTGTATACGGCGATTAACGCGGAATACAAAGACGAAATTTCCGCGATGATCGAGGAATTGGAAGAACTCCTTGACGATCTTCCCATAACGCTCAAAGATGCGGCGAACGTATACTTCGCGGAATTTAAAGCGACGATCGAAAGTATGCGTACGGCGATGGACGGCAAGGAGCCGTTGCCCGTAGCGTATGCGGCTTTGGAAACCTTGGAAGCGGCAAAGGCAAAAGCGTTGAACGCGATCAAAGCGGAGCTGGACGAAGCGGACAGAGCGAGCGTAGAAAGCAAGATCGCGGCGGCGCAAGAGAGCTTCGCGGGATTCGAAAAGGCGATGAACGACGCGATCGCGCAAGCGGAACAGGAAGCGAAAGACCTGCTTGCGAGCATGAAAGCGGCGCGTGCCAACAGCCAAAATTGATTATCGGCTTATAGTCAAAAAAGGAATAGGATAGGAAGGAGCGGTTGCATAAATTGCGCCGCTTCTTTCTTTTTGCCCGCGCACGCAGAAAACCGAACTTTTTGATTTTTATGCTTGTACCTATTGGGTACAATTGATCGGCGGGCAAGGATTGCAAAAGAATACCCCGCCGAGATTTTGCGCATAATAGTATAATCAAGGGGGAAAGAGGGAGATGCTCAACCGCAAAGAAGGCGAGGTGATGAAACGGGTGTACGCGCTGTGCAAAGACGGGGGCGTGTGCCTGATTACGCCCGCAGAATTGCTCGCGAGCCTGCCGCGGCGAGAAAAATGGACGGAAGAGGCGCTGGAAAAGATCTTGCAGGATTTGAAAACGGACGATTATTTGGAGTTGTTGTTTTCTGAACGAAAGGGCGAGAAAACGTACGTGCTTTCCCTGCGAGCCGAGGGCTACGCCTATCCCCGCCACGCCTTGCAAATGCGGCGGGATTTTGCGGTGAAAGTGATTTGGGCGATCACTTCCGCCGTTATTGCGTTTGCCGTGGGTTGGATTTTGAAATTTCTCTTTTGAGCTTTTGGCAAAAAATTCCTTTCAATCCCTTTACAAACGCAGAGAAAAGTGGTATAATACAAACGAATGTTCGCGATAAAAGGAGGGAGCCGAAATGAAATTCGATTTATGCGCGCCGTATCAGCCTACGGGCGATCAACCGCAGGCGATCGAAAAGTTGACGGAAGGCGTTTTGGACGGCTTGCGTACGCAGGTGCTCGTCGGCGTAACGGGCAGCGGGAAAACGTTCACGATGGCGAACGTAATCAAAAACGTCGGTCGGCCCACCCTCGTGATCGCGCATAACAAAACCTTGGCGGCGCAGCTTTGCAACGAGTTTCGGGAGTTCTTTCCCCATAACCGCGTGGAATATTTCGTAAGCTATTACGATTATTATCAGCCCGAAAGCTATATCCCGTCCACCGATACTTATATCGAAAAGGATTTAAGCCTGAACGACGAGATCGATAAGCTCCGCAACAGCGCGACCTGTTCGTTGATGGAACGCGAGGACGTGCTGGTGGTGGCGTCCGTTTCCTGTATTTACGGCTTGGGTGCGCCCGAGGAATATTTTCGGCTTTCCCTTTCTTTGCGCCCCGGTATGGAATGGGAGCGCAACGCGCTCATGCGCAAGCTTATAGAGCTGCAATACGCGCGCAATGATACCGATTTTAAACGCGCCACCTTCCGCGTGCGCGGAGACGTGGTGGAAATTTTCCCCGCTTCTAATTCCGAAGTGGCGATCCGCGTGGAATTTTTCGGGGACGAGATCGATAAAATTTACGAGGTGGAAGCGTTGACGGGCAACAAGCTCAACGAGCTTTCGCACGTGGCGATCTTCCCCGCTTCGCAGTACGCCGTGGGTACGGAAAAGCTGCAATGCGCGCTTGCAATGATCGAAGAGGATTTAAAAGGCGAGGTGCGCGCCTTTGAAGAAGCGGGCAAGCTGTTGGAAGCGCAACGCTTGAAACAACGCACCGAGCAAGATTTGGAAATGCTTCGCGAGATCGGGTATTGTACGGGCATCGAAAATTACAGCCGCTATTTCGACGGCAGAAACCCCGGCGAACCGTCGTTCACCCTTCTCGATTATTTTCCCAAGGGGAATTTTTTGGTGTTTATCGACGAAAGTCATATGACCATTCCGCAAATTCGCGCAATGTATCACGGCGACCTTTCGCGAAAGACCAACCTCGTCGATTACGGCTTCCGTATGCAGGCGGCGTACGATAACCGCCCCTTGACCTTCGACGAATTTGACGCGCGCGTGCCGCAGCTTATTTGCGTTTCCGCAACGCCCGCGCCCTACGAGCTGGATCAGGCGGGGCAAACGGTGGAACAGCTCATTCGCCCGACGGGGCTTTTAGATCCGATCATCGAAGTCAAGCCCACCAAAGGGCAGATCGACGATCTGCTTTCGCAGATACGAATCGTCGTAAACGAAGGGGGCAGGGTATTGATCACCACGCTCACCAAGCGTATGGCGGAGGAATTGACGGATTATTTGAAGGAACATTCCGTCAAGGTGAAATATATGCACAGCGATATCGACACCTTGGAGCGTGTGGAGATCGTCAACGGATTGCGCGGCGGCGAATTCGACGTGCTTTGCGGGATCAATCTTTTGCGCGAAGGCTTGGACTTGCCCGAAGTGAAGCTCGTGGCGATTTTGGACGCGGATAAAGAAGGATTCCTTCGCAGCGATACCGCGCTCATTCAAACGATCGGCCGTGCGGCGCGAAACAGCGAGGGCAGAGTGATTATGTACGCGGATACGATCACCGACAGTATGAAGCGCGCGATCGAGGAAACGGAACGCAGAAGAAAGATACAGGACGAATACAATAAGGCGCACGGGATCGTGCCGCAAACGATCGTCAAGCCGATCAAGTCTACACTGAATATCACCAAGAAAAAGAAGGTGGGCGACGAGATCGAATTAAGGGATATTCCCGACGAGATCGAAAAGCTGAAAGCGTTGATGAAAGTGGCGAGCGGACAGCTCGATTTCGAACGCGCGATCGAAATTCGCGAAACGATCGCACAGCTCAAAATGCGGCTGAGAAAGGCGCAAAGAGGTTAAAAACAACGAAAAGGTGCTACCATGGACGAGATCATTGTAAAAGGCGCAAAGGAAAACAACTTAAAAAATATCGACGTAACGATCCCCCGCAACAAGCTGACGGTGTTGACGGGGCTTTCGGGGAGCGGCAAAAGCACGCTCGCGTTCGAAACGATCTTTGCCGAGGGGCAACGGCGGTACGTGGAGAGTCTTTCTTCCTACGCGCGGCAGTTTTTGGGACAAATGGAAAAGCCGAACGTGGAAAGCATCGAGGGGCTTTCTCCCGCAATTTCGATCGATCAAAAAACCACCTCGCACAATCCCCGCTCCACCGTGGGTACGGTAACGGAGATCTACGATTATTTCCGTTTGCTGTTCGCGAGGATCGGCATTCCGCATTGCCCTAAGTGCGGCAGAGAAATTCGCCGCCAGACGGTGGACGAGATTGCGGATCAGGTGATGGCGATGCCCGAGGGCAGCAAAATTATGGTTACTGCGCCCGTCGTGCGCGGCAGAAAGGGCGAGTATACGAAAGAGCTGAACGGGTATAAAAAGAGCGGCTACGGCAGAGTGAAGATCGACGGGATCGTGTACGATCTGCAAGAAGAGATCAAGCTGGAAAAGAATATCAAGCATAATATTTCCGTCGTCGTCGACCGTTTGATCGTAAAGCCGTCTATCCGCAAACGCTTAGTAGATAGCTTGGAAGCGGCGTTGAAGCTTGCGGACGGGCTGGTGGTGATCGACGAAGGGGATACGGAAACGCTGTATTCCGCCAATTACGCTTGCCCCGATTGCGGTATTTCCATCGAAGAGATCGAGCCGAGAATGTTCTCGTTCAACACCCCCTACGGCGCGTGCCCGACCTGCTTTGGCTTGGGCTTTAAGCAAGTAGTCGATCCCGATCTTATTTGCCCTGATAAAAACAAGACCATTCGCGAGGGAGCGATGAAGGTAACGGGCTGGAACTTGGGCTCGCAGTCGATGGCATTGATGGAAGTATCGGCGATCGCAAAGGCGTACGGATTTTCTCTCGACGTGCCCGTGAAAGATCTTTCGCCGGAAATTTGGGATCTTTTGATGTACGGCAACGGCGGCGAAAAGATCGATATGCAGTACGCAACGCGCACCTTTAAAGGGAGCTTTAAAAAGAATTGGGAGGGGTACGTCAACAACCTGCAACGGCGCTACGCGCAAACCTCGTCGGTGGGCGTAAAATACGATATCGAACGGCTGATGCGCACCTCGCATTGCGACGCGTGCGACGGAAAGCGTTTGAAAAAGGAAGCGCTTGCGGTGTACGTGGGCGGCAAAAATATTTGGGAAGTGTGCGAGCTTTCGGTGGGCGCGCTTTGCGAGTTTATCGACGATTTGCAAACGAAGCTCACGCCGACGCAACATATGATTGCGGACGCGATCTTAAAAGAGATCAACAGCCGTTTGGGATTTTTGAAAAACGTGGGTTTGGATTATCTCACGCTCACGCGGACGGCGAGCACCCTTTCGGGCGGCGAAAGCCAGCGTATCCGTTTGGCGACGCAGATCGGCAGCGCGCTCACGGGAGTACTGTATATTTTAGACGAGCCGAGTATCGGACTTCATCAGCGGGATAACGAAAAGCTGTTAAATTCGCTCAAAGGCTTGCGAGATCTCGGCAATACGCTGATCGTGGTGGAGCACGACGAGGACACGATTAAAGCGGCGGATCATATTTTGGATATCGGACCGAAAGCGGGGATCCACGGCGGGGAAATCGTGGCGCAAGGCACGCAAGAAGACGTAATGGCTTCTCCCCGTTCGATCACGGGCGATTATTTGGCGGGGCGCAGAAAGATCGAAGTGCCAGCGGTGAGAAAAACGCCCGACGGCAGATATTTGGAAGTTCTCGGCTGCAAGCAAAACAACTTAAAAAATATCGATATAAAGATTCCCGTTGGATTGATGACGGCGATCACGGGCGTTTCGGGCAGCGGTAAATCCAGCCTCGTAAACGAGATCATCTATCCTCGGCTCGCCAACGACTTGAACGGCGCGCGGCAGATCGCAGGGAAATACGACGAGATGAAAGGGATAGAATATTTCGATAAAGTGATCGCGATCGATCAATCCCCTATCGGCAGAACGCCGCGCAGCAATCCCGCCACTTATACGGGCGTATTCGGCGCGATCCGCGATCTGTTCGCGATGACCCCCGACGCGCAGGAGCGCGGCTATAAAACGGGCAGATTTTCCTTTAACGTTTCGGGCGGCAGATGCGAGCATTGCTTCGGGGACGGCATCATCAAGATTGAAATGCACTTCTTGCCCGATATTTTCGTGCCTTGCGAGGTGTGCGGCGGCAAGCGGTATAATCGCGAAACGTTGGAAGTGAAATACAAGGGCAAGAGCATTTCCGACGTGCTGGAAATGACGGTGGACGAGGCTTGCGAATTTTTCGAGCACCACGCTTCCATTTATAATAAGATCAAGACTTTGCAGGAAGTGGGGCTTGGGTATATCAAGCTGGGGCAAAGCTCCACCACTCTTTCGGGCGGCGAAGCGCAACGCGTGAAGCTCGCCACTGAGCTTTCTAAGCGCTCCACGGGCAAGACGATGTATATTTTGGACGAGCCGACGACGGGGTTGCATACCTACGACGTGGATAAGCTCATCAAAATTTTAACGCGCTTGCGCGAGGGCGGGAATACGGTGGTGGTGATTGAACACAACCTCGACGTAATCAAAACGGCGGACTATATCATCGATTTAGGACCCGAGGGCGGCAACGGCGGCGGAACGATCGTTTGCGAAGGCTCGCCCGAAGAAGTGGCGAAAATCCCGCAAAGCCATACGGGGCAGTTCTTGAAAAAAGTGTTAAATTGAAAAACGAAAACCGAGCTGAACAAATCAGCTCGGTTTTCGTTTAGGAAATTTTTTTGAATTTCACCGTACCGCATAGGATATCCGAATAGGAATAAGTGGTTTTGCCGTTGAAATCTTTTTCATCGGGGGTGATGGAAAACAGCGCGGGATAAACGCCCGATAATACGCCGCAAAATTGCATATGCTTGTTCCTGCCCAAATTCACTTGCACCGCGATGCGGCTTTGCAGGCAGTCTTTCACCATTCGTTTGATTTCGTTGATCGTTTTTTTTGGCTTAATCATAATGATAGTTTGCCCGAAAAATCGGCGTTTTAACCGTCCGTTTTGCATTTAATTGCTAATTTTACAAAATTCCGCCTTTTTCGCCGTGCATAATCGGCGAAGAAAAATCATACACATAAAAGGCAACGAATAAAACGGGAGAGGTTAGAAAATGAAAGCGCATTATCAATCATACCGCTACGGCGGAGAAATTTGCAAAGCGGAAGGGCAATCCATCGTCGAATGCCGCATAGCAGGGCAAGAGATCGCCAATATCGTGGCGGTGCAAGCGCGCGCCGCCGAGCAAAACGCGACTTGCGAAAACGGCGAGATTAAGTATTCGGGAAAACTTTATCTCACTGTTCTTTATGAAGATTTAAACGGTAAAATTTGTCGTTTGGAACGGGGCGCGGAATTTTTCCACAACGCGAAAAACGAAGCGATCACGCCCGCTTGTATCGCGCAGGGCACGCTGAGCGTGGATAATAGCTCGGTGCGGCGCGAGGGGGCGAATTATATCGTTTCCTGCGTGATCGGCGCGCGGTTTTGCGCGTACGGCGAAAAACAAATTTCGTATCTTTCGGGCGGCGAGGGGCTGATCGTCAAGCGTACGGAATTGCCGATTTCGTCCGTCGTGTGCGTTTCGGGCGTCTTTGAAGAAGAGGACGAATTTGAAACAGATTTCGCGCAGGATATTTTGATGCACGGCGAAACGGTTACCGTTACCGACGTGCGTTGCGAGGTGGGGCAAGTGGAAATTTCGGGCGAGATCGGCTTGCATTTTTGTATGCTTCGCCGCGACGGCTCGCTTTGCTCGTACGAGCGCACCGCGCCTTTTAGATCGCAGCTCGTTTGCGATATGGCGCTGCCCTCGTCCTTTGCCACCGCGTCCGTGAGCGTGCAAACGGCGTATATTTCCGCCGATACCGACGAGGAAAAGGGCAGGAGCAAGATCGTCGTAACCTTCACCTTGCAAGCCTGTGCAAAAGTGTACGAAACGACGGAACTCACCGTTTGTGAGGACGCATACGCGCTCGATCGAAATACTTCGCTGAAATGGCAAAATGAGGCGGGCAGGGTTGCGTTGAACGCAAGAACAATCACCGAACGCGTACACGGTACGCCCGTTTTATCGTCCGCCGAGATACAGGATAAAATGCTCAGAGCGGTGATTATGCCTACGGCAAGCTGTGAAGCGGTGAAAACGGAAAACGGTTTGGCGATCGAGGGCGTCGTAGAGGGAAAGGCAATCTTTTCGGGCGAGGACGGCGGGTACGTTGCCGCCGACTTATCGTTGCCTTTTATCCTGCCGTTGACGGGCGGGGAAACGGACGCGGAGATCAATTGCAGCGTTTACGGGCTGAGTTTGCGGATTCGCGGCGGCGAGGCGGAAGCGGAAGCCACTTTAAAATTGCGCGTTTGCGCGTACGGAAGCACGCAGGGCGAATATTTGAGCGAAGTGATCGAGGGCGACGAAAAGCCCGTGATCGACAGCGCGGTTTCGGTGTATATCCTCGGCAAAGGCGACGGGCTTTGGGAAACGGCGAAGCGGCTTTCCCTTTCGCCCGAAGAGGTGGAAAGGAGCAATCCCACGCTCGACTTCCCCTTAAAAGGGGAAGAAAGATTGGTGATTTATCGCCAAAAACCGTAAATTTCACAAAAAACACACGCGAAAACGCTTGAAAGGATTGTATTTTCAAGAAAAATATGCTACAATAGAATTGGAAAGTTTCGGCGGCGAGGCATTCTCGCCGCTTTTTGGAGTAGACGAAATGCGATCGGCAAAGGTGCGCGTACACGCAAAAATCAATCTCACGCTGGAAATCGTCGGGCGGGAAAACGGGTTTCATCAGCTCGATTCTTTGGTGGCGAGCATAGAGCTTTGCGATACCGTTGCTTTGCGGCGGCGCAAGGGCGCGTTGAGCAATATCGTCATGCACGGACAGGGCAGCGAGAGTATCCCCCCTGAACGGAACAACGCCTTAAAAGCGGCGGAAGAATACTCCTCGCGCTTTCATACGGACGGAGCGGAGATCACCGTTTGGAAGGATATTCCCATCGGCGGCGGCTTGGGCGGTTCTTCCGCGGATATTGCGGGCGTGCTGTTGGGTATGCAAAAGCTGTACGGCGCGGCGACGGACGAGGAACTTTTTGCTCTCGCGGACGAGCTGGGAAGCGACGTTCGGTATATGATGCGGGGCGGCTATGCGCGCATGCAGGGCAAGGGCGAAACGGTTACGCCGATCGACGGGATCAAACAGCCGTTTTGGCTGTTGCTACTTTGTCCAAAAACTTCCGTTTCCGCAGGGGAATGTTACCGAAAATACGATGAGATGAACGCAACGGACGCGCCGACGGGCGCTACGGAACGCGCGATCGCGGGGCTGAAAGCGGACGGCGTTTTCGGCTTGAAAGATACGCTGTATAACGCTTTATACGCGCCCGCCGCAAGCCTTTGCGGCGAGGTGAAGAGGGCGATGGAAGAAGCGGAGAGCTTTTCTCCGATCGCGGCGGTGATGACCGGCTCGGGGAGCGCGGTGGCGGCGGTTTTTGAAAACAGGGAATTTTGCGATTGGGCAAAGAGCCGCTATCGCGGAAAATTCCGAGCAATCGTCGTAAAGACGGTAGATCCGACGAAAAAACAACCGTTTTGGACGTTTCCGTTTGCGTTAAAACGCGACGAACAAGAATAAATGGCGCGGCTTGCCGCGAAAAAAATAACCGATTTGGAGAATGATATGGAAGAAAGAATCATCGACGACGAATACGCAAGAGGGATACGCTTGAAAAAGACGAAAGACGGCTACGTGGACGTTACGGACGAGCTTGCCGAGGGCGCGCCTGCGGGCGACGACGGGGACGAGGGCGGCGAAGAACTTGCTTTCGAGTTCCCCGATTTGCAAGAGGACGACGAAGACCTCGTAGGGCTTTCGCCCGAAGAAGCGCTTGCGCTTCGAAAGAAAAAGGAAGCGGAAGCGGCGGCGAGAAAGGAAGAATACGAAAAGCTTTTGACCGAGGGCGAAGCGTTGCTTGCCGAGGGAAGCTATAAATCGGCGGAGCTGAAATTTGAAAAGGCGCTCGATCTTGACGACGTGGCTACGCTTGCGTCCGTGGGCTATTGGCGCGCAAAGACGGAGGATTTCAAAAATCCCGACGTGCTGATGGACGAATACGTGGAATCGGGCTATGAAAACCTTGAATTCGATCTTGGCTACGAAGCGGTAGAGATCATCAAAGAAAAATTCAAAGATCAGTTCCAAAAGCGTTACGACGAACTGACGGAAGAAGAAACGCCGCTCAAAGCGACGGTGGAGAAAAAACAAGAACTTCGCCGCGGCGTGTTGAAGCCCCGTTTGAAAAAATCGGGCATTGCGTTCGGCGTTGCCGCCGTGCCTTTTTTGGCGGCGCTGATCTTGACGGTGGTGTTCGGGTTGAAAAACTTCACCGTCAGCGACGATACTTTCGTGATTCCCACGATCGTTTGCGCGGCGATCGCCGTAGTGGCGTTTATTGTTTTCGGCGTGTTTACGAACAAGTTTATCAACGCGGGCAGAATTTATCGCGCCAACGAAAAGATTTCTTCCACGGACGAGGGCGCGAGATTGGAAGAAATCGGCGCGTATAAGGAGCTGTATGCCTACTTTATCGGTTGATGCGCAATGTTAAGGTGTTTGTATGAAAAAGGTTTTCGGCTATTTTAAGCCTTACAAATGGCACAGTATTTTGGGGCCGCTCTTCAAACTTTTGGAGGCGACCTTCGAATTGCTCGTGCCCATCGTCGTGGGTTTGATCGTCGATCGGGGTTTGGGGGCGAGCGTGGACGGCGCGTACCCGAACGCCGATATTCCTTTTATCGTGCAAATGTGTATCGTGCTGGGCGTGTTCGGCTTGCTTGGTTGCGCGTTCGCCGTCGTCGCGCAGTATTTTGCGGCGCGCACGGCAACGGGCGTGAGCGCGCGCCTTCGCAGCGATCTTTTCAAAAAATTACAATCGCTTTCGTATAAGGATTTCGACCGCCTCGGCACGGGTACGATGCTCACGCGGCTCACGAGCGATATCGACCGTCTGCAATCGGGAATCAACCTTGCGCTTCGGCTGTTTTTGCGTTCCCCGTTTATCGTGTTCGGGGCGGTGATCACGGCTTGGATCGTTGATCCCGGCTCGCTGTTTGCCTTTGTCGTTACGGTCGTCGCGCTTGCCGCGGTGGTGTTTTCGGTAATGCTCGGCTGTATGCCGCTTTATAAAAAATCGCAAGAGGATCTGGACGGGGTAACCCTTTCCACAAGGGAAAACTTAACGGGCGCGCGCGTTATCCGCGCGTTCTGCCGCGAGGACGAGGAAGGGGCGCTTTTCGACCGCCGTAACGAAAAATTGGCGGGTAGCCGCAAATTCGTCGGCGCGCTCGCGGCGATCACCAACCCGCTCACCTACGCGCTCGTGAACGGCGGGATCATTTTATTGCTCTGGACGGGGGCGATCAGGGTGGATTCGGGCGCGTTGAGCCAAGGTACGGTGATCGCGCTGTATAACTTGATGAGCCAAATCTTAATCGAGCTTATTAAGTTTGCCAATCTCATCGTAACGGTGGCGAAAGGCGTGGCGTGCGGCAACCGCGTGGAAAGCGTGCTGAAAATGCAGCCGTCGCTTGAATTGGACGAGGACGGCGAGGGGGCAAAGAACGCGCCGTTTATCGTGTTCGACGGCGTGAGCGTTCGATATAGCGAGGGCGCGGATTGCGCGCTGGAAAATATTTCCTTCACCGCAAAGCGGGGCGAAACGGTGGGCGTGATCGGCGGCACGGGAAGCGGAAAGACTACGCTCGTCAATCTGTTGCCGCATTTTTACGACGTTTGCGCGGGGCAGGTATTGATCGACGGCAAAAACGTGCGTGAAAAGGGAATGCAGGAATACCTTAGAAACCGCGTTGGCGTAGTGCCGCAAAAGGCGTTGCTGTTCAAAGGCACGGTGCGGGAAAATTTGCAATTTGGAAAATCGGACGCGACGGATGAAGAAATTTTCGCCGCGCTTAAGATCGCGCAAGCGGAAGAAGTAGTGGCGGAAAAGGGCGGCTTGGACGCGCCCGTACACCAAGGAGGCAAGAATTTTTCGGGCGGTCAAAAGCAGCGCTTGACGATTGCGCGTGCAATCGTACGCAAACCCGATATTTTGATTTTGGACGATTCCTCGTCCGCGCTCGATTATGCGACGGACGCGGCGCTTAAAAAGGCGCTCAAAACCTTGGATACTACGGTGTTTATCGTATCGCAACGAACCTCGTCCGTACAGGGCGCGGATAAAATTATCGTGCTCGACGACGGCGCGGCGGTGGGAATCGGCACGCACGAGGAATTGCTTAAAACCTGCGAGGTGTATCAAAACATTTACCGTTCCCAACGCGGGAACGAAGGGGGCGGCGTATGAAAGGCGTAAAGAAACAATCCACGCTTTTGCGCGTGCTCTCGTACGTGGGAAAATACCCCGTTGCGCTCGTAGGCTCGCTGCTGTTTTCGCTGGCAACGGTATTTTTCTCGTTACTCGTGCCCATTTTAATAGGGGAAGCGATCGACTGTATCGTAGAAAACGCCGTCGATTGGCAACGCTTTTCCACGCTGTGTTGGCTGATCGCCGTTTCGGCGGTTGCTTCTGCGTTGGCGCAGTTTTTGGCGAGCCTTTGCAACAACCGTATTTCCGTGAACGTCGTGCGCGATCTGCGCCGCGACGCATTCCATAAGATCGGCAAATTGCCGCTTTCGTATCTCGATAGCCACGCCCACGGCGACACGGTGAGCCGTATCGTTGCGGACGCCGATCAATTTTCCGACGGGCTGTTGATGGGTTTCACGCAGTTCTTTACGGGCGTGCTGACGATTTTGGGCACGGTGCTGTTTATGCTGTTCACCCATTGGGCGATCGGGCTTGTGGTCATTCTCGTTAGCCCCGTTTCCCTGTTGGTGGCGCGCTTCGTGGCGACGCGCACTTCGAAATTTTTCCACGAGCAAACGGCGACGCGCGGCGAACAGACGGCGTTTGTGGAAGAGCGTATTGCGGGCGTGAAAACGGTGCAGGCGTTCGCTTGCGAGGACGAGAGCCAAGAAAAATTCGACGAGATCAACGCTCGGCTGGAAAAAGCGGCGATGAACGCCACCTTCTTTTCCTCGCTCGTCAATCCCTCCACGCGGTTTTTGAACAACCTCGTGTACGCGCTCGTAGCGCTTTTGGGGGCGCTTGCCGTCGTTAACGGCGGGGGCGTTGCGTTCAGCGTGGGCGACTTGACGAAATTTTTATCGTACGCCAACCAATACACCAAGCCGTTCAATGAAATTTCGGGCGTGATCACGGAACTGAAAAGCGCGTTCGCTTGTGCCGAACGCATTTTTGAGCTGATCGATCAAACGGAAGAACCGTCGGATGAAAACGGCGAAACGCTTACAAGCGTGCAAGGCAACTTGGCGCTGAAAGGCATAGACTTTTCGTATTCGGACGACAGACCGCTCATTGAAAATCTCAATTTGAGCGTTTCCAGCGGACAACGGGTGGCGATCGTCGGCAGGACGGGGAGCGGAAAGACGACGCTTATCAATCTGCTGATGCGCTTTTACGATTGCAAGGCGGGCGCGGTGGAGATCGAGGGCAAGGATATTCGTACGCTGACGAGAAATTCGCTCCGTTCGTCGTTCGGGATGGTGTTGCAGGAAACTTGGCTGAAAAGCGGAACGGTGCGCGAAAATATCAAAATGGGCAACGAAAACGCGACGGACGAAGAAATGATCGCGGCGGCGAAAGCGGCGCACGCGCACGGGTTTATCCGCCGTATGGAAAAGGGGTACGATACCGTGCTCGCAGAGGACGGCGGCAATCTTTCCGAGGGGCAAAAGCAGCTCCTTTGTATCGCGCGGATCATGCTCACCAAGCCGCCCATGCTCATTTTGGACGAGGCGACTTCGTCGATCGATACGCGCACCGAATTGAAGATTGCGGACGCGTTTACAACGCTTATGCAAGGCAGAACGAGCTTTATCGTGGCGCACAGGCTTTCGACGATCGAAAACGCCGATACGATTTTGGTGATGGAAAAGGGTCGGGTCGTGGAGCAGGGCACGCACGAAGAATTGCTTGCAAAGCGCGGCGCTTATTACGAATTATACAGCGGACAATTTGCTTAAAAAGGGATAGAGGAATGAAGCATACGATCGAGCAAAAACAGCGTAAACAGCTGGGGAAAGGAGTATATCAAAACGCCGTGAGGCTGATTTTGGTGGGTTGCGTTACGGGCGTTTCCGTGGGCGTGATCGTTTCCTTTTTCAATATTTTGATGCACTACGGCGAGGAATTTTCCCGCGACGCGTACGCTTTCGTTCGCGCCAATCCCGCCTTTTTGCCGCTTCTGCTCTTAACGCTTTGCTTGGGCGCGTTTTTGATCGGCGTGATCATACAGTTTTCCACCGTGGCGCGCGGTTGCGGAATCCCGCAAGCAGAGGGCGCGACGCGCGGCGTGATACGCTTTAAATGGTTTCGGGATATCACCGCCACCTTCGCGGCTTGTCTTTTGAGCACCTTTATGGGGCTTTCGATCGGCGCGGAAGGTCCGTCCGTTTTGATCGGCGCAGGCGTGGGCGACGGGGTATCGTCGTTGCTTCGCCGCAACGAAATGATCAAAAAATACCAGATCACGGGCGGGGCTTGCGCGGGGCTTGCCGTGGCAGCGAACGCGCCTCTTACGGGCATCGTTTTCGCCTTTGAGGAGGCGCACAAACGCTTTACGCCTGAAGTGTTCATCTGCGCGTTTTCGTCGGTGATCTTCGGCGTTTTGGCAAGGACGGTCATTTATGGATTTTTCAACTTGCATACGGGCTTTTCCTTTGCCGCGTACGCCTTTTCCGAATTACCCGTAGCCGATTATTGGTACGTCGCGTTGGCGGCGTTCGTCGTGGCGGGCAGCGGCGTGGGCTTTTATTACGCGGCGATCGGTATGCGAAAGCTTTTCAGAAAAATACGCTTTCAAAAACACCGTATCAATTCTTTCGTGAGAACGGCAATCGCCGTGGGCGTGGGCGGCGTAGCCTCGCTCGTTACCGTGTACGCCATGGGCGGCGGACACGAGCTGATTGAAATGCTCGGAAGCGGCACGGGGGACGTGGAAGTGTTCGCGTTGCCGCTCGTGCTTTCTCTGCTTGTGATCCTGCTGATGAAAACACTCGTTACGGCGGTGAACGTCGGTTCGGGGATCCCTTGCGGTATTTTCGTACCGATTATCGCGATCGGCGCGTGCCTCGGTTCGCTTCTCAATCAAGCGTGGCTTGCGCTAGGAATGGACGCGAGCTATTGCGATATCATGGTGATGATTTGCCTTGCCACTTTCTTTACTACGATCATTCGCGCGCCCATTACGGCGGTGATTATGATCTGTGAATTTACGGGCAGCTTCGTTTCTCTGCTTCCCGTCGTCATCGGCGTGGCGATCGGGTATTTCGTGGGCGAGCTTTCGCGAACGGACGGGCTTTACGAGGAGCTTTTGGAAATTTACAAGGAAGATTACCATATCCAATCGGAAGCGGTAACCGAGATTTTTACGATCACTCTATCCCCCGCGTGTATTGCCGATCGCAGGGAAGTAAGGGACATTTTGTGGCCGGCAGGTGCGAAAGTAACGCAGATCAAGCGCGGCGAGAATACGATTTTGCCCGACGGCGATACGGTGCTCCACGGCGGCGATATTTTGACGGTGGTTTGCAAGACGACCGCGCCGCAGAGCGTAAAAGACGAGCTGACGCATATCGCGGAATAGTTTTTCATAAGGCTTGCGGCAGAGCCTTTCATAAAATTCCCGTCGGTCGCATATACCTTTACAAAAGGAAAGGAGAGGGATATGCGGCTGTATAAAGAAATTTTCGGGGGCGAGGGCGACGAGCTGTTTTCGGCGGCGCGTTGCGTGCTGTTGCCGTTAAAGGAAGGGTATTTCGAGGGAGTGAAAGCTCTAGGCGATTTTTCCGATACGCTCGTAGAGGTGTGCTATAAGGATTGCACGCTGCGAATAGCGGGTGAGGGATTAGAGATTGCGAAGTTTTGCGACGGAGATTTGAAGATCGCGGGGAAGATCCTTTCGATCGCTGTGGAAGAGGTGCGCAAATGAAAACGCGTATGCTCATCACGGGAATGATGCCCGAACGCGCGCTCAATCGCCTGCAAAGGGCGGGGATCGCGGTGGAAAAGGTTAAAAAACGCAAAAAAAACGAGATCGTTTTCACCGTTGACGAAAAAGATTGCGAAAAAGTTTTTGCAATTTATCCGAATATATGCTATAATAACCGTGGTTATACCCCCTATACGGCGCAAATTTTGCCCAAAACGGGCGTTGCGAAGCTGTGGAGCGGCGTAAAAAAGCGCGTCGGCTTGGCGCTAGGGGCGGCGATCTGGCTGTTTTTGACGGCTTTTTCCGATTCGTTCGTATTGAGCGTAAAGATTTTGGGCGAAACCCCGTACGAAACGGAGATCATGCGCATTTTGGACGAGGGCGGGGCAACCCACTTTTCCCGCTACGACGGAAAAAACGCCGATCTGTTATCATCCCGAATCCTCGCTTTGGACGGCGTAAGTTATTGTTCGGTGAAAAAAGTAGGCACGACGCTCGTCGTGGAAGTGGTAGGCGGAAGCTTCCCGAAAGCGCAAGCGTTTGCAACGGAGCTTATTTCCGACGTTTCGGGCGAGATCACGGAGCTTACGGTGCTTCGCGGCGAGGCGCTCAAATCGGTGGGCGAACTGGTGGAAGCGGGCGAGGCGTTGGCGCGGGCTATCCCTCTTTCCGATTCGGCGGCTTCTTTCGTGATCGCGCGCGCAAGCGTGGCGTGCGTATACGAGGGCGAGGGCGCGGACGAACAGAGCGCGATTGCAAACGGATTGCTTTGTATCGGCGCGGAAAACGACGAAGTAAAAGTAAAAGAAATTGCCGCGGAAGAATGGGAAGGCGGCGTACGGGTAAAAATAAGTTACGAAAGAATATTGCACGCGAATTTTTTATCGTGAAGGAGTGTTAAGTGGCTGATTGCAGACAAACGGTGGATTTGAAAACGCTGGACGGCTTGGCGAAGATCTTAGGGAACTTTGACGAGAACCTCGATTTTTTGGCGAGCGAATTGCACCTCGTTGCGTACGTGGACGGCGTGAAAATTCATTTGGAGGGGGACGAAAAGGAGGTTGCGATCGGCTTGGAGGTGCTTTCCGCGCTGTTGAAGCTTGCCGAAAACGGCGAAGGCGTGGATAAGGGCAGAATGGCGTACTGTATCGAGCTTGCCAAAGAGGGCAGGGCGGGCGAGATCGCTTCTTTAAGCGGCGGCGCGATCGCCGTAACCTCGCGCGGGAAACAGATCAAGTGCAAGACGGTGGGGCAGAAAAAATACGTGGAAGCCATCAAAAACAACACGGTGGTGTTCGGCGTTGGTCCTGCGGGCACGGGCAAGACGTATCTTGCCGTTTGTATGGCGGTAACGGCGTTTAAAACCAAGCAGGTGGAAAAGATCGTCCTCACCCGCCCCGCCGTGGAAGCGGGCGAAAAGCTTGGATTTTTGCCCGGCGATCTGCAAACGAAAGTCGATCCGTATTTGCGCCCGTTGTACGACGCTTTGCAAGAGCTTTTGGGCTTGGAAACCTATGCGAAGCTAATGGAAAAAGGGGCGATAGAGGTTGCGCCGCTCGCTTATATGCGCGGGCGAACGCTCTCGAATGCGTTCATTATTTTGGACGAGGCGCAAAACACGACGAAAGAGCAAATGAAAATGTTCCTTACGCGATTGGGCGAGGGGAGCAAAGCGGTGGTAACGGGCGATACCACGCAGATGGACTTGCCCGACGGAAAGGCGAGCGGGCTTGTACACGCCACGAAAATATTAGAGGGCGTGGAGGGGATCGCCGTGGAGCGGCTTTCGGCTAAGGACGTGGTGCGGCATCCGTTGGTGATGCGCATTATTCGCGCTTACGAAAAGGACGACGAACGGAAAAACGCCGCGGGCAAAACGCAAAAGCAAAAGGAGAATGACCAAGGATGAATACGCAAAAGGTAGAATGGACGAAACAGGTGAGCGCAAGGAGTGTGGTATCCTTTATTCTGCACTTTTTTCTGCTCTCGATCATAGCGATCGTCTTGTTGATGTGGGATCATATGGATAATTTCGTCGCGGCGTTCACGGAAAACGGCGCGGACTATTTGTACACGGCGTTCTGCGTATTATTGATGACGATCATCATGTACGCCTATTTGTATTTCGAAAGCAGGCAGACGCTGGCAAACCCGAAAACGATCAGTTTGCTGTTCGTGATCCTCGATCTGTACATTATTTTGGCGTTCTTTATCGGTCGGCAAAGCATTTACGCGCGCCCTGCCGCGCTGGTTGCGTTGCTCGTTTTGGTGCTGGTAGGTAGGCGCGAGGCGATCTTTATGAATATTCTTGCCGCGCTGTTTATGTTCCTCATCGATAACGTCTCCACGGAAGTGATGCTCACCAAGGACGTCTATTCCGCGCTCATCATCTCGTTTACGGCGGGGATGATCGCGATCTTCTTCTGCGGCAAGGTAAAAACGCGTATCGGCGTGGTAAAGGTGGGGCTTTGGGTGATGTTGCCCACGCTGATCTTTATTGCGTTGCTCGAATTGGCGTTGGTCATCGAAAAAAATGCGGGCGGTGCGGTTGACGCGTTCTTTTGGGACGCGGCTTTAACGCAAATGGGATACGGCGTGGTCGGAAGTTTGATGTCCGCCGTGCTGTTCTTGGCGATTTTGCCTGTTTTCGAATGGATGTTTAACTGTTTGACGGTGTACCGCTTGCGCGAGATTACCAGCCATGACGCGAAGCTTTTGAAAAAGCTCAAAGAGGAAGCTCCCGGCACGTTCAATCATTCGGTGATGGTGGCGAACCTTGCCGAGGCCTGCGCCACGGCGATCGGGGAGGACGCGGACTTTGCGCGGGCGGCGGCGTACTATCACGACGTGGGCAAGTTGCATCAGCCCGAATATTTCACCGAAAACCAACAGGAATACAACCTGCACGACGAATTGACGCCCGAACTTTCCGCGGATATTATCCGTTTGCACGCGCTGGACGGCAGCGAGCTGATCAAGTCGCACCGCTTGCCGCAGTTTTTGGCGGACGTCGCAATTCAGCATCACGGCACGATGCCCATTCGTTATTTCTATGCAAAGGCGTTGAAAATGACGGACGGAGAACTGAATATCGAAGATTTCTCGTACGCGGGACCGAAACCGAAAACGAAGATTGCGGCGATCATCATGATCGCGGACGGTGCGGAAGCCGCCGTGCGCGCGTTGCCCAAGCGTACGCCTGAAGCGGCGGAAAAGGTTATTCGCGCCGTCATTGAAGAGCGAATGGAATTGGAGCAATTCTCCGATTGCGATATCACGATGGCGGATCTTTCGCTTATTCGTCAAACGCTCGTGGATACGCAGACGGGGGTATATCATCACCGCGTGAAATATCCCAACTTAAAATACAGCCGCGGCGAGGACGGCACGCAAAGGGGCGAAAACGAATGAAACAAAATTTTTGCTTTGAAACGGACGGCGAGTTTTTATCGTTGGAAAGCGTAACGGCGCTGGAAAACGCGTTCGACGGGTTCGTGACTTCCGATTGCAAGCTGCTGTTTGAATTTATCTTCGTGGACGAAGAGGAAATTCGGCGTTTAAACCGTGAATTGCGCGAGATCGACAAGGTTACGGACGTATTGAGCTTTCCCGCGCTCGACGGGATCAAGGGCAGGGAAATTGAAAAGAGCGAGTTCCCCTTCGAGATAGACGAGGACGGAAATTTGTTTATCGGTTCGATCGCGGTTTGTATCAAGCGCGCGAGGGAGCAAGCGGAGGAATACGGGCATTCGTTCGAGCGGGAGCTGCACTATCTGTTGGTGCACGGCGTACTGCATTGCTTGGGCTACGATCATATGACGGACGAGGACA
>JAFTQB010000041.1 GCA_017462985.1 Clostridia bacterium
CTATTTACGATTATAAATTCGTAGGGCTTTCGCACAACACCCTTCGCGGCGCGGCGGGCGGCGCGGTACTCCTTGCCGAGCTTTTGGCGGCGAAAGGGTATTTCGATTAAATCAGGAACAAAAAATCAAAACAAGGAAATACTATAATAATATGAAAGGATTTTTTTATGGAAGCGCGACGGCGCTCATCACCCCTTTTGATGAAACGGGCGTTAATTATGAAGTTCTCGGGAAATTGATCGAACATCAAATCGCAGGCGGCACGGCGGCGATCGTATTCCTCGGCACGACGGGCGAACCCTCGACGATGAGTTTTGAGGAAGAACACCTTTTGATGGATTACGCCGTCAAAAAAGTTGCGGGGAGAACGAAAGTTATCTTCGGTTGCGGAAGCAACAACACCGCCGACGCGGTGATGACGGCGAAAGCCGCGCAAAAATTCGGCGCGGACGGCTTGCTCGCCGTAACGCCCTATTATAATAAATGCACGCAAAACGGCTTGGTGGCGTATTACAAAGCGATCTGCGAAGCGGTAGATATTCCCGTGATCGCTTATAACGTTCCCGGGCGCACGGGCGTAGAAATACAACCCGCCACAATGGCAAAAATTGCGGAAATTCCCAATATCGCAGGAATCAAGGACGCAGGCGGCAATATGAGCAAGACGATGGAAACCTTCCGTTTGATCCGCGAAAAATGCGATTTGTATTCGGGCGAGGACGCGCTGAACCTGCCTATTTTGACTTGCGGCGGCGCGGGCGTAATTTCAGTGCTTTCGAATATTATCCCCAACGACGTAGCAAAGCTTTGCTCGCTCGTTCGCGAAAACAATATCCAAGAAGCGATTGCGCTCAACGACAAATTGTTGCCGCTCGCCAACGCGTGCTTCGTGGAAGTCAACCCCATTCCCGTAAAGGCGGCGATGAAATATTTAGGCTACGGCGTAGGCGTGCCCAGAGCGCCGTTGACCGAGATAGAACCGCAAAATGCGGAAAAGCTGATCGCGGCGATGAAAGCGTACGGCTTGGAGGTGAACGCATGATCAAGGTGCTTCTTTGCGGCGCGTGCGGCAAAATGGGCGGCAACGTTTTGGAGCTTTTAAAAAACGATAGCGAAGCGACGGTCGTTTGCGGAGTCGATCTCTACCCCCGCGAGATCGGCGTGCCCGTGTACAAGCAGTTTTCTTCCGTTACGGAAGAGGTGGACGTGATCATCGACTTTTCTTCCCCTATCAACTTGCGCGAGCGTTTGGAATTTGCAAAAACGCGCGGAGCGGGCATTGTATTGGCTTCGACGGGCTTTTCCGAAAGCGATCTTTCGTTGGTGAGCGAATACGAAAAAAGCGTTGCAATCTTCAAAACGGCGAATTTATCCTTGGGCGTGAATCTGATGCAAGCGCTTTGCAAGGCGGCGGCGCAGGTGCTTGGGGAAGCGTTCGACGTAGAAATCATCGAACGGCATCATAATTTAAAAAAGGACGCCCCCTCGGGAACGGCGTTGATGCTTGCGGAAAGCGTGAACGAAGCGTTTGGCGGCGAAAAGAAATACGTCTATGGCAGAGAAGGGATCGTCGGCGCGCGGGAAAACTCGGAAATCGGTATTCACGCGGTGCGCGGCGGCACGATCGTAGGCGAACACGAGGTAATGTTTGCAGGTGAAGACGAAGTGATCACGATCACCCATTCGGCAGCAAGCAAGCGGGTCTTCGCTTCGGGCGCGATCCGCGCGGCAAAGTTTTTAATTGGCAAGCCCGCGGGCAGGTACGAGATGAAAGATATTTTAAATTAACGAAAAAAGCGCCGTTTGGCGCTTTTTTATTTTGCCTTTAACAGATTGCTTTATAACGATTTTAAATTTTTTCACACTTCTTCTCTCTGTCATCGCGAAGGAGCATAAGCGACTGCGGCAATCCCGTATGATTGCGGCATTATTTTCTATGAGATTGCCACGCTCGTAAACTCGCTCGCAATCATTGGGGGGAAGGATCGTTTTTATTTCTTTCTCGCTTTTTATTAAGAATAGCTGATAGTCGTCGGACTTTCTTCGTGGAAAAAAAACTCCTTTTCATTTTTGCAAAATTTACATTCACACAAAATCCTTTCGTTCCACCACTTAGTATTATAATTTTTCGTATACGAACCTGTTTTTCCGCGCACTTCTCCCACTTCTTGCCCGTCGATATATACCGTTCCCACCTTTCCGTACGTATCCACTTCTTTGCTTTTCGTATAAGTTCCGCTATCGGTTTTTAAAGTCGTCTTATAAATCCAAGGCAACATGCTCCCGCATTTTTTGCATTGATATTTTTTATGTTTGAGCAAAATTTTCAATCCGTAAAACAAAAAGAATACGCAAGAGCATGAAAGCCAACCGATCGGTAAGCATATTCCGTAAAGATAATCGTCCGATGAAAGAGAAGCCATAAACTCGGGATCGACGGAGCATTGGTAAAGTTTTCCGTCAAGTCCTTGATAATTTACCGCAAAAATCAATCCTAACAAGCCGCCCAAAATAAAAATCGGCAAAACAATCAAAAAAAGTTTTCCCATAATAACGGGTTTATCGGACGACACAAAAAAACTTTCGTTTTTCCTCCATTTCATCGATTTCCAATCTTCGCCGATCCCCCCGAAGATCAATCCTAATAAAAGCCCTATACAAGCGCAGGCAATACAAAGCGGCAACGCCGAAGTAAGTAATTTTGACTCCCTCATAATAACTGAACACAACAATACTAGCAACGCCAATCCCGCACAAATTCCCGCACCAATCAAAAAGTACATAAAGCTCTTTTTTATCATAATTTTACTCCCTTTCTTTTTTCTTAATTATACTCTTACTATCGTAAGAAGTCAACTATTTTTCTTACAAATGTGAGATAATGTTTTATATGAAGAATGTTTTTGGGGAAAAATTAAAAGAGCTACGCGCCGAGAAAGGCATCGGGCAAGTAGCGCTATCAAAGCACTTAAAGGTGAGCAAAGGAATCATCAGTTTATGGGAAAACGGCTTGCGCGAGCCGAAGCTTTCCAACTTGATTGCTTTGGCTAATTTTTTTCAAGTAACTATCGATTATTTGGCAGGATTAGAAGAATAAAAACGACCGCTTTTGGGCGGTCGTTTCTATTTTTAATGCGAGCCAGAATGAAAGCCACCGTTGGGATCATTCGGTTCATTTGGTTCATTTGGTTCGTTCGGTTGTTCACCGCCGCCCTGCGTATTGCCGTCTACGATCTCACCCGTTACGCAATCCACCTCGTAACGATATACTGTGTAATCGTTTTTCAGCTTCAGCGTTACCGCATAAATCATACGCATATCGCCTCTGTGCGCGGGCAACGCGGAAACCTTCGACCATTCCACGCTGTTTTGCTCGATAGAAAGCGCCGTTAGCACCGTTGCCAACGCGTCGTTCGTGGATACGTACCCGCCGACGTTGCCAGAGATCACGTCGTCTTTTTTGCCGTCTTCTTTTTCAGGCTTCGTGGCATAGATCAAATTCAATTCTTTGATCGACATTTGAGAAAGCTGTGCGCGGCTATTCTCGTCAAATTCCTCTATCTCGTCGATCATTTTTTCCACCAATTGCATTTTGCCCACGGAAACGCCGTTTTCTTCGGCGCGGCGCTTCAACTCCTCGTCAGCGGAAACCCCTTGCGCGATAATCGAACATTCCATATCGGAATCGGCAAACACTTGATTTACTTGATCGGTAAGATAGGTTAAAAACAAGCCCGTATTCTTCGCGTCGTTCGTATCCACGCTGATCAGCATGGAATTATCTTCCGCCGCCAAATACCCCTTTACGTACATAGCGCCGACGATAGCGTTTAACGCCGTTTTAATTTCTACGCCTTTGAGCTGCATATTTTGCAAAACAGCCTCCGCGTCGTCGTTAGCAGCATTACAAGAGAGAACGTAATTGTTCTCGTCAAGCGAAAGCTCTATACTCGGATTTACGTCGAGATATACGAAGGTCTCCGCAGTTGCCGTTTGCGAAACGGGCAAGATCGAACCGACGAAAATCCCCAAGATGAACACAAACGCGCAAGCCAACGCCGTTGCCAAGCGCCCGAAAAAATTCGACTGCCGTTCCCTGCCCTGCGAAGAAGGTTTCACGGGAGCGGGGTCTTGCGTTACCTGCTCGCACGCCAAGATCACATTTTGCTTACAATCGGGCGTTTCTTCCGCAAACGCGCCTTGCAGCTTTTCTTTTAATTCTTTACGCATTGCGTTCCTCCTTTACAACCAGTTGCAATTTTTTGATTGCACGATTGTATTTTGATAAAACCGTCGAAAGAGGTTTTCCTAAAACTTTTGCAATCTCTCTATGCTTCATCCCCGATACGATATGTAAAGAGATAACTTCCCGCTCGTCCTCGTTCAATCGCAACAGCAATTCTTTTAAAAACGCGTTGTTGATCACGCTTTGTTCGGGGCTTTCGTTCATAAACGCCCGTTCATACTGTCCCTCTAAACTGACCGTGCGCGCGTTTACTTGAAAATGCCTGCGGATCAAATTCAGTTCGATCGTAATAATCCAAGCCATCGGCTTTCCTTTGGGGGTATACTGTTTTGCGAATTTAAAAATTTTCACGAACGTATCTTGCATAATATCGTCCGCGTCCTGCTTGTTTCCCGTTTTGGATAACGCATAGGCAAAAACGTCCGTTTTGATCAGATCGTACAGCCGCCCCACCGCCGCGGTATCGCCGCGCGCGATCAGCGCAAGCAACGCTTCTATTCGGGAGTTTTTCGTTTCCGTTTCCTCCGTTGTAAGGGCACATACGAACATCACGATCGCTTTTATCACCTCTGCTAATTTTTTGGGATATCGCAACAAACGGTTGATTAGCGAAATTTACAGGCAGAAATCAACCGAAGTTTGCTACAGAGCCTTTTTTATTATACCATATAAGGCGATAAAAATCAACCCAATCAAAGCTTTACAAGCGGGTATGCGTTTCAAAAACCGTATTGACCGCTTTTCATTTCGTCAAAAAAAATCGTCCTCTTTATATAATTAATCACCAAACAAACGCTTTTATCGCATAAATCAAAAAATATTTTTTCTCTATCTTGTTCATAGGTTCAAGTATTCATATTTTTTTGAAAAAAATATTTTTGGGCGCAAAAAAACCTTCGACGGAACATCGAAGGTTTTTTAAGTTATGCTTTCCCTGCCGCTTAAAGCGCTGCGATCGCCGCGTTGATACGGGCAACCGAACGGTCGTTTCCTAAAATTTGCATGATCGTCCAAAGATCGGGCGTGTTCGAAAGCCCCGTAACCGCGACGCGGAGCATTTCCGCTACGTCCGAAACGTTTCCGGGGAACGCTTCGGGGTTGGCTTTGTAGGCTTTCATATCCGTTGCGAAGCCGCTTCCCGCCGCCACCGCTTTCACTTTATCAAACCACGCGGAGCAATCGTCCGCATAATCGTACGCCGCCACGAAATCGCTTAAAATCTTTTTGACGACTTCGCAATCGAAGCGATACGAATATTCGGGCGCGAACGTTTCGTCGAAGAAATACGCGATAAATTCCATAGCTTGCTTTGCGCAAACAAAATCCTTACGGCGTTTTTTGCCGCCGACGCCCATGCAAAGCGTGAGGATCTTGCAAAGATATTCTTTATCCTTAAAATAATTCTTTTGCGCTTCCGTGCCGTAATCGGTAGCCCATTCTTGCAAAAAGTCGCACATTTCCTCGACGGAAAGCGTGGATAAATAGGTTTTAGAAATATCGTTGAGCTTCACGATATCGAAAAGCGCGCCGCTCTTGCCCATTTTTCCGATCGAATATTTAAATTCGTCGATCGGTTTATCGGGATTTTTCAACAGCCATTCTTCAAAATTGGAGTTGAGAAGCGTGAGCATATACGTTTTGACAGCGATCTTATGATACCCCTCTTCGCGATAGAACGTAAGCGAGGCTTCGGGATCTTTCCGTTTGGAAAGCTTGCGGCGAACGTCGCCGTCGATCTTTTGAATGGAACAGTTATGCCCGTAGCGCGGCAATTTAAAGCCCAAAACGTTGAAAAGCTCGATATGGATAGGCAACGACGAAAGCCATTCTTCGCCGCGAATGACGAGCGTCGTGCGCATAAAATGATCGTCGATCGCGTGCGCGAAATGGTAGGTGGGGATCCCGTCCGATTTCAAGATAACCACGTCTTGATTGTTTTCCGTTACGGTGATCTCCCCTTTCACCGCGTCGCGGAAGGTATGCTTTTTCTCTACGTCGCCTTGCGAACGCAAACGAATGACGTACGGTTTTCCCGCTCGGACGTTCGCGACGATCTCTTCTTCCGTCAAGTTTCTGCAACGGGCAAATTCGCCGTAATAGCCGGGCAATAATTTTTGCTCGGTTTGTTTTTCGCGCGTGCCCGTCAATTCCTCTTCCGTACAAAAGCAGGGATACGCCAAGCCTTTTTTGATCAACTCTTTTGCATACGCATGATAAATTTCCGCGCGTTGGCGTTGATAGTAAGGTCCGTAATCGCCGCAAAGATCCGCGCCTTCGTCAAATTCCACGCCGAAATATTTCAGCGACGAATGAATGACTTCCACCGCGCCTTCCACCTTTCTCTTTTCGTCCGTATCCTCGATACGAAGATAGAACACGCCGCCGCTTTGGTGCGCGATACGCTCGTTGGCGAGCGCCACGAACAGGTTGCCAATGTGCATAAAGCCCGTGGGGCTGGGAGCAAGACGGGTGACTTCCGCGCCCTTTTCCAAGCCTCTTTCGGGGTATTTGCTTTCGTAATATTCAAGCGGTTTGATATCCGCGTCGGGAATGAGAATATCCGCTAATTTGTTCCAATCCATCATCTATTTACCTTCTTTTATTATTTTTTACTAAATTAAATTTCAAAAAAATCGGCGTTTGCGTAAGAAATTTCGTACAAGCCGTTTTCAATTCCGTGAACGATCTGAACCGCTTTTTCCGTATACGGCGTGGGAATATTTTCCCGTTTTCCCGCCGCTACCACCGCGCCAGCCACAAAATCGACGTCGCATTTTTTGCCCGCCTCGATATCTTTAAGCATTCCCGAAACGAGCATTTTGTGCCGTTTCATCGCAACGGGCAACAAGCAGTAAGCGATCATCGTTTTGAAAAATCCTTTGCCGCCGAACAGCTTCGTCAGGTCGTGCCCTTGCATTTTTTCAAGCGTTACGCCCTGCGCTTTCGCAACGGCGAACGCCTCGCGCAAGATCTTTAAGGCGAGCTTTTTCGTCTTTGAGCGTTTCGCTACTTCGCCAAAGGTAAGCCCCGTGATCGTGGAAAGGGTGGAAAACGCCGCGTTGATCGCCAACTTGCTCCACCGCGCCCCCGCAAGGTTATCCGTTGCCGTAACGAAATTTTCCGTTCCGATCGCTTCGCCCGCCTTTTGCAACGCTTCCGCCAAAAGCGGCGTTTTCGCGTTATCGTTTTGATAGCCGCCGACGAGCACGCTCATCGCCGATTTTTGCGAGGTGAGCTTAACGCACCCGCCGCCGACGAAGGTTGCGCCGAACGAAACCGCCGCGCCGTAGGCGCGTTCCGTTCCCAACGCCTTCACAACACTTTCTTCGGGCAAACCGTTTTGCGTGGTACAAACGATTCCGTCATCCAAAAGATAGTCCTTTAAAAATTGTAGCGTTTTTTCGTTCTCGCGCTGCTTGGTCATCAAGAAAATAATATCGTATCGTTCCGTCATTTCCTCGGGCAATAACGCCCGCACGGGGATATTTTCTTCCGTTCCGTCCGCCACGCAAAGGATTTTCGCGCCGTTTTGCTTCAAGCCCTCGATATGTTCGCGGTTGCGGCTGATCAAAGTTACGTCCGCGCCGCCTTTCGTGAGATACGAGCCAAGCACCGTGCCCATCGCCCCCGCGCCGTAGATCGCGATCTTCATTCCGCGTTTACCTCTCTTTCGATCGCTTTACGAACCTTTTCCGCGCTTTCCTCAATGGAAAGTCCGTCAAGCTCCACCGTATAATCGGCATATTTTTCATACAGCGGCACGCGTTCCTCGTACAGATCGCGGAAAGTAAACCCTTCCTTTAACACCACGCCGCGCGTTTTTAAATCGCCAAGTCGGCGGCAAATCTCTTCGTAGGAAAGTTTGAGGTAAACGGCAATACCGTTTTGCTTGAGTTTTTCGATCGCGTCGCCGCGGTAGATCGCGCTTCCGCCCGTAGAAATTACGCAACGGCTCGCGCAAATCGCGCTGTTCACCTTTGCTTCCACCGCCAAAAAACCGTCGTTGCCGAGTTCCGAGATCAAATCGCACAAAAGCTTTCCCTCGCGGGCGACGATCACGCTGTCGCTATCGATATAGCCGTAACCGATCTTTTTAGAAAGAATCACGCCGAGGGTGCTTTTGCCAGATCCCGGCATTCCGATCAAAATAATATTTTTCATATCCTTTTTCACTCCGTTTCTTCTTCGGGCAATTCTTCCAAAAACGGCATCAAAATGGAATTTTGCACGTACATGTATTCGTCTTTTATTCGAATATTGTCGCCGTTTAATTGAAAATACTGCAAACTCTTTTTAAACGCGACGGGAAAATCCTCGCCAAGTTCCGTGCCGAATTTCGCTTTGTATTCTTTCACGGAAACGCCGTATTTCGTGCGCAAGCCCAACATAATAAATTCGAATTTCGCTTGATTTTCGTTTACGTCGTCGCACGTGATCGCGGAATAGAAGCCCGAAATGATACATTTCATATACTCGTCGAGGTTAAACGTATTCGTGAACCGTTTTCCGCACATAAACGAGCTTGCCGCAAGCCCCACGCCGATATATTCTCCGCGACGCCAATAATTGAGATTGTGCTTGCTTTCGTAGCCCGGGAGCGCAAAATTGGAAATTTCATAACGCTCATACCCCTTTTCCTTCAATAGCGAGTAGCCGTATTCGTAAAATTCGGCAACCTCGTCCGAATCGGGCAATTCGCCGTTTAAGTAATCGGTATAGATGGGCGTGCCGTCCTCGACGGTGAGCGCGTACATAGAAATATGCTTCGAGCCGCAAAGATGCGCCAACTCGATCGTTTTTCGAATATCCTCTTTCGTTTGCCCTTTCAAGCCGAGCATCACGTCCGTACTGAAATTTTCGCCCGTCAGTAGCTTGGTCGCGTACACGTAATCGCGGGCGTTATGGATACGCCCCAAATCTTCCAGCTGTTCGTCGATCGCCGTTTGCAAGCCGATCGAAAAACGGTTGATCCCCGCTTCCTTATAAACCTTTACTTTCGTATCCCCGATCGTCCCGGGATTGAGTTCAAGCGTGATCTCCGCGTCCTTCGCAAGCGTAAAGCATTTGCGCACCTGCTTCATCGCGCCCGCAATCAGCTTGGGCGGAATATAAGAGGGCGTGCCGCCGCCGAAATAAACCGTATCGAAAGTATACCCTTTCAGCTCCTCGCCCCGCATTTTCAGCTCTTTATAAAGGCACGCCATATACGCTTCGGCGTAGTCGATCTTATCGGGAAAGGACGCGAAATCGCAATAGGAGCATTTGTGTCTGCAAAACGGGATATGAATATAAATTCCTGCCATAATTTCACCTGTTTTTTATAAAAATTCCTCGCAAAGATACTTAGAAAGATCGATCGTATAATCTTCCCCTACCTGCACGCCCTCGGCGCGCAACAGCTCGGCTTGCACCTCGGCGCCGCCGAACGCAAACGCGGGCGCCAAGCCCCCGAATCGATTGACCACTCGGTGGCAAGGGATGATCCCAGGCTGGGGATTGACGTGCAACGCATACCCCACCTGCCGCGCCGCTCTTGGGCTTCCGCAAACGCAAGCGATTTGCCCATAAGTAGCCACTTTGCCTTTGGGAATGCGTTTTACCGCTTCATATACCTTTTCGAAAAAATTTTGCATCGCTTTTAAACGCCGTCAATCCTTATTCGTCTTTAAAATTTCCATAAACACTTCGCTCGGCACTTCTACGCTGCCCACTTGGCGCATACGCTTCTTGCCTTCCTTTTGCTTTTCCAAAAGCTTGCGTTTACGGGTGATATCGCCGCCGTAGCACTTTGCAAGCACGTCTTTGCGCACCGCTTTCACCGTTTCACGCGCGATGATCTTGCTTCCGATCGCCGCTTGCACGGGAATTTCAAACAGCTGACGGGGGATCGCTTCCTTTAAGTTTTCGCAAAGCGTTCTGCCTCGCTCGTATGCGCGGTCCTCGAAAACGATCGTGGAAAGCGCGTCGCAAATTTCGCCGTTGAGCAAAATATCCAGCCGCACGAGCTTGGAACGCTGATAGCCCGCAAGCTCGTAATCGAAGCTCGCATAACCTTTCGTGCGGGATTTCAAGCCGTCGAAGAAATCGTAAACGATCTCGTTTAACGGCAAAGTGTATTCCAGCTTCACGCGGCGCTCGTCCAAATAGGTCATATTCTTAAATATCCCGCGCTTTTCCTTGCAAAGATCCATGATCGCGCCCATATAATCGGGAGGCGTGTAAATTTCCGCCTTGACGATCGGTTCTTCCATATACTCGATATCGGAAGGTTCGGGCAAATGCGAAGGATTATCTACGTAAAATTCCTCGCCGTTCGTCTTGTGCACGAGGTAGCTCACCGACGGCGCGGTGGTGATAATATCGAGGTTAAATTCCCGCTCGATACGCTCTTGAATGATCTCCATATGCAAAAGCCCCAAAAATCCGCAGCGGAACCCGAAGCCGAGCGCGACGGAATTATCCGGCTCGAAAATAAGCGAAGCGTCGTTTAATTGCAATTTTAAAATGGCTTCCTTTAAGTCGTTAAACTTGCTCCCGTCCAAAGGATAGATCCCACAAAACACCACGGGCTGCACCTTTTTATAGCCGGGAAGAGGCTCTTGCGCAGGCTTTAACGCGTGGGTTACGGTATCGCCCACCGCCACGTCCTGAATGGATTTGATCGAAGCCGCGATATAACCTACCTGCCCCGCCTCTAACCGCTCTTTGGGCAGCAGTCCGGGCGCGAAAACGCCCACTTCCGTTACGTCGTACACCGTATCGGAAAGGAAAGTGCGAATTTTATCGCCCACCTTAATCGAACCGTCTTTTAAGCGCACGAACAAAATAACGCCCTTATAATTATCGTAATAACTATCGAAAATGAGCGCTTTCAAGGGCGCTTCCGTATCCCCGTCGGGGGGCGGAAAATAAGCGGCGACCGCTTCCAAAAGATCCTCGATATTCGTACCCTCTTTTGCGGAAACGCAAGGCACGCCCTCCGCGTCCAAGCCGATCACTTCTTCGATCTCCGCTTTCGCGTCGTCTATACGCGCGCTGGGCAGATCGATCTTATTGATCACGGGCAAAATTTCCAAATTGTTTTCCAACGCAAGATAGACGTTTGCGAGCGTTTGCGCTTCTACGCCTTGCGTGGCGTCCACCACCAAAATCGCGCCCTCGCAAGCCGCCAAGGAACGGCTGACCTCGTAGGTGAAGTCCACGTGTCCCGGCGTATCGATCAAATTGTATTCGTATTCCGTGCCGTCTTTTGCCGTATAGTACATTCTGACGGGCGTAAGTTTGATCGTAATGCCGCGTTCGCGTTCGATATCCATGCTATCGAGAAGCTGTTCTTCCATGTCCCGCTTGGATACTTGCCCCGTGCGTTCGATCAAGCGGTCGGCAAGCGTTGACTTGCCGTGATCGATATGGGCGAGGATACAAAAATTTCTGATATTTTGATTGGGTTTTGCCATACTTTCTTTCCTATAAATCAAACCTTTACGTTAAACATTTCCAAAAACATTCTCAGCGCATAAGAAACGGGCGCGTTCTTGGGCAATACCATACCCACCGAGCGCACCGAAAGCGCGGGCGCGGTCTTAATTTCGAAAAGCGAGCCTTCATTCAAACGCTTTTGCGCGTATTCGCGGGGAATCACGCCGATCCCCATGCCGCGCGCAACGAGGCATTTCATCAGCTCCCAACTGCCGATCTCGATCGTGGAAGAAAGCTCTACGCCAATCGACGCGAGAAAGCCTTTCAGCGTTTTGGTGGCTACCGTGTCTTTATCCAAAGTGATTAAGGGGTATTTTTTCAGTTCGGAAATCGGAACGGTACGATCGAGCAATTCGGGATATTTATCGCCCGTGATAAAGATATCGGAAAGCTGCTTAAAATTGCCGTACAACTTCAAATCGGGATCGACTTTCATCGGCAAATTGACGAACGCCACGTCGCAAATATCGTTTTTCAGTTCTTCCAACGTTTGCGGCGAAAAATCGGATAACAGCTCAATCTTCACAGCGGGGTATTTTTCGTGAAATTCCACGATCTTATCCGCCAACACGTATTCGAAAATAGTATCCGAAGCGCCGATGCGAATAGTACCCGTCGCGGAAGTGTTCATTTGCGAAATCATCGTTTCCGCTTCCCCGAAAAGTTGCAACGCCTGTTCGATCTTGTGAAAAATCACCTTGCCGCCTTGCGCGGAAAGTTCCATACCGCGGTGGGTACGGTTGAACAGCGAAACGCCAAGCTGATTTTCCAGCTGCTTGATCGATTGCGATACCGCGGGCTGAGAAATATAAAGTTCCTCTGCCGCGCGCGTTAAACTGCCGCATTTGGCGACCATATAAAACACTCTGTAAAGCTCTAAATTGACCATATACTTTTCCCTTATCCTTTGTACCGCCCGTTATTTTCCCACGCAAAACTTTGAAAAAATTTCTTCCACAATCGCTTCCGTCGCCGTTTCGCCCGTAATTTCCCCAAGCGCGCTCCACGCCGCCGTTACGTCGATTCCGATCAGATCGAGCGGCTCTGTTCCGCAAGCCGCGATCGCCCTATCCAAGCTCTCTTTCGCGCGTTTGAGCGCGTCGAAATGCCGCTGTTCGATCAAAAACGCCGCGTCTTCGCTACGGCTTCCGAAGCCCTTTTCGTATAACAGTTCTTTCAGCCGCACAATCCCCTCGCCCGTTACCGCCGAGGTATACACGTCCGCGTCCGAAGGCGTTTCGTCCGTTACCGCGTCCGTTTTATTGAACGCCTTAATAAGCGGCTTGTCCGAAACCATTTGCAATACTTTCGCGTCTTCTTCGTCCGTTCCGCGAGAAAGATCGGCAACGAACACCGCCACGTCGCAGGAACGAATGATCGCTTCCGCACGTTCAATCCCGATGTTTTCGATTTGATCGCCGTTTTCCCGAACGCCCGCCGTATCGTATAAATTAAATTTCGTACCGTTGATCTCAATCGTTCCTTCCACGGCGTCGCGCGTCGTGCCCGCAACGGCGGAAACAATGGCTTTTTCATAGCCTAACAGCCGATTTAACAGCGAACTTTTCCCCGTATTCGGCTTGCCGCAGATCGCCACCGTTACGCCCGATTTAATCTTTTTGCCCGCCGCATAGGTATTCAACAACGCTTGCATTTCGTCGCAAAGCGGCAATAGCGCCGCTTTCAATTCTTCCGTATGCTGTTCCTCGATATCTTCTTCGGGGTAATCCACCGAAACGTCGATCCCCGCAAGCTGATATTTCAGCCGCTCTTGCAGATCGCGCACCTTTTTGGTGAGCGTTTCGTTATACAAAAGATACCCCGCTTTCACTTCCGCTTCCGATTCGCCGTTGATCATATCTGCGATTCCTTCCGCCGAAGCGAGCGAAAGCTTCCCATTCAAAAACGCGCGTTTGGTAAATTCCCCTTTTCCCGCGCTTTTCGCGCCCAAACGGAATGTCTGCTTCAAAACGCCGCGCGCAATACTCTCGCCGCCGTGGCATTGCAATTCCACGACGTCCTCGCCCGTATAGCTGTGCGGAGCTTTGAAATATACGCACAGCCCGTAATCGGTAAAATTGCCCGCATCGATCGTCCCCGGATACATACGGTAGGGTTCGAACGCTTTCACCGCCGTTTTCGTGGCGGGCGAAAACATCTTTTCCACGATCCCCAACGCGTTTTTTCCGCTCAAACGGACGATCGCCACCCCGCCTTTTCCCGCAGGAGTCGCTATTGCCGCAATCGTTTCTTCCATCACCGTTTTTTCCTCTCTTTCCTTTCCGTTTGGTATAACTTCCGTTTATAACACTTTCTATTATATCATAGACCGCTACGCGTGTAAACTGTTTCACGCTGCTTTTTTGCAAAAAAAGGCGGGAAATATAACTTTTTCTTATTTCCCGCCTTATTATTTGATTGTATTTTTCCTCAATTAAACCAATCGTCGCTTTGCGAACTGCTCCCGCCGCTTTGACCGCCGCCCTTTGCGCCGTTTTCGTTAAATTCGCCAAACGGATCTTCGGGGGGCGCTTGTTGCCCCGCGCGAGGGTCTTGACCGTAGGGATTTTGTCCGTAAGGATTACCGCCGTAAGGGTTTTGCCCGTAGGGATTTCCCCCATAAGGATTTCGTCCATAAGGATTACCGCCGTAAGGATTGCCGTAGTGCTGATGATTGCGCATATACGCTTCTCGACGGGCGCGAAGATAAGCTTCGTAATCGATCGGCGTTTTGTTGCGAAGCACGAACGTAGTGATCTCCGCGGCAAAGGGAACCAAACACAAGATTCCCAAGCCCACGCCGTGGCGAGGGGAATATTTTTTAAACAAACTCATATACAGCATGATGACGAACAGGCTATGCACGAGTCCATAAAGCGGCAAGACGTAACTGCAAATCGTATAAATTGATTCGAACACCAAACCGATTTGCGGCAAATCAACCCAAGAGGGATACCAAGAGCCGTATTGAGAAACGACGATTTGCAATTTATCCTGATAAGCAACGAACAGCATCACTTCGGATACCGCGTACGCAAGATACAACAGCGTTGCAAAAATATGCAAAAGCATAGCGTACAGCCCGATATTTTTCAGCTTTCTTCCAAAGAACGAGGCTTCGCCAGCAAGCTTCCCCGCGAGCATCAAATTGGCAAACGGCACAAACGCCCGCCATCTATGCGGCACGCCAGCCTTTTTTGCCATTGCGAACAAGCCGACACCTTGCAAAATATGCAACACGAGCCAACCGCCGAGCGCAACCGCACAAGCGATGAATACCGTCGTCCAATCAAACGCAACCCTGCCTTCGAGCGCCGCGGAAAAAACTCCGCTGAATACGCCGTCGAAAAGCGCGAACCACGCCGGTGTGTACAAAGTCATCATAATCATTTCTCCGTCGTCAAAAAAATAAAAACAAACCGTCCGTTATCCGTCTACCCCGTAAACCACTTGCATGAGTGTCAATCCCTTTGCGGGCATCGTCTTGCCAAGCAACTCTCTGCGCCCCGTTTCAAATGCGGCTAGCAAACTCTCTTTCGTGCGTTTCTCTTGCGATAGATCGAGAAGCTCTCCCACCATCGTACGCACCATATTATATAAAAAACCGTTGCCCGTTACGAAAATTTTCACCACGCGACAACCGTAGCGTTCGCCTTCTTCTATCCGCACCTCGTACACCGTCCGCACGGTAGTTATCACCGACGAACCCGACGCGCAAAACGCTTTGAAATCGTGTTCTCCCTCCATTAGCGAGGCAACCGCTTTTAATTTTTCTTTGCAAGCAAGCGTTTCTACCCGTACGGCAAAGCGTTCCAAAAGCGGCATTTCCCGCGCGCTTTCGTATAGGGTATAGCAATAGGTCTTGCGCTTAGCGCTACGGTTGGAATCAAAGCTTTCGTCCGCGCCAAAGCCATCCAAAACACGCACGGAATCGGGCAAATAACGGTTTAAACAATCAGGCATTTTTTCAGGCGGCACGGAAAGTTCGGCGTCGAAATGACAAACCTGCCCCGCCGCGTGCACTCCTGCGTCCGTTCGCCCGCTCGCCGTCGTTTTTACCTCTACGCCCAAGGCGGCTTTCACCGCTTCTTCCAAAACCTCTTGTACGGAAACGGCGTTTTTTTGGCGTTGCCAGCCCGCGAAATGCGTGCCGTCGTAAGCTATTTTCAGTACGTATCTCACGGCTTCACCTCACAGTACGGCGGGCAGGTAGATTCGCAAAAGGATCACGCCCGCAAGTAGCGCCGCGCCCACCAACCAAGCCAAAATATCCCGCCAACCGAACGAGAGTTTTTTATATTTCGTACGCACCTTACTGCCCGAATAACAGCGCGCGTCCATCGCGTCGCCAAGCTCGTCCGCCCGACGAAACGCGCTGATCAACAGCGGAATAAGCACGGGCACGACGGCTTTTACACGCTTGAACAGCCCGCCCGTTTCAAAATCCGCGCCGCGCGCCTTTTGCGCGTTCATAATCCGCGAGGTTTCATCCGTTAAGATGGGAATAAACCGAAGCGCGATCGACATAATCAGCGCCAATTCATGCACGGGGAATTTCACCCATTTGAGCGGCGTCAACAGGCTTTCGATCCCGTCCGTCAACGATACGGGCGTGGTGGTGAGCGTAAGCACCGCCGAGCCGAGCACCAAGAGCATCAGCCGAACGATCAAAAACGCCGTAAAAATCACCCCGCCTTCCCAAATTTCGATAATTCCCCATTGAAAAAGCGGTTGCGCGCCCTCGTCGCCCGCATAGAAAAACAGATTTAAAACGGCGGTGAATAAAAGCAAAAACAACACGCCTTTCACCGATTTTAACAGGCTCGTAAGCGGCACGCCCGAAAAGATCACCACGGCGAGAAAGACAAGCGCGCACGCGCCCAACGCCCAAAAGGTATCCGCCGTAAAGATCGCCGCGATATACACGATCAAAAACAGTATTTTCGTGCGAGGGTCTAAACGGTGCACGAACGAACGGGAGGGATAATATTGCCCGAAAGAAACTTCACGCATCGGCTTCGCCCTCCTTCGCTCCGCGCGCTTTCGCCGCGCGAAGAACACCGCGCGTAAACTCTGCGCGCGTATAATCGCTGTCGATTGCAATTCCACGCTTTAAAAGCTCTAAGGAAACTTTCGCCGTATACGGAATATCCAGCCCCGCTTGCGCCGTGATCGCGTCGTTCCCGAAAAGCTGTTTAGGCGTTCCCGCGGCAAGCACTTTGCCGCCCGAAAAGATCGCCGCGCGCGTACAATTTTCCGCAATCTCGTCCATATCGTGCGAAACGACGATCACCGTCTTGCACCAATCGCCGTGGATACGGTGCAATAATTTCATGATTTCCGTTTTTCCCAACGGATCAAGCCCTGCGGCAGGCTCGTCCAAAACCAATATGCGCGGCTTGGTTACGATCACTCCCGCAATCGCCACGCGGCGTTTTTGACCGCCCGAAAGCTCGAAAGGAGAACGGTCTTTCACCCTTTCGTAATCCAACCCCACCGTTTCCAACGCTTCTTTCACGGCGGCGGCAGTTTCCGCTTCCGTCAGCGGCGTATCGCTGAAATTTTTCAATCCGAACGCCACGTCCGCAAACACCGTTTCGGCAAACAGTTGATATTCGGGGTATTGAAACACCATTCCCACGCTTTTGCGCACGCTTTTGAAATCGGTATTTTTATCCGTCAAATCGTATCCCGCCACTTTTAAAACGGTTTCGGGAAGCTCCGCTTCTCCCTTTTTGCGTTTTTTGGGTCGGTATTTCTTTTCGGCGGTCGGCAATTTAATGAGCGCGTTCAAATGCTGCACGAAGGTAGATTTTCCGCTACCCGTATAGCCGATGATCCCGAAAAATTCCCCGCTTTTAATTTCTAAATCAACGCCGTTCAACGCGTGCGTTTCAAAAGGGGAACGCTCGTTATAGATATATCGCACGCCGCGAGCCAACACCGCGCCGCTTTGATCGTCCGTAATCAGCGGCAACGAACGCGCGGGAATAAAATTCTCGTCCACTTGCCCCGCGCGCACGGTTGCAGAAGCGATATTTTCCGCCAACGCTTGCGGGCTGAGGGTATCTTCGATTTCCAAACCGCCTTTTTTCAGCGCTCTGCAAAGCTTGATCGGGGCGGGCAACGAAAGGGAATATTTTTTCAGTTTTTCTTCCTCGCAAAGCACCTCGAACGGCTTGCCCTGCATCACGATCTTCCCCTCGTGCATCACGATCGCGCGGTCGGCAAGCATCGCTTCTTCGGGGAAATGGGTGATAAACAAAACGGTGATGTTTTCTTCACGGTTGAGCCTTTGCACCACTTCCATCACTTCTTTTCTTCCGCGAGGATCAAGCATTGCCGTCGCTTCGTCCAAAATGATAATCCTCGGCTTCAACGCCAAAACGCCCGCAATTGCGATGCGTTGCTTTTGCCCGCCCGAAAGCCGCGAGGGAGTGGCGTGGCGAAATTCTTCCATACCCACCGCGCCGAGCGCAAAAGCGATCCGCGCCCCGATCTCTTCGCGCTCTAACCCGATATTTTCAGGTCCGAACGCCACGTCATCCTCTACGATAGAAGCCACCGTTTGGTTATCGGGGTTTTGGAATACGATCCCAACGCTTTTGCGTATTTCAAAAAGGTTTTTGCTATCTGCGGCGTCCATATCGAAAACGGTGATTTTTCCCTCTGTAGGCGAAAGCAAACCGTTCGTCAACCGCGCCAACGTACTTTTCCCGCTGCCGTTATGACCGAGCACGGCGACAAATTCCCCTTCTTCCACGCTGAAATCCACGCCGTCCAAAGCAAATCTCCCAACGGAAGAAAAATCTTCCGCGGCGGAAGTTTGCGCGTCCGACGCGTCGTATGAAAAGCGTACGTTTTCAAAGCGGATTGCCTGCATTTGCTCTTTTGCACCGTTCCTTGTTTATTCTTCAAACCATATTATAACAAATTTTTCACCCGAATACAATGAAAAACAGGTGAAATTATCGGTAAAGTTAAGAAAAAATACTATTTTTTCTTGTACTACACTTGTTTATCGTCGGTTTTTCGTATATTTTCCCGTAAACTTTTTCAATCTAAGTATACGGATTTTAAGGAGTTTTTATGAAAAAGATCACAATCGACGGCAACGGTGCCGTGGCGAATATCGCCTACCGTTTTACGGAAATTGCCCCCATTTACCCCATTACCCCCTCGTCTACTATGGCGGAACTCGTTGAAAAATATGCGGCTTTAGGCGAAAAAAACCTGTTCGGCGGCACGGTTATCGCCCAGCAAATGCAATCGGAAGCGGGCGCGGCGGGCGCGCTTCACGGCGCGGCTACGGGCGGCGCGCTCGCCACCACCTTCACCGCTTCGCAAGGCTTGCTTTTGATGATTCCCACGTTATATAAATTGGCGGGCGAACGGCTTCCCGCCGTTTTCCACGTTTCCGCGCGTTCAATCGCAACGCACGCGCTGAATATTTTTTGCGACCATTCCGACGTGATGGCGTGTAGGCAAACGGGCGCGATCATCCTTTCGTCCTCAGGCGTGCAAAACGCCGCGGATATGGCGATCGTCGCGCACCTGGTAGCGCTGAAATGTTCTTTGCCCGTCGTTCACTTTTTTGACGGTTTCCGTACCTCGCACGAGGTGAACAAAATCTTTTTAGCCGATGAACAAGACTTAAAAACAATTTGCGACCGACTGAAAATCGACGAAGCGATCTCCGCTTTTCGCGCCCGCGCGCTCAATCCCGAACGCCCTTTGCAACGCGGTACCGCGCAAAACGAGGACGTCTTTTTCCAACACCGAGAAGCGGCGAACCCCGCCTACGAACAGGCGCTCGGCGTGATAAAAACAGTGATGGACGAGGTGAGCGCAATCACGGGAAGACGCCTTTCGATCTTTGAATATATCGGCAACAAGACGGCGAAAAATATTGCCGCCGCAATGGGATCGGCAAGCGAAACGGTGGAAGAATATATTGCGGGAAAAGGCAAGGAA
>JAFTQB010000019.1 GCA_017462985.1 Clostridia bacterium
GCGAAAAGATCGGTAGCGGTTTGGTAAGCGTGATGGTACGCGGCGACGTCGGCGCAGTGAAAGCGGCGGTGGAAGCGGGTACGGCAGCGGCTACGGCGCTTGGCGAAGTGGTTGCAACGCACGTAATTCCCCGTCCTCATATGGACGTTGAAAAGCTTCTTCCTTCGATCAAATAATCGATAGGAAAAAGAAAACCGACCAAAAAAGAAAGTAGCTACCGAAGGGGAGCTTCCTCTTCGGATGCTACGAAAACGACGAGGCGGACTCGGCGTTTCCGTAGCATAAAAAGCGAAGAAAACGAAAAGGTAGAAATGACGCTATGGAATATTCAAACGCTCAAATTGCGGATTTGGTGAGAAAAGTACTCTCCGAAATGGAGATCGGCGGGGCAACGGATAGCAAGGAAGTACCCGTCGGCGTATCCAACCGCCATATTCATTTAACGAAAGAAGATATGGAAACGCTCTTTGGCAAGGGCTACGAGCTGACCCCGCTCAAAGATCTTTCGCAACCGGGGCAGTACGCTTGCAAAGAGGTGCTTACGATCGTGGGGCCGAGTATGCGCCCGATTGAAAGCGTGCGCGTGTTGGGGCCGCTCAGAAGTAAATCGCAGGTGGAAATTTCCGCCACCGATTCTTACGTTCTCAAAGTCAAGCCCCCCGTGCGCGAATCGGGGAATTTGGCGGGCAGCGCGCCCATTCGTATCATCGGACCGAAAGGCGTGGTGGAGCTTTCCGAGGGCTGTATCATCGCCAACCGCCATATCCATATGTCGCCCGACGACGCGAAGGTATTCGGCGTTAAGGATTGCGATACGGTAACGGTAGACGTGCTTGGAAAGCGCCGTACCCGTTGGTATGACGTGCAGGTGCGCGTGCATAAGGATTTCCGCTTGGAAATGCACGTGGATACCGACGACGCGAACGCCGTGGGCATCGGGAACGGTTCGAAAGTAAAGATTGTGGAGGAATAACATGTTAAGAGGTATCATCAGAGGAAACATCGTTTCCACGAGAAAACAGGAAAGCCTTGTAGGCAGCAAATTCATGGAAGTGGAGATCATGAAGAACGGCGAGCTGACGGGCGAATATATCATCGCGATCGACAGCGTGGGCGCGGGCATTGGCGAAACGGTGCTCATCACCACGGGTAGTTCCGCGCGCTTGGCGCTTTTGAATACTTCCGCGCCTGCGGACGCGGTGATCGTGGGGATCGTAGACTAAAAAAGAGGACGAGTATGGACTTCAAAGAAATCTTAAAAGCGGCGGGCGTGGTAGGCGCCGGCGGCGCGGGATTTCCCTCGTACGCAAAATTGGCGGAGGGGGCGGATACCCTCGTCGTCAACGGCGCGGAATGCGAGCCGTTGCTCTATACCGATTACGTTTTGTTAAAACGCGAGCTTTCCTGCGTTTTGGAAGGGATCAACGCCACGATCGAATACGCGCATATCCCGCTTGCGCTCCTTTGCGTGAAGGAGCATACTGCCGAAAAGCTGAAATGGAAAGAGGGACAAAAGCTTTCCGAGCGGATCTTGGTGAAGATCTTGCCCAACGTTTATCCCATGGGCGACGAGATCAGCTTGATCTATCAGGCGACGGGTCGCGTGGTGAAAGCGGGGAATTTGCCCATCACTTCGGGCGTGATCGTCTATAACGTGGAAACGCTGTATAATATCGGCAGGGCGGTGCGTTATTCAACGCCCGTTACGATGAAATGGTTGACGGTCGGCGGGAATATCGATACGCCTATCGTCGTAAAAGTGCCTATCGGCACGCCCGTGGAAGCGTTGTTTGCGCGCTACGGGATCACCGTTCCCGAGGGGAACAGCGTGCTCGACGGCGGACCTTCGATGGGGAAAGTCATCGACGCGGATACGGCGGTGATCACCAAAACGACGAAAGGATTGCTGATTTTGCCCGATAGCACGCCTGCAATGCAAAGCAAGTTTATCGACGCGAAAAAATCGATCGCGCGTGCGGAAACGGCTTGCTGCCAATGTACGCGTTGCACGGATATGTGCCCGAGAGCTTTGCTCGGTTATCCCTTAGAACCGCACAAAATGGTGCGTACGGCAATGGGCGCGGCGGTCGTAATGCCGCAAATGGTGCTTTCAGCAACGCTCTGTTGCGGTTGCGGCGTGTGCGAAACGCTCGCTTGCTGTCAGGGGATTTCCCCCAAAGCGGTGATCGATCAATATAAACAGTTACTCGCAAAAAACAGGCTCCGCTTCGTCGGTACGCAAGAGGTGGAAGCCGCTCCCGAACGCGAATACCGTATGATCCCGTCGGAAAAATGGGAGACGGCGCTGGGGGTGCAAAAATACGATAAGCTCGCCGTTTATAAGGGCGAGGACGAGGAATATTCCCGCGTGGAAATTTTGCTTCGCAGCCATATCGGCGCGCCCAGCGTGCCTTGCGTGAATACGGGCGAACGGGTGAAAAAAGGGGATAAGATCGCGGAGAGCGCGGACGGACTTTCCCTGCCGCAATTCGCTTCGATCGGCGGCGTAGTCAGATTGGAAAACGATAGAATAGTAATAGAAAAAAGGTGAGATAGATTATGTTTAAAGCAATCGGTGTGATTGAATTGAAAAGTATTCCCAAGGGCGTGGAAGCGACGGATACGGCGCTCAAAAGCGCGGGCGTGGAAATGGTTTCCGCGCATCCCGCGTGCCCCGGGAAATACGAAATTATTTTGACTGGCTCTATTTCCAACGTAACGGCGGCGGTGGAGTGCGTGCAGAATAAATTCGATAGCTATATCATCGACAGCTCCATTATGGGCAGGATCGACGAACAGGTGATCAAAGCGCTGTTCGGTACGCAAACGACGGCGAAGAAAGGCTCGTTGGGGCTTTTGGAAACCTTTTCGGCGGCAACCTGTATCAAGGCGGCGGATATCGCCGTGAAAACGGCGCGCGTGGAAATTTACGATCTCCGCGTTTCGCGCGGTATGGGCGGCAAGGGCGTATTCCTTGTTACGGGCGAGGTCGGCGACGTTACGGCGGCGATCGAAGCGGGCGTAAACTTCGCAAAAACGGCGGGCACGCTTTCTTCAAGCGCAGTGATCGCCGCGCCCCACGAGGAGCTTTGGGATCAAATCTAAGTAGGAAATTCAGCTATGGAAAATATCAAATTCGTACTTGAAAAAAGCGCAAGGATCGATCAATTGATCGCCGCGTTATACGAAAAAATGCCCGAAATCGAATCGGCTCGCGGCGTTTTGGTAACGGAAAGCTATCAGCAAACGGAAGCGTTGCCGATCATTCGTCGCCGCAGCGCGGCGTTCGCGCATATTTTGCGCCATATCCCCATCGTCATTCGCGATCAAGAGCTGATCGTGGGCAGCGCGACGGTTGCGCCTCGCGGCTGTCAGGTGTTCCCCGAATATTCCTACGAATGGTTGGAAGCGGAATTCGATACGGTGGCAACGCGCGCGGCTGATCCTTTTTATATCAGCGAACAAACGAAATCCGAGCTTCGCGCGGCGTATCCGTATTGGAAAGGCAAGACGAACAGCGATCTTGCCAAGGCGAATATGTCCCCCGAAGCGTACGCGGCGTTCACCGTGCACGGCATTTTCACGCCCGGCAACTATTTCTATAATGGGATCGGGCACGTTTGCGTGCAGTACGATAAAGTGCTCGCAAAAGGCTATCGCGGCATTATCGCGGAAGCGACGGCGGCGCTTGAAAAATTAGAGGTATCCGACGGCGATTATATCCAAAGAAGTAACTTTTTGTACGCCGTCATCGAAAGCTGTGAAGCGGTGATCGAGTACGCGAGAAGATATGCAAAACTCGCCATGGAAAAAGCCAATCAAGAAACAGACCCCGTCAGACGGGAAGAACTCCGCACGATTGCGAAAAATTGCGCGCGCGTTCCCGAATTTCCCGCGACGAGCTTTTATGAAGCCTGTCAATCGTTCTGGTTCGTACAGCTTTTGTTGCAGGTGGAATCGAGTGGACATTCCATTTCGCCCGGCAGATTCGATCAATACATGTATCCCTATTATAAAAAGGATATAGACGGGGGCAAGATTACGATCGAGCAGGCGCAAGAACTGATCGACTGTATTTGGGTGAAGCTCAACGACGTCAACAAAGTACGCGACGCAGGTTCGGCAGACGGCTTTGCGGGCTACGGTATGTTCCAAAATTTGATCGTCGGCGGTCAAAATATCCACGGCATGGACGCGACGAACGATCTTTCGTATATGTGCTTGGAGGCGGCTATGCACGTGCCTCTGCCTCAGCCTTCGATTTCCGTGCGCGTTTGGAACGGTACGCCGCAATCCTTTATGTTAAAAGCGGCGGCGCTCACCCGTTTGGGTACGGGCTTGCCGGCGTACTATAACGACGAGATCATCATTCCCGCTATTATGGCAAGGGGCTTGACGTTGGAAGACGCGCGCGATTACTGTATCATCGGTTGCGTAGAACCGCAAAAAGCGGGCAAAACGGACGGCTGGCACGACGCGGCGTTCTTCAATATGTGCCGCCCGATGGAGCTTGTGTTTTCGAACGGTTGGGATAAGGGCGTGAAGATCGGCCCCGATACGGGCGACGTAACTGCTTTTACCACCTTCGAACAGTTCTTCGAAGCGTACAAAACGCAACAAAGCTATATGATCAAATTGCTTGTCAATGCAAACAACGCCATTGACGCGGCGCACACGGCGCGTTGTCCGTTGCCTTTCCAATCGTGTATGGTAGACGACTGTATCGCGCGGGGAAAATCCTTGCAAGAGGGCGGCGCGGTCTATAATTTTACAGGTCCGCAGGGCTTCGGGATCGCCAATAATACCGACGGCTTGCTCGCGATCAAACAGCTCGTGTTTGAGGAGAAGAAGGTAACCATGTCCGAGTTCAAGGAAGCCTTGGAGCATAATTTCGGCTATGGGATACAGGGCAAGAAAGCGGAAGAACTCACGGCGCAGATCGCTACGGAGATCGCCCGCCAAGGCATCGAGCTAAACGAACAGATCGTGATGCAGATCTACCGTCAGGTAACGACGGGCGGCGGCATTGCGCCTGAAAAACAGGCGAGATACCGCGAGATCAAGCGTTTGATCGACGAAACCTGCCCCAAATACGGCAACGATATTTACGAAGTGGATATGTTCGCAAGAGAGGTCGCGAACACCTACACCAAGGAAGTGGAAAAATATAAAAACTACCGCGGAGGTATCTTCCAAGCGGGGCTTTATCCCGTATCCGCAAACGTGCCCTTGGGCGCGCAAACGGGCGCAACGCCCGACGGGCGGCTTGCGTATACGCCTATTGCCGACGGCATCGGTCCTGCTTCGGGCAGAGACGTCAAAGGCCCTACGGCAACGGCGAATTCGGTGGCGAAATTAGAACAGGGCGTGGCTTCCAACGGCACGCTGTTGAACCAAAAATTCCATCCTTCCGCGTTGCAAGGTACGGCGGGCTTGACGAAATTCGTTGCGCTCATTCGTTCGTATTTCGATCAAAAGGGTATGCATATGCAATTCAACGTCGTTACGCGCGAAACGCTGATCGACGCGCAGCAGCACCCCGAAAAATACAAAACGCTCGTGGTGCGCGTGGCGGGTTACAGCGCGCTGTTCACCACTCTTTCCAAATCCTTGCAGGACGACATTATTGCCAGAACGCAACAGGGGTGGTAAGCGATGAGCTATTTGAAAGAAAAAGGCAGGATCTTCAATATCCAACGCTTTTCCATTCACGACGGACCGGGAATACGCACGATCGTTTTTTTCAAGGGCTGTTATATGCGTTGCGCTTGGTGTTGTAATCCTGAATCGCAAGAATACGAGATCCAAACGATGATCGAGGGCGGCAAAGAAAAAACCGTCGGCAGGGACGTGAGCGTAGAAGAAATCTTGCCCGAAATTTTGGCGGACGAACCGTATTACCGCAGAAGCGGCGGCGGGCTTACCCTTTCGGGAGGCGAAATTCTCGGTCAACCCCGTTTCGCGGCGGCACTTTTGAGGGCGGCGCAAGAAAACGGTTTGCATACGGCGGTGGAATCCTCGGCGTTCGCGCCCTTTGAAAAAATACAAGAAATTCTTCCCTATCTTGATCTGTATTTAATGGATATCAAGCATATGGATAGCAAAAAACACAAAGAATACACGGGCGCGCCCAACGAACTCATCTTGGAAAACGCAAAAAAAATTGCGGAAAGAGGCGTAGAACTTATCATTCGTACGCCCGTCGTTCCCACGGTGAACGATACGGCGGAAGATATTCGCGCCATTTCCCGCTTTGCGGCTTCGATCGGCGCGAAAGAATATCATCTTTTGCCTTATCACCGCCTCGGTTCGGATAAATATATCGGCTTGGGGCGCCGTTATTCCCTGCCCGAAATTCTCCCCCCGCCCGCCGAGCGTATGCAATATCTGTTAGCGGTGGCGGAAGAAAGCGGTATCAAATGCCAGATCGGCGGGTAAAACGAAGAATACGCTGCGCAATGCTGCGTTGTGCTTGCGCTTTCCTTGCTCGCGTACGAGTTAGTACGCTCCCGTCGGAAATGCTCGCGCGCCTTGCCTTGCTTGCGTCTTGCTTCGTTTTACAGTATATAAACGAGCTTGATAAGAAAATGCTTCGTTGTGCTTGCGCTTTTCAATTTAAAAATCAACTTTATCAATCATCAAGGAGTTAAAAATGGAACTTCGCGAAAATATGAGAATTATTCAAGAACTCGTACCGGGCAAACAAATTACGCTTTGCCATATCATCGCCAATCCCGACGACGTGCTGTATTATAAATTGGGGCTTGATCCCAAAACGGACTATACGAGAAGCGCGATCGGGGTTTTGACGGTCAGCCCTTGCGAAAGCGCGGTGATTGCCGCAGATATCGCAATGAAATCTTCGGGCGCGGAGATCGGATTTGTAGACCGTTTTACGGGCACGCTGATCATCACGGGCAGCGTTTCGGCTGTGGAGGCTTCGTTTACGGCGATCAGAGAATATTTCAGCAACAAATTGCATTATAGCTGTTGCGAGCTGACGAGAACCTAACGGCGATGAAAAAGATCATTTTGATCGGCAGAGTGGCGGCGGGAAAAACCACGCTTACGCAGGCTTTGCGCGGCGAAGAAATTAAATATTTCAAAACGCAGTATATCAATTATATGGATACCGTGATCGATACTCCGGGCGAATACACCGAACGGCGGGAAACGAGCGGCGCGCTTTCTTTGTATGCCTACGAAGCGGACGTGGTGGGATTGGTGCTTTCGGCGAACGAGCCGTATTCCATCTTTTCGCCCTGCTTGACGAGTATGGTCAACCGTGCAGTGATCGGCATCGTTTCGGGGATCGATAAGCCCGACGCGAACGTAGAACGCGTTACGCGCTGGCTGCATTTGGCGGGTTGTAAAAAGGTGTTTCCCGTCAGCGCAATCACGGGCGAGGGCTTGGAAGCGTTGGTGAAATTTTTAGAGGAGGACAGCGATGAGCAAAACGGTAGTGATCGCGTTTGCGAACAATAAGGGCGGCAGCGGCAAAACAACCACCTGCTCCAACGTAGGCTGCGCGCTTGCGGCGATGGGCAAAAAGGTTCTTTTGATCGACGGCGATATGCAGCAAAATCTCACCCTTTCCTATTTCGACGAAGAAAAAGCGCTCGAATTTGCGCAAAACGGAAAAAATATTTACGAGGCGATCAAGAGCGAACGCGACCTTTCTGCGTATATCGTGGAAACGGGCTACGAGGGCTTGGACATGGTGCCGTCCACCTCGCTGATGAGCAGTATCGAATTTGATCTGTTTACGAAATGGCAACGGGAGTGGATCTTGAAAAAATGTTTGGAACCCGTCCGCGCCAAGGGCTATTATGATTATATTTTGATCGACGCGCCCCCCACGCTCGGCGGTTGGGTGATGAATATTATGTGCGCTTCCGATTCTATCTTGATTCCTGTAGAAGCTAGCCCTTGGGGACTGTTCGGGCTTGCCAACCTGTTTGATTTCTATCATAAAGTTTTAGAGCTTTCTCCCAATTTAAAGGTGTTGGGAATCGCCGTTACCAAAGCGGATGAAAGAAAGAAATATTTCAAACAAACGCTGGAAACGCTGCAAGCGATGGAAGGTGTGTATTTGTTCGAAACCTACGTGCGCGTAGACAGCGCGATCGAATGGTCGCAGGATAACAGCAAACCCGTCGTGGCTTATCGCAAGACGAGCCGCAGCGCGCTTGAATACATAGAACTTACAAAGGAGATTATCAAAAATGTCAATCGGTAAGAACGCGATCAAAAGAGTGCAAAACAACGGCTATTCCAAAGTGCAAACGACTGCGCCCGATATGGAAAACAGCACGGAAGCGGTGGAAGAAGTAAAAACGCCCGCGCCGAAAAAAACCGCGAAGAAAAAGCCTGCCGCAAAAGCGGCGAAAAAGCCCGTGAGCGGCGGTATTCAACTCGGCGGCGAGCTTCCTTATTATTTGCTTTGATTTTCATAAACAAATAAAAAACGGCGATTTCGCCGTTTTTTGTTTGTTACGGAACGATTAAACTGTCATTGCGAGGCGGCGTAGCCGCCGCGGCAATCTCGTATCAATGCGGCATAATTTGTGAATTGATTGCCAAGGCAATCGTGAATTGCGCCGTGCGGCGCGTGAATTGAAAAACGTTCGTTTTTTGTGAATTGCCGCCTATGGCGGCGTTATGGAAATATTTTATGGGATTGCCGCGCCTACTGCGTAGGCTCGCAATGACAAGGGGAGAGGGTTTTCTCGCTCGCAATGACGGTTTAAAATTCTTCCGCAACGCCGCCCAATGGCGGCAATTCACTGAGCGTTAGCGAAAATTCACGCTTGTATAGCAAGCAATTCACGTAAAAAAATAAAAGCTTCCTTTAAAAGGAAGCTTTTGTTTTTTACTTACTCACCTTTGAAGGGAAGCAACGAAGCGATTCTTGCGCGCTTGATTGCGGTTGCAAGAAGTCTTTGGTGTGCCGCGCAGGTGCCGCTCATTCTACGGGGAACGATTTTGCCGCCTTCCGTAATGAATTTCTTCAAACGGTTCACGTCCTTATAATCGATCTCGGAAATCTTTTCTTGGCAGAAAGCGCATACCTTTTTGCGGGGCATTTTCTTATAAACCTTTTTTACGGGTGCTTTTTCTTCCATAGCTTTATACTCCTTAAATTATTTGTGCTCCCTTAAACATTAAAAGGGAATGTCGCCGTCGTCGTCCATGGGTTGAAGCACGGGCTTCTTTCTGGGCGCGGCGTTGGAACGGGGAGCAGGATCGCTTCCTTCAAAGCTGTCGTCTCCGCGAGGCGTGAGGAATTCGATATCCTGCACGTTGATATCCACGGCGGTGCGCTTTACGCCTTGATTGTCTTCGTAGTTGCGAAGCTCGATACTGCCCGTTACGGCAACTTTGTTGCCTTTTTTCGTGTACCGCGCGATCGTTTCAGCCTGTCCGCGCCAAGCGGTGCAGTTGAAAAAGTCGGTTTGTCTTTCGCCGTCGCCGCTCGTATAATTACGGTTTACAGCGATCGAAAAACGGCATCTTGCCACGCCGGAAGCGGTTTCGGCAAGCTCGGGATCACGCGTTAAATTGCCAATTAAAAATACTTTGTTCATAATTCCACCTTATCTTTTTTACGCTTTCGTTACCATACGTCTTAATACTTCGCTGTCGATACCGGCAACGCGATCAAGTTCGGTAAGTACGGACGCATTTGCTTCGAACGTCATCAATACGTAGTAAGCTTCGTTCTTGAACTTAATGGGGTAAGCGGTTTTCTTCACGCCCCATTTGTCCGTAGAAACGACAACGCCGCCCGCGTCTTTTACGATGTTTTCGTATTTCGCGATTTCGGCTGCTTTCACTTCTTCCGTAGAATCGTTGTTCAGCAAATACAACATTTCGTATTTAGCCATTACGTTCACCTCCTGGTCTTATTCGGCTTGCCTTCTCTGCAAGCAAGGTAATCGGCTTTTTTAAGCCGCGTAGTATTATTATACCCCATTTCCAATAATTAGTCAATCGATTTATACGCGTTTTTCTTTGTTTTTCCGTCTTTTTTACGCAAAAAAGAGAGCGCCGAAGCCCTCTCTTTGTATTAGCCGTTTTGGCTGACTACACTCAAGTTATCTAAGAAGTTGATCATATCGCCCGCATAGTCCATCAGCTCGGCAACAGTCAGTTCCCCGATTTTCCATTTTACCGTGCCGTCTGCGTATTCGTAATAGTGGATCGTATCTCCTTCATCGTATACACCGTCGCCGTCGGCGTCGTTCCAAGTCAATACGGTTTCACCGTGTGTATAGTCGTAGTAGCCGTTGTTGTTTTTATCGTCCCAAGTAAGGATTTCTTCCCCTTCGTCAAATTCATTGTTTTCATTGTGATCGTCGTAGCTAACGGCGTATACTTTTGCTACTAATCCAAGTTGCAAAGTAATCGTATAGGTAATTTCGTGGGATCTGAAATCTTTGTGTCCTGCGTCGCTTTCGCTGAAATCCATAACGCCGTCTTGGTGCAGCTCGTTCAAGGTTGCGCTTTGGATATTGCTCGTCATATTGCGGATTGCAAGATCCATATTGCTCAGCGAATACGAGCGTTCCACCTTCGTATCGCTTTCAATAAGCAAATATTTCCAGGTTCCGTTGAGCGCGGTAGGGGTGAGAGCGCTCACGCCATCGCCCGTATACGTATAAACGGTGGCAACGGTTTGATCTCCTTTTTTGATTGCAACGGGCGTTTCCGTCGTATATCCCGCAGGATAGTTGTTTTCGATAAATTTGTAGGTGTAGTAATAGCCGATCACCGTCGTGCCGTCCGTATCGTAAATGGGCGATTCAACCCGTTCCAAAGGATAATAGGTATAAGATAAGGTTGTGCTGTCGCTGTTCGTTGTTACCACTGCATAAGAATACATTTGCTTGGAAGTTCCCGTTTGTTCGGAAACGCGCGTATATATTCCGTTGGAAACTTCGAAGTGTTGCAACTCGTATACGTCGTCCGTCATTACTTCTTGAATGGAAAGCGTTTCCATTTTATCGGCAAGCTCGCCGATGGGGTAGGTGGAAAGATGCTTCAAAATACTGCTCGAATTTGCCGCTTCTTCCCCGATACAGTCCGCAATCGTCAGCGCCTTCATCATATCGTTCATCGCCGTGGAGTTTTCGTCGCTCCATTCTCCCACCGTGCGCGGGGAATAATAGGCTTTTGTCAGCGAAGTACCGTCCGTCGTGTGCGCATAATAAAGATCAATTTCTTCGCCGTCGATCTTCACCGTTCTGCCCGTCGTACCTACTAACGCGTATTTTTGCAGATCGTTTACGTCGGAGCCGAACGCAATGCCCGTAATACCGCTTTGCGTAGTTACTTGCGAATTGGGAAGTTCGTTTCCGTATACGTCGTACGCCTTACCGTTCTTCGTCGCAAATTGCATTTGCAACATTTCGGGCGTTCCGTCGCCGTTGCTGTCCGTCCAATGCACGCCGTCTTGCCCGTACGCAAAGAACATCATGATCTTATCGTCCGTCTTGATATTCGTCATGATCGATTTCAGCTCGATCTCGTTGATGAGCGAAGCGCCGTTGCTGCCCGTCAACGCGGACACGGTGCGGCGGTGTTCGTTATCGGCAACGATCTCGCCGTTTACGATCGAATATTCCTCGTAAGCAAGCGAAAGAAGCACGCCGGGGGAGCTTGCGTTTAATTGCAACGCAACGTCCAAATAAATTTCGTTGATCAGATCGCCCGCGTTTTGCATATCCGCGATCGTTCTCGCGCGGTATTTCAGCGGCGCTTTATCAGTCATCGTATTCCATTCGATTGTTTTGTTTTTCGTATCAAGCGCGTAGTGCGTTCCCTCGTTGCCGAAGGCAAGCGCTGCCATCAACGCGTCGGGCGCGGGAGTGCTGAACAGGTCGATATCCAATACGGAAGCGAGGGTGATATTGTTGATCTTGTCGGTAATGCCGCTTTGCAGATCGCCCACCGTCGTTTTTGCGTGGGTTTCGGGATTGTTGCCCGTCACCGCGTCCTCTGCGGTCGCATATGCGTAATACCCGTCTTCGCCGTCGCTTACAAGGTATTTGGTAATAGGCGTTTCACCGCTCGTGGTAAAGGTATACGGGTCGGTTGCGGTGTTCGCCGTGCCCACCTTCGTATTCGTTTGATCGTATACTTCCGTTCCGTTTACGAGATAATATTTTTTCGAAAGCATTTGGAAAGTGCCGTCAAATGCGTAGTTGATTCCCTTTTCCCCGAACGCGAGCGCGAGCATCATCTTATCCGCGCCGTCTTCTTTCGTAATGCCGAGGATCGCCGCCAAGGAAATGCTGTTGAAAAGGTCGGCTTCGGAATCGGTCAGATCTTTGATCGTGCGCTTTGTGTTTTCACCGATAAATTCCCAACCGTCCTCGTTCTCGGCTTTTTGCCAATGCGTGTTTTCCTCGCCGTACGCCAAAATGATCATCAGCGATTCTACGTCCGTTGCAAGCGGGCTTTCGATGCCGAGAACGTCCGCAAGCGCGAGTCCGTTGACCAGATCTGTGAAGTTGATATTATTGTTCAAAAGATCGCCGAGGGTAACGGGTGTTTCGCCGTCCTCGCCAAAGCAGAGCGTTTTCAAAATGGTATCGTCCGTGCTTTCGTCCACGCCCAAAAGGTCGGCTAATCGCAAGCCGCCGATTGCGCCCGTAATGCCGTCGCCCTCGCCCAAAAGATCGCCGATCAAAAGTCCGCGGCGGTATTGCAATACGTCGTCGATATACGCATAATACGCCGTCGTTTCCGTCGAAAGCGTTGCGGGAGCGGCTTCCGCGGTGTTTTGCGTGGAAAGCTTATAGATCACCGCGCTGTCTTTCGTTACCTCGTATTGATAAACGCTACCCGCTTCCGTTACTGCGGAGATCGTATATCCGTTTTCGTTCGTCCAAACCGTGCTGCCGTCCGCTTTTATATATTCGTTGCCGTCCTTATCGGTGAACTTCTCGTTATCAAAACCGTAGGAAAGGGGAAGAGGCGTAACCGTTTGCGTTTCCTCGTCGTAGATATAATCCTCGTTTTCCACGCCGTACAACAGCGCGCGCATGATCGAATCGCTCGCGTTCGCGCCACCCGCGCTTTCCAAAAGGGAAGCGAAAGAAATATCGTTCAAAAGATCGGCAATGCCGTTTTCGCCCGTCAGCGAACTGATCGTGGTGGGGGCGTTATCGCCGAGCATTCTGATCGTTTGCTCGCCCGTTTCCTCGTTCGTTTCCACAACGTAGTTCACGCCCTCTTCGCCGTAGCAAAGAAGCGCAATGATGCCCGTCGCGGGATTGCCCGTAGCCTTTTCCAGCATCGTTGCAAGCTCGATGCCGTTCACCGTGTTTTGCAGGAAGGTGCCCAACTCGGAAATTTTCGTCTTCATCAGGCTATCCACTTCGACGTTCACGCCAAAGTCGGAAAGGCTCTTCGCCATTTCTTCCACGCCCGTTCTCACCATCGGGGAAATTTTTTCCAAATCCTCAAACGAGCCTTCGCCGCTCGAAAAATCGGCGGCTACCTCGCCGATCACGCCGACAAGCCCCAAAATGCTGTTGTTTGCGTATTCTTCGGTTATGTAGTCAAGATAATTGATATTCGCGCCCGTAAGATCGTTCGCGGTGTTCACGGCGTCCTTTACGGTAACCTGCGAAACGAGCACGTACCCAAGCCCCACGATCCCGCCGAGCGTGCTGACCACGCCGAGGATAAAGCCCAAGAGCAGGGAAACGAGTTTGCCCAAAAACCCGCCTTTCTTCTTCGGTTTTTCTTTTCTTTCTCTCTTTGCCATAATTTTAGCTCCTTATAAGAAAGTTCCACGCACGCGACGCGTGCGACGATATATAAAGCTATGCTTTGCTAATACTCATTATAGCGTATAATCGGGAAAATTGCAAGTATTACTGCCAAAAAAATAAAGATGCGGAGAAAAAATTCTTTCCGCATCAGTAAAAATTTGCTAAAAATATCTTTTAAAGCAGGGGGATCGTGCCAAGATAGAGGATATCGTCGCGGTTCGCGGCGTCGCCCTCGGCTAACACGAATGCTTTTTGCACCAAAATGCCGCCCGCCTTTTTCACGATTGCTTCCAAGCCCGAAAGGGACGCGCCCGTAGAAACAACGTCGTCCACGATCGCCACGCGTTTGCCCTTGATCAGCTCCACGTCGTGTTTGGAAAGGTACAGCTTTTGTTCCTTGCCCGTCGTGATAGAGGATTCGATGGTTACGTCGATCCCGTCTTGCATATACAGCTTCTTGCTCTTTCTCGCCACGGCGTACATATCTTGCCCAAGCTCCCTTGCCACGCAGTGCGCAAGCTGCAAGCCCTTGGATTCGGCGGTGATCACCACGTCGCAAGCGCCCTGCAAGCGTTTAGCCAAAAGCTTTGCGCAGTGTTCGGTGAGCGCGCTGTTGCCGTGCAGGTTGAAAAACGCGATCCGAATGCCGCTGGGCAGGGGCATTACGGGAAGTTCCGCTTTTACGCCCTCGAAATCTACGATAAAAACTTCTTTTTCCATAAATCAATCCTCTTAAAGTATTCGCTACTATTATTTTATCACTTTTCTTTCCGCTTGTAAACCCTATTCCCGCAAAAAATGAAATTTTTCCGCGGAAAAATTTTTTCTGTAAACGGCAGGGGTTGACAAGCGGTTGTTTTCGTGGTAAAATGTAGGAAATTTCAAAAAGTGAGGGCAGGGGATTGAGCGAGATTACGGCGATCACACCGCAAATAAAGGATAAAACGCGTTGCAATATTTTTATTGACGGCGTTTTTTATTGCGGCTTGAAGCTGGAAACGACGGTGAAGTACCGCTTGAAAGTGGGAAAAACGGTCGATCCCGCTTTTTTAAACGAGATACAGCTGGAAAGCGAAAAATCCACGGCGCTCGATAAGGCGCTCACGCATATTTCCGCTTCGCAAAAAACGGAAAAGCAGATCGCGGACTTTTTGAAAAAGAAAGGGTATTTGCCCGCGACGATCGAATACGTGTTGGAAAAAATGCGCGAATACCGCTTTGTGGACGACGCGGAATACGCGGCGCGCTACGCCGAACAAAGCGCGAAGAAAAAGGGCGGCAGATTGATTAAAATGGAGCTTAGAAGCAAGGGAATTGCGGAAGAAAGCATCGAAGCGGCGATCGGGGAGATCGACGGCGAGGAACAGCTGGAAGCGGCGAAAACTATTTTGCAAAAATACTTGCGAGGTAAAGAAGCGGACGCGCTCACTTTGCAAAAGGCGTATCGGCATTTGCTTTCCAAGGGCTTTGATTACGATACGGCAAAGAGCGCGATCGAGGCGTTTAAAACGCTTGACGAATACGAATAAAGGGGGCGTGTACGCGATGAACGGAGAACAGCGTTTACAATTTTACCGTTTCGACGAGCTTCCTTCTACGCAGGATTACGCCAGGGCGTTGCGCGAAAAAAATGAAAACGCCGTTGTGATTGCAAAGTCGCAAAGCGGCGGCAAGGGCACGAAAGGGCGTAGTTTTTCTTCCGCCGAGGGGGGATTGTATCTATCTTTGCTTTTATGCAATCGGAAAATTCCCGCAAGGCAAGCGTTTTTCGAAGTGGCGCGCGCGGCGGTCGCCGTTTGCAAAACGTTGGAAAAATTAGGGCTTTCGCCCGTCGTAAAATGGCCCAACGATATTTTGATCGGCGGCAAAAAGATCTGCGGGATCTTGATCGAAAATACGCTTTGCGGAGGCGAAATTTCTTGTTCCGTCGTGGGGATCGGTTTGAACGTGAACAACCGTTTGGAAGAGGAGCTTTCGGAAATTGCCGCCACCGTGTACGGGCTGACGGGCAAAAAGCACGGGCTTTCGGCGGTGGAAAAGGAGCTGCTTGAAAATTATTTTTCGCCCTTTTCTTATGAGGATTATACCGCTCGTTTGGGGTATATCGGGAAACGGGTAAAATTATCCGTTGGAGAAAAAACGCAAGAGGTGCGTTTGCTCGGCGTGAGCGAGCGGGGGGAGCTGATCGCGGAGCGCGAAGGGGAAAAAGTAGTTTTCGCCTACGGCGAAGTATCGATCGCAAAGGAAAGTTTATAGATGAAATACGTATTGACGAACGCGCAAATGCGCGAAGCGGATAAATTTACCATAGAGCATTTGGGCGTGCCCGCTTTGGAATTGATGGAACGTGCGGGCAACGCGCTTTTCGAAGCGGCGGTTTCCCTTGCGCCCACGGGCAAAATTTTGTGCGTAATGGGCGGCGGCAACAACGGCGGCGACGGGTTTGTTTGCGGCAGATTGCTGTTGCTTTCGGGGCGAGAGGTCGACGGCGTTTTGATTGCAAAAAAACGCTCGCACGAATGCGAGCTGAATCTTTCGGAATTTGTGATGAACGGCGGGAAACTGCACGAGGAAATTCCCGAAAACGATTATGCGCTCGTCGTCGATTGCCTGTTCGGCACAGGCTATACCCCGCGCGAGGACGAGCGGGTGGAAACGGCAATCCGCCGTATTAACGCGCTCAAAAAACGGGGCGCGAAAATTCTTTCCGCGGATATCCCCTCGGGCGTTTGCGGCGATAACGGCTGCGCATACTACGGCGCGGTGGACGCGGACGTTACTCTTTGTATCGGGGAAATCAAGGCGGGCGCGGTGCTTGGCGACGGCTTGGATCACAGCGGGGACATTTTGCGCGCGGATATCGGGATCATGCTTCCCGATTTCGATTGCGAGGGCAACGGCTATGCGCACCTATTAGAAGATAGCGAGATCGGCGCGTTGCTGCCCCGTCGCAAGCGCAACACGCATAAGGGCAGCTACGGCAGGGCGAGCGTGATTGCGGGGAGCTTGCAATATACGGGTGCGGCGTACCTTTCCACGGCGGCTGCGCTGAGAAGCGGCGCGGGCTATACGGCGCTTTACGCGCCCAAGGGCGTTTTGCCCTATTTTATGCTCAAAGTACCCGAAGCGTTGCTCGTGCCGCTTTGCGAGGGCGAACAGATGCGCTTTGACGAGGAAGTTTTATCGTCCGTTCCCCAAGGCGCGGCGGCGTACGGAATGGGCTTGGGCGTTTCGGAAGAAGTCGCGCGCGGCGCGGAATATTTGATGGAAAATCATCAAGGAACGCTCGTGTTAGACGCGGACGCACTCAATTCTTTGGCGGAATACCGCGCGGAGGAATTGGAAACGATCTTTCAAAAGAAAGGCTGTGAAGTGGTGATCACGCCTCATCCTCGCGAATTTGCAAGGCTTACGAAAAGGGAAGTGAAGGAAGTGTTGGAAAACGGCATTTCGCTCGCCAAAGAATTTGCGGCGCGGCACGGCGTAACGGTGCTTTTAAAGGGTGCGTCCACGATCGTTACCGACGGCGTTCGCACGGCGATCAGCGCCACGGGCACGGCGGGACAGGCAAAGGGCGGCAGCGGCGACGTGTTGTCGGGCGTGATCGCGGGGCTTTGCGCTTCCGCGCTGCAAGGCTTCGACGGCGCGTGCGCAGGGGCGTATCTTTGCGGCAGAGCGGCGGAGTTGGCAACCCGTGAGATTGGGGAATATTCACTGGCGGCAACCGACGTCATCGCATACCTGGGTAGGGCGTTTTTATCGGTAACCGAACACGCGCACGAGCGCGGCGGAAAGCACTAAAATCCCCCCGAAGATCAAATAATAATAGGGAAACGGCACGAACAGCGACGAAAGCAAAAGCATTGCGCCCCCAAGCAAAAAACGGGAAGAATTGCTTTTTTTCAGCCACAGCGAAAACCGCCGTTTTCTTTTTTTTGAAAAGGCGCTTTCGCCTTTCAGCGTTTCGGGAAGCGCGGCTTCGCTTTTTAAGGCGAGGTAAATTTCTTCAATCGTAACCGTTTGCACGTCGAAGCGGCGCAAAAATTCTTCCGCTTCGCCGCTTAGACGGTTGCAAAAGAGCGCCTTTTTTTTATCGCTGAGCGCGCTGAGCAGGGGTAACGCCTCGTTGGAAGAAAGGGGGGCGGCGGTAAAGCAAAGATAACAGAAAAATTCCTCGCTTTCCAAAAAATAGCGCCCTTGCCTTTTTTTGATCTCGGCGGTTTGGCTATCGAAAAACGGCGCAAACTGTTTTTTGAAAAAGGAAGCGGCTTGATAGGGCGTAAGCAAAGCAAAATGCAACGCGAGTTTTTCCGCTTCCGCCTGTTCGCGGCTTTTAAGCTCCGCGCGGCGGGAGCGTTTTTGCAGGATCGCGGCGGCGAACAGCGCGACGGCAACGCCCGCCAAAGCGGCGCAAAGAAACGCGGGCAAAAGCGGCACGGAAAGATACCGTAAATAGCATAGTAGCGGCAAAAATACGACGGTGAAAGTGAAGATAATATCGGAAAAATAGGCGGTTTTTTTCATTCTTGCTCCTTTTTTGCAATTTTTGCCGAAAAAAAAGCTTTTTAAACTTGAAAAAGAGCAAAATATATTGTATAATATACTTAGTGAGGAAAAAGTTTATGAGGATTGGCGTTTTCGGCGGTTCGTTCGACCCCGTGCATACCGAACATATCGCGCTTGCGCGGCGAGCGAAAGAGGAACTTGGCTTGGAAAAGCTGTTCGTTATGCCCGCCTTTGCGCCGCCGCATAAAAGCGGCAGAACGCTTTCGCCCGACCGTTGCCGATTGGAACTTTGCCGTTTGGCGTTCGAGGGGATAGACGGCGTTTTTGTCAGCGATTACGAGATTTCGCGCGGGGGGACGAGTTATACTTATCTCACCTTGCGGCATTTTCGATCGCTGTATCCCGACGCCGAGCTGTTCTTTTTGGTTGGCACGGATATGCTCCGCGATTTTCCTACTTGGAAACGTCCCGAAGAAATATTGTCTTTGGCAACGCTCGCCGTCTGCGCGAGAGCGGAAGAGGTCGGCTGGCGGCAAAAAGAGGGCGCGGCGTTTGAGGAACGATTTGGTCAAAGCTTCGCCGTGATCCCGTACGAGGGAAAGGATATTTCCTCTACGAAAATACGCGTTTTGGCAGGGGCAGGGGAGGATTTAACGCCGTTCGTCGGGGAAAAAGCGGCGGCGTATATCCGCGAAAACCGCCTGTATGAGATTTTTGGCGCAACGCCCGCTTTGGCGATGGAAAAACCGAATAGAAGGGCGCACAGCGTACGCGTGGCTCTGCTTGCGGCGAAGCGTGCAAACAGCTTAAAAATCCCCGAAAAGCAAGCGATACAAGCCGCGCTTTTGCACGACTGTGCGAAAAACCTGTCTGCCGATAGCCCATATTTGGAAGGCTTTACGCCGCCGAAAGGCGTGCCGCCCGCCGTGCTTCATCAATACGCTGGCGCGTTCGTGGCGAAAACAGTTTTGGGCGTTACAGACGAAGAGGTGCTTTCCGCGATCGAATGCCATACGAGCGGCAAAGTGGGAATGTCGAAGCTGGACAAGCTGATCTTTCTTGCCGATCTGGTGGAAGAGGAACGTTCGTACGAGGGCGTAGAGCTGCTGCGCAAGCTTTTTTGGGAAGATTTAGACGAGTGTTTGCGGGTGGCGTTGCAGGAAACGGTGAAATATTTAAAGCGCGGTGGCGGCGAGATCTATCAAAAAACGTTGGACGCCTGCGAATATTATCAAAAAAAAGAAAATAAAGAATAAGGAGAAATCACTATGTCTTTGGAAACGAGTAAAAATTTGGCTTTGGCGGCTTGCCGTGCGTTGAGTGAAAAACGCGGCAAGGATATCGTTACGCTGTACGTGCGTGAAAAAACGGCGATTTGCGATTATTTCGTGATCGCTTCCGCTTCGAACGCGCCGCAAATTCGCGCGATGGGTGAACGAGTGGAAGAGCTGATCGAAAAGGAATTCGGTTTAGAGCCTACGAGGACGGAAGGCGTACGCGACGGAAGATGGGCGGTGATCGATTACGGCGACGTGATCGTGCATATTTTCAACGACGATACGCGGCTTTTCTATCACCTCGAACGGCTTTGGGCGGACGGGCAAAATATGGAAAAATATGAAGATTAACCGCGTACAGGTACGCATTGAACGCAAAAAACGCTCCGAAACGATCGGGGCGTTTTTCTATTGAAAATGTATTTGTTTGGGATCGGAATATTTCGCCTTGGGGCGTTTGCTCTTTTTTTCCACGATATAGTAAACGGGTTGCGGGGACGGAGTTTCCTGCGCCTTCGGCGGGGGCGTTTGATCGGGCTGTTGTTTAGATTTTTGTTTCGGCTTGGCAAAATACCGCACGCAATGTACGGCAAAAAAGCAAAACGCAAAGAAAAACAACAGCCAAAGCGCACCGTAAAGGGCTTGAACGGATAAAAGCATATTCATACTTTCATTATATTTTTTCTTATCCTCAAAAAAAAGACGAAAAAGAAAAAACAGCCGCCCGTTTTGTCGAAAACGCGGCTGTTTTCATAGTTTGCCCGTTTTTCGCATATGGTAATGGTATGAGAAAGCGTTCTTTAATCGCCGCGGCGCTCGCCGTGGTAATCGGGTTTTTAGGTGCGATCGGGCTTTGCTTTTCGGCGCTTGCGCTTCCCGCGCGCGTTTCGGCAACGCCCGAAATGACGATCGTGATCGACGCGGGACACGGCGGGATCGACGGGGGCGTAACGGGCGTGGTTACGGGGATCAAGGAAAGCGATCTGAATCTTGCGATCAGTTTAAAACTGCAAGCAAAGCTTTCGGACGCGGGGTATGAAGTGGTGATGACGCGCCGTACCGAGGGCGGGCTATACGATACCGCTGCGCCCGGATTTAAGCGGCGGGATATGCAAAAACGCAAAGAAATTTGCGAGGGAGCTTCCCCGCTTTGCGTGATTTCCGTGCATCAAAACTTTTTTCCGTCGCGTTCGCAACGGGGCGCGCAAGTGTTTTACGATCAGGGCAGCGAGCAAGGCAAGGCGCTTGCCGAGGGGTTACAAACGGAACTGAACGAGCTGTATGGCGCGCACTCCGTCAAGGCGCGAAAGGCGATGACGGGGGATTATTTTATGCTCAAGCTCTCGGCGCCGTCGGTAATCGTGGAATGCGGTTTTTTATCTAATGCCAAGGACGAAGCGTTGCTCGTCAGCGACGATTTTCAGAAAAAGCTCGTCGATCGGATCGCGGCGGGGGTGATCAAAAATCTTTCCCTTTGGGAAACGGTGTAATTTTCGCGCCCGCAAATCGTCAAAAACGCGTGCAATCGCTTGTCATTTTTCGGTCTTTATGCTATAATGAGCAATAGAATGGAAAAAGTGGGAGGGTTTTGCCGTGATCGATTTCGATAGCGTACTTTCCAAAGAGGAAGCAAAGCGTATCAATCCCGTCGTGTTGGCGTTCGTGGGCGACGCGGTGTATTCGCTGTACGTAAGGAAGCGGCTCGTGCTTTCGGGCGGCGGCAAGGCGGCGGAGTTTCAGCGCGCGGCGGCAAAAGTCGTTTCCGCGGAAGGGCAAAGCGCTTTTCTAAACGAGGTGTTGCCGCTTTTTACCGAGGAAGAAGAGGAAATTTATCGCCGCGGCAGAAACGCGAAAAAGGCGACGAAAAGCAAGCACGCTTCGGCGGCGGAGTATAGCCGTTCGACGGGTTTTGAAGCGGTGCTTGGGTATTTGTACCTCATCGGGGAAAAGGCGCGTATCGACGAGCTACTCGGGGTGGCGAGCGATTCTCTGTTCGCCGTAGAAAAATCCCCGCAGGCGTTCAAACCGAGCTTATAAAAAGGAATAAGGATATGAAAACGGAAGGAAGAAACGCCGTTATTGAGCTACTCAAAACGGGCAAAAACATCGATAAAATTTTATTGGAAAAGGGCGAAAAGGGTACGCCGCAAGGCTCGCTCGCTATTATTTTCGCGGAAGCGAGAAAGAAAAATATCCGCGTGCAATTCGTGGACAAGCGGGTGCTTGATAAAGAAAGCGAAACGCGCCGCCATCAAGGCGTGATCGCGTTTACCACCGATTACGAGTATTTCGATTTAGACGAGATCATCGCCGCAAAAAAGAGCGAAAAGGGCGGTTTTATCGTGCTTTGCGACGGCATCGAGGACGTGCATAATTTGGGCAGTATTCTCCGCGTGGCGGAATGTGCGGGCGCGGACGGCGTGGTGATCCCCAAAACGGGCGGCGCGCCCGTAACGGAAAGCGTGATCCGTATTTCCGCAGGTGCGGCGGAGCATATGAAGGTGGCGCGTGTGGCGAATTTGAACCAAACGGTGGAAACCTTGCAAAAAAACGGGTATTGGGTGTATGCGCTCGAAGCGGGCGGCGAGGATATTTACGCCGAGGATTTTTCGGGCAATATCGCGCTGATCGTCGGCGGCGAGGATAGCGGCGTGAAGCGTTTGACGAAGGAAAAATGCGATAAGGTGCTGTCGATCCCCCTGCAAGGAAAAGTCAATTCGCTGAACGCTTCCGTGGCGCTGGGGATCGCGGCGTACGAAGTGGTGAGAAAGCGTTTATCGTGAGGGAAAGCGTGGAAAAGAAGAAAACGGCAACGGACGAGGCGCTTGTAAAGCGGGCGCAATCGGGGGATAAGGCGGCGATGGAAGAATTGCTCGTTCGCTACGGCGATACGGTGCGCCGCCGCGCGCGCGGGTTTTTCCTTGCGGGCGGCGAAACGGAGGACCTTATCCAAGAGGGAATGATCGGGCTTTACAACGCCATTGGGGATTATTCGCCCGAAGAGAACGGCGCGCAGTTTAAAAGCTTTGCGTTCCTTTGTATCACGCGGCGTATGATCGACGCGGTGAAATCGTCGGCAAGATTGAAAAACGTGCCGCTCAATAACTACGTATCTATTTTTGATAGCGATTGGGATCTGTTCGACGACAGTCCCGAAGAAAAAATGATTATGCTGGAAGACCGCCGCGAGTTTATACAAAAGATGAACCGCGCGCTTTCCGATTTTGAATTCCGTATCATCGTAATGTACATGGAAGGAATGAGTTGCGCGGAGATCTGCGCCGTTACGGGCAGGACGGAAAAGAGCGTGGATAACGCCATACAGCGCAGCAAGAAAAAGCTGCAAAATCTTGTGAAAAAATAAGGAGGAGCTATGTCGCATCTTGCATTATACCGTACGTTTCGGCCGACCGATTTGAAAAGCGTGGTTCGGCAGGAACATATCGTAACCGTTTTAAAAAACCAGATCGAAAGCGGCAAAGTGGGGCACGCGTATCTTTTTTGCGGGCCTCGCGGCACGGGAAAAACGAGTATTGCGAAAATTTTTGCGGCGGCGATCAACTGCGAAAACCCCGTAGACGGTTCGCCATGCGGAAAATGTGCCACCTGCCGTGCGCTCGCTTCCCCCGATAATCTTGATATCACCGAGATCGACGCCGCTTCGAATAACGGCGTGGACGAGATGCGCGATTTGCGCGAAAAGGTGCAATACCCGCCCGTTTCGGGAAAATACAAAGTGTATATTATCGACGAAGTGCATATGCTTTCGGTGCAGGCGTTTAACGCTCTTTTGAAAACGCTGGAAGAACCGCCCCGCCACGCCGTGTTTATTTTGGCGACGACGGAAGCGCACAAGATCCCCGCGACCATTTTATCCCGCTGTATGTGCTTTGATTTTAAGCTGATCCCGCAAGAGGATTTGGAAAAAAGATTGCGGTTCGTATTCGACAGTATCGGTAAAAAATACGACGGCGAAGCGATCGCGGCGATTGCCAGAGCGGGCGCGGGAAGCGTGCGCGATATGCTTTCGATCGCGGATACCTGCGTTTCGTTTTCTAGCGGGAAGCTGACCTATAAGGACGTAACGGAAGTGCTTGGGAACGCCGATTTCGACGGCGTTTACGCGCTTTGCGGCGCGATCTTACAAGGGGATAGCGGCGCGGCGATTGAAGAAACGGAAAAGTTTTTGGCGGCGGGCAAGAGCGTGGGAATGCTCGTTTCCGACGTGCTGAATTTTCTCAATCAATGCGCGATCGCCCGTTCTTGCCGCGGGGCGAGAGAACTTTTGGGGTTGCCAAAAGATAACTTCGAGAAATTGCAAGCGTTGGCAATGGAAACTTCCCCCAACGCGCTTCTTCGCGCAACGGATATTTTCGCAAAAGCGGAAAGCGAACTGAAATATTCCGCTTTGCCGCGCGTGCTGTTCGAGGCGGCTGTGTTTAAAGCGAGTATGCCCGAAACGGAGTGCGATACCCGTTCGCTTTTGGCGCGGCTTGAAATGCTGGAAGCGAAGCTTGCGAAAGGTGAATTTGTGCAAATTCCGCAAAACGAAGCACCCAAGTACGAGCCGAAGCCCGTACCTGTGCAGAGAGTAGAAGAGTCGGCGGACGAGGAAGAATATATCCCGCCTATCGAGGACGCGCCGCCCGAGGAAGAAGTGTTCGTGCCGAGAACACCGAGCGTCGCGCCCGTACAAAAGCCTGCGCCGACGGTGCAAGCGCCCGCCGAGCCGATCGCGGAAAAGAAGCCCGCGCTTCGTCCCGCGCCGATCGGGGACGCGAAAACGACGTTCGGGTGCTTTTTGCGCTCGCTTCGAAAAACGGGTAAAAACGGCGTGCTGTTTACCATCTGTATCGATCTTGACAGCGCGTTCGAAGACGGCGTATTCGTATTGAGCACGCAGAGCGAAACGATGTATCAATCGATGACAAAGCCCGAACATTACGCGCTGATTGCGCAAGCGTTCGAGGCAATCGGCATGGGAGCGGGGAGCTTCGATATCCGATTGAAAAGCAAGCAAGCGGACAACTTTACCAAGAGCTTTAACGCGTTGAAGGAAACCTTTCCTACGACGAAGATCGAAATAAAATAAAAATGCAAGGAGAAACGGAAAATGGCAGGATTCAGAGGCAATAACGGCGGTATGCAAAACTTGATGCAACAGGCGAAAAAAATGCAGGAGGAAATGGAAAGGACGGCGGCGCTTTTAGATGATTGGGAAGTCGTGGGAACGGCGGCGGGAGAAGCCGTAGTGGTGTATATGAACGCGAAGAAGATCATCAACGGCATCGAGTTGGACGAAAGCGTAGTCGACCCTGAGGATATCGAAATGTTGGAAGACCTTATCATGGCGGCGATCAACGACGGCTATGCGAAAGCGGATAAGGTATACGAAGAAAAAATGGGGAAATTCGGCAACATTGGCGGCCTTGGAGGAATGATTTAAGGCATGGAAATTTTTATCGAATCGATCGGGAAGCTGATCAACGAATTTTCCAAGCTCCCCGGCGTTGGCAAAAAAACGGCGCAACGCTATGCATACAAGATCATCGATATGACCCCTTCGGAAGCGAATGCGTTTGCCGAAGCGATCTTGGGCGTAAAACGGAAGGTGCGCTATTGCAAGGTGTGCGGAAATTTTACCGAAGAAGATACCTGCGGCATTTGCAAAACACGGGATAAAAGCGTTATTTGCGTGGTAAAAGAGCCTAAGGACGTGGCGGCGATCGAAAAGCTGCACGAATTTAAAGGCGTGTATCACGTTTTGCATGGCACGATCGACCCCATGGCGGGGGTAGGCCCGAACGATATCCGTATTCGCGAGCTGTTGGCGCGGTTACAGGAAAACGAGGTGAAGGAAGTGATCGTCGCGACCAATCCCGACGTATCGGGCGACGCGACGGCGTTGTATCTCGCGCGGCTTATCAAACCGTTGGGAGTTACCGTTACGCGGTTGGCGCACGGGATTCCGATCGGCTCGGAGATCGAATATACCGACGACGTAACGCTTACGCGTGCGTTCGTGGAAAGAAACCGTATTTAAAGGAGAGAAAACTATGAAAATATCCGTACTCGGTTGCGGGCGTTGGGGCTCGTTTATCGCGTGGTATTTATGCAATCAAGGCAACGACGTTTATTCGTGGGGGCCGGAGGACGATTATTCCTATCAAGTACTCAAAACGACGGGTAAAAACGAATACGTAACGCTCGATCCGCGCATTCGTTTGACAGCGGACTTAAAAGAAGCCGTCGAGCACGCGGAAACGATCATTATTTCCATTTCCTCGCAGGGCTTAAGAGGCTTTATGAAGCGTATTACGGAGTACGACGTTTCAAATAAAAATTTCGTGCTGTGTATGAAAGGCATCGAAGTGAGCACGGGTTGCCGCCTTTCGGAAGTTTTGACGCAAAGCGGTATCGACGAAAACCGTATCGCCGTTTGGGTAGGCCCCGGGCATATCCAAGCGTTTACGCAAGGGATTCCCAACTGTATGGTTATCGATTCAAAGAACGAGGCGTTAAAACGCACGCTTGCAGATACCTTTAAAAGCGATCTGATCCGTTTTTATTACGGCAGCGATCTGATCGGCACGGAGATCGGCGCGGCGGCGAAAAACGTAATGGGGATCGTCGCGGGCGTTTTGGACGGTTGCGGCTACGATTCTTTAAAAGGCTCGTTAATGTCGCGCGGGGCGCGGGAAGTGGCGCGGCTCATCAAGGCGATGGGCGGCAACGAGCTTTCGGCTTACGGGCTTGCGCACCTTGGGGATTACGAAGCCACGCTGTTCAGCCCTTATTCGCATAACCGCGGTTACGGGGAAATGCTTGTAAAAGGCGAAAAATTCGCGAAATTGGCGGAAGGCGTACCCACGAGCGCGGCGATGAAAAACCTTGGGGAAAAATACGGCGTGGAACTGCCTTTGACGAACGCCGTTTACGAGCTTTGCTACGGCGCGGACGAAGGGCTTACCTGTAAGCAGCGTTGCGATCGGCTTCTTTCGAAGATGTTCTCCCGCGAAACAAAAACGGAATTTTAAGCGTTCTTTTTACTTATCTTCTAATTTTAACAGATAATAAAAGGGGGAAATTGATAAAATTTTATCAATTTCCCCCTTTTTGAATGTTTCTAATTGCGGAAAACAAAGCGGTTTTGCGAATAAAAGAAAAAAAGATACGCAAAATAACGGTATGAAACGCATAAAAGAGCGTGATACCACGCAAAACTTAACGGAACGGGAAACCTGTTTTCCCATCAAAAACCGCGAGGAGCAAAAACGCTGATGACGGGCAGAAATCAAGAAAATTTCAACAAAAATTACATCGCTTACGTACATTCTTTCGAACCGCCTACCAAGCATTTCAAAAATTGCTTGCACGCGTTCGGCGTTGGCGGCTTGATCTGCACTGTCGGGCAATTTTTGCGCGTTATTTTGGAAGCCGTGGGGCTTTCGGGAGACGAGCTTTCGGGAACGGTGAGCGTGATCTTGATCTTTTTAGGAACGCTGTTGACGGGGCTGGGGGTTTACGACCGTATCGGCAGGCACGCGGGCGCTGGCTCTATCGTGCCGATCACGGGCTTTGCAAACAGCGTATGTTCGCCCGCAATGGAGTTTAAAACGGAAGGCTTGGTATACGGCTTGGCGGCGAAAATGTTCGTTGTGGCGGGTCCGATCATCGTCTACGGCGTTTTGGCGGGCGGGATCGTCGGTTTGATTTATTGGTTGTTATAATAGCGAAAATTCCCCGATTTCGGGGAATTTTTTCAAGTAGGTAAAAATTCAATATTGATTTTTTGAAAAAAGTGTGTTAAACTTGACTATCAATAAAGTGCAAGGATAACGACGATGAAAAAAAGCAGATGGTTGTTTTTATTACTAGGCGGCGTGTTGGCGTTTTCCGCTTGCGAGCCGACGGCGCCCCAAACGCCGCAAACGCCCGACGGGGGCTATGAAGAGCCGACAACGCCCGAAGAACCGAATACGCCCGACGGTACGCCGAGCGGGGAAGAAACGCTTGATTTTAGTAAAAATATTTTGCAAACGGATCTTTGCGCCCCGCAAATCCGCGCGTATTTGAAGGCGGAAACGGAAGCGGAGCAGTTTTCCGCTCTGTATAATAATAAGGGCTATTACGATGAGCAAACGGCAACGGTTTCGTTGGGGAGCGGTAGCGCGCCGTATACGGTGTACTTATCAAATAGCGAATCGTTTTCGGCGTATCAAGTCTTTTCGTCTGCCGCCGTTTCTTTCACTTTCCCCGCGCTTGTTCCGGGAGAGGAATATTATTGGTACGCGGAGGATAGCAACGGAAAAACGACGAATTGCGGAAAGGTGATCGCGGAAGATCAACCCGTGCGGTATATCAACGTAGACGGCGGCAGAAACGTTCGCGATCTCGGCGGTTGGACGGCGGAAAACGGCGAAACGGTGCAATACGGGCTGTTATACCGCGGTGGGATCACTAATTATATCACCGAACAAGGGCTTTCGGTGATGCGCGAAACGCTGGGATTAAAAGCGGAAATCGATCTTCGAACGGCGGGGCACGACGATTACGGGCAAACGCATTGCGTTTGGGCAGAGCCGACCTTGCTCGGCTACGATCGCGAGTACATAAAAGCGACGGCAGGGCAATACGATAACGTGTTCACAAACGCAACTTCGCTCGCTTCTTATAAAACGGTATTCGAATACCTTGCGGACGAGGACAATTACCCGATCTATTTCCACTGTAACGCGGGGGCGGACAGGACGGGCACGCTTGCGTTTTTGATCAACGGTTTGTTGGGGGTATCTTACGAGGATCTTACGCGCGATTTTGAATTGACTTCCTTTTCGGAGGGCGGCGCGCGTTGGCGCAGCGGCGCAAACGAGGATAACACGGGCTTTTCCGATACGGGCGAAATGCCCGTGAGCGGCAACTACGTCGCTTGGGGGCCTTTGTACAACGAGGTGATGAAATACGGCGACGAGGGTGACGGGCTTTCGGCGGCGATCGAAAATTTTTTGATGTCGATCGGCGTGGAACAGGAAACGCTGACGAAGATCAAGGTGATTTTGCTCGGGCTTGATCGCGACGAAACGCACGCGGAAAATATAGCGGCGACTTGCGCCAAAGACGGAGTTGCCATGTATAAAAGCGGCGAAAACGCGCATTACCGTTTGACGGAAAAGGCGCTCGGGCACGATTTTCAAAAGGTTGAAAACGGCGCGGCTTGTTCGCGTTGCTCGGCAGCGGCTACGGTTGTGAGCGCGGACGCGGATATTAAGAACGGCTACGATTTTTCGGCTCTTTCAAGCGGTACGCTCGCGGCGGTTACGGACGAAAACGGAGATACGGTAACGCTTGAAAACGGCAAGCTTGTCTTGACGGCAACCGACGTTTTGACGGAAAAGCGCACTTTTACGGCGTGCTTTGATCAGGGTGGCGAAAGCGAATATGCCGTTGTGGAGCTAACGCAATGGTCGCTGTTGATCGGGAATGAAACGGATTTGAGAAATGCGAAAGATTACGAGCTGACGATCGACGGCGCGGTGTACGGCAGGTTCAAGCTGACGGACGATATCGTTTGCACGCAGGGCTGGACGGCGGCGAATGCGATCGCGAGCGGCGCGTCCAAGGGCGCGGAAAAGGGCTTTATGGGCTTGATTGAAGGGAACGGCAAGAAAATTTCTTCCCTGAGCGTATCGGGCAAGGACGGCGCGTTGATCTATGCGATGGGCTATCAAGGAAAAGTGCAAAATTTGAGCGTAGAGGGCGTGAGCAACGATAATACGAACGGCAGTCATTTTATTTGCGCGTATACGGCGGGCGGCGCGTTTTTAAACGTAACGGTGAAAGCTTCGCTGGGAAATTTCTCGGCGGCGGGTACGGCAAATTCCGCGTTGCTCGGTACGATCGGGTTCGTGAACGATCTTACGCACGATATTTCGTTGGAAAACGTAACGCTGATTGCGGCGGATTCGCTTGTTTCCACGATCAGCTATAATTATTCGAGCGCGCTCGGTCGGATCGTCGTAGAGGGCGCACGGGGGAACGTGGGCGATCATATCAAGCTGAAAAACGTGAAGTTCGTCGGCTTCAAAACCTTTATGGTCAAGGGCGAGGAAAAGCTTGATAAGCTCGACGAACTCAGCGCCGCGATCGGCGTGGGAAATATGCAGGAAGTAACCGCGTATAAGAGTATTTCCGAATACGAAAAACAATAAAAAATGCAAAGAAAAAGCTCGCCTAAGAGGTGTGTTTCATAGGTATTTTGGAAAACAAATTAAAATCAATAGGAATACACTATTTCGGGTGAATCAAAAGAAATAAGAACTTGGATATTTCGTTCAAGTTCTTTTTCTTTGTGTGAAAATTAAGGGTTAAGAATCTATTTTGCGTGCATAGCGTTAAAAACACGAAAATAAAAATTTTTGTAAAACTTAATGTATTTTTTCCGTAAGACATATCAAGATGACTTGATTTTTTTGAAAAAATATGTTAAAATAAATCATCAAAAATTTGCGAAAAGGAGTTGACTGCTTAGTATGTTTGAGTATAATCGTTTAGACAGACAGACAGACAGACAGAC
>JAFTQB010000042.1 GCA_017462985.1 Clostridia bacterium
CCCCGACATAACGCTCGCGGAGTTCGCGCAGATCCTCGACGAAGGCAACAAAGAAAACGAAAGCAAACGCTTGCAGGCGATCGTCCGCAGGCAACTTGCGGAACTGTAACCCCCAACGCGGAGCGAGGCACGCCTTCGCTCCGTTTTTTTGCCAAAAATTCCCGCGCGCTTGGGAACGCATACACAGATCTTTCCGATAGCTACCTTCTAAAAGAAGGTATGAAATTAAACGATTGGTAAACTTCCCCAATTTCTTCCCCGCAAACCCTAAATTATTTCATCCGTAAAAAGCAAAAAAAGGCGGTTTTCAAGCAAAAAACCGCTCGAAAACCGCCTTTTTTGGTGCGGATGAAGGGATTTGAACCCATACGGAGTTACCCACAGGAACCTGAAACCTGCGCGTCTGCCAGTTTCGCCACATCCGCATTCGTAGAATAAACGAAAAACCGTTTATTCTATTTTTTCTTTCGTAATTCTACCGCTTTCGTTTACGAGGCGATACGCGTTGCCGCCCGAGCTCACGCTTCCGACGATCTCGCCGTTTTCGATAAGCAACGCCGCATTGTCCTCTATTCCTAAAGCACAGTCGTAATTATAACACACAATTTTATCAAAGTCAAGCATTCTTGCGTTATAATGCGGAGAAATTATTCCTAAAATCCAGCCCAAGCCTTTGAACATTGCGTACTTCGCGCCGTCTGCCGTTTGCAATGAATCGGTATAGATATCCGAAAACCAGCAAATCGCGCCCGCCGAAAGCCCTGCGATCAGTTTCCCGTTTTCGTATGCCTCTTTTAAAAGCGGCAACAATCCCACTTTTTTCCAATGTTCGATCATAAAAACGGTATCGCCGCCGCCAACGTAGATCACGTCCGCCTTTTCGATCTTTCCCCGCCATTTTTCCAAGTCGGGTTCTTTATAAACGCTCAACAGCACGTCCGTTTTAATATTAAAAACACCCGTATACACTTTATGGAAGGTATTATAGTACGGCATAAAATCGTGGCTTGCCGTGGGGATAAACAACGCGTTTGCGCGCCGATCCCCCGCCGCCGCTTTCGCTTGCCCCGCGATATACTCGTCGATTTTTAGCGTGGTGCGCTCTTTCAGTTCGCCTCCGCCGATCGCGATAATTCGTTTCGTACCTGCCCCGTCCATACGCTTTTTTATACTCCTTATTTCGTGCCGAAAATACGGTCGCCCGCGTCGCCGAGCCCCGGCAAGATATAGCAATTATCGTTCAAGCATCTATCCACCGCCGCAACGTACAGATCGACGTCGGGATGATCGGCTAAAATTTTTCTGATGCCTTCGGGCGCGCTGACAATACAGCAAAGCTTGATCTTCGTTACGCCGCGCTTTTTGATCATCGTGATCGCGTCCGACGCGCTGCCGCCCGTCGCGAGCATCGGGTCTACGACGATCAGCGTTCTGTTTTCCGCGTCCGCGGGGAGTTTACAGTAATATTCTACGGGTTGGTGCGTCGTTTCGTCGCGATACAGCCCGATATGACCCACCTTTGCATTGGGAATGAGCTTTTGCACGCCCGAAACCATGCCAAGCCCCGCGCGCAAAATGGGAACGATCCCCACCGCTTTCCCGCTGACCATATGGCATTTCGCCGTTTCTAACGGCGTTTCCACGTCTACCTCTTCCAAGGGCAGATCTTTCGTCGCCTCGTAGGTTTCCAGCATTGCGATCTCTTCCGCAAGCTCGGCAAACTGTTTATTGTTCGTCGCCTTATCGCGTAAGATCGCCAGCTTGTGTTCGATCAACGGATGACGAACGTGGTGAAATCTGGGGTTTTGATAAAATTCAAGTGTTTCCATGGTTTTTCCTCCCTTGAGCGCGTTTCGCGCTTATTTTTTATTTGCAGTACTTTTCTTCGATCGCCTTGATCTTGGCGATTCTTCTATCGTGGCGTTCGCCGCCCTCGTATTCCGTATTCAAGAAAAGGTGCACGATCTCTTCCATCATACCGATCCCAACAACTTTTTCGCCCATGGCGAGCATATTTGCGTCGTTGTGCAAGCGCGTGTACTTCGCGCAATAGGTATCGTGGCAATGCGCGCAACGGATCCCCGGCACTTTGTTGGCTACGATGGATACGCCGATCCCCGAAGAACACACGACGATGCCGCGATCGCATTCGCCGCTCGCCACCGCTTCCGCCGCTCGCACGGCAAAATCGGGATAATCGCAGGATTCGTTCGAATAGGTGCCGAAATCTTTGTATTCGTGACCGTTCTTTTCAAGGTAGGCGATCACTGCTTTTTTCAAATTCAAGGCGCCGTGGTCGCAAGCAATAGCAATTTTCATAATTTATTTCTCCTTTTTCGGGCGACGTTTTCCCGCCTGACCCGTTTTTTTCTTCGTTGATTTTTTCGAAGTTTTCTTCTTCGCCGCGCCGCTTTTCGTCGCGCGCGGTTTCCTCGGTTTTTTCGGCTTTTCTTCCGAAAGCAATGCCGCAAAAATCGGCTCCGTTGCCGAGGAGATCGCTTCATACGTCTTTTCGTACGCCTCTATGCCGTAACCGTAGGGATCGGGCACTTGATAGCCGCAAAAATCGGAAAAAGAATACACGTTGTTTTCCGCCCGTTCCTCGCCCTTTAACAGCTTCCAACGCAAATAAGAAACCAGATCGCGCTGTTCGTCCGTCATACAAATAATTGCGTAAGCGGATAATATCATTTCCTCGTCAAGCTGCGTGGGCGCGAAATTTTCCACCGTCAGCCCGTGCGTTTCCAAGGTCTGCAACGAATGGGGGTGCATACCGCCGCGATTGCTCGCTTCCGTACCCGCCGAACGCACCGCAACGTTCTCTTTTCCGCGGCGTTTCAGCTCGTAGCGAAACACCGCTTCCGCCATGGGAGAACGGCAGGTATTGCCCGTGCATACGAATATGATGAGTTTTTCTTTCGTCGCTTTCATCTCGACCCTGCCCCGTCCTTTTTCCTTGGTTTAGTGCGGAATATCCTGAGAATTGCACGCCTTTTTCAAGCGATTCAAAACCCCTTTCATTACGCCGTCCTTTTTCTTCGGCTCGATCGCCACAAGCTCGTCGCAAACGCTTTCCGCTTCCCGTAAAAGCGCGTACAGCCGCGCCGCCATTTCCCGTTCGTTGCCGCCGAAATTCAGCCAAGCCAGCCCTGCTTCTCGTATTTGCCCGCCAAGGCTTTCTTCCGCAAGCACGCAAACCCGTTTCCCTTTGCCATTTTCCTGCTTCGCATATGCGATTGCATCCAAAACCTCTCGATCGGCAAACAGCCGCGTTTGGCAACGAGGGGAATAATGCTTATAAAGCACTCCCGGACTTTTCACCCTTTCGCCCGCCGCGAGATTCGGCGCGTATTCGCCGCATGTTCCGACGACGGCTTCGATCATTTCTTTGGTGATCAGTCCCGGCCGCAGGATCACGGGAAATTCGCCCGTAATATCGCAAACGGTGCTTTCAATGCCGCCCTCCGATTCGCCGCCGTCCAAGATCAGCGGTATCTTGCCCGCAAAATCGTCGTAGACGTGCTTCGCAGAGGTGGGACTGACGTGCTTGGATAAATTGGCGCTGGGCGCAACGATGGGGATATCCACCGCCCTTAAAAACGCTTGCGCGCCCTCGTGCGAGGGTACGCGCACGGCGAGCGTTTTTAAGCCGCAGGACACGAATTTGCTCACCTTATCCGTCGATGGATAGACGAGCGTCAGCGGCCCCGGCAAAAAGGCTTCCCGAAGCGCCTTTGCATACGGGGGATCGTAATCGATAATTTTCGAAAGATCGTAATCCTTATGAATATGCGCGATCAGCGGATTATCGGCAGGCCGACCCTTGACGGCGAAAATTTTTTGCACGGCGGCATCGTCGAACGCGTTGCCGCCAAGCCCATACACCGTTTCCGTAGGCATTCCCACCACGCCGCCCGAAAAAATAATTTCTTTTGCGTAGCGTAAGCTTTCGGCGTTGATTGTTTCTATTTTCGTTTGCATCTTATTCAAACGGCACTTCGTCGTCCGCCGTTCCGCCGCCGTAGGGCGGTTCTTGCGCGCCCGTATCCCCGAACGCGTCCATGGGATCCTCGTCGGAGAAATCGCGAGGTCTGCCGCCGCCGTACTGAGGCGGCTCTTCGCTCGCGCCCTGCTCGTCCACGTCCACGAATTTGGTGCTTTCCCCGATAAACCGAAGCGCCACGCGCCCCTGTTCGCCGTTTCTGTGCTTGGCGATGATTAGATCCGCCGCGCCGCGCACGATCTTGCCGCTTTCCAATTCTTCTTTCGTCGCAATCGCCTCGGGACGGTTGATGAACATAACGATATCCGCGTCCTGCTCGATCGCGCCCGATTCACGAAGGTCGGAAAGCTGAGGTTCTTTGGAAAGGATACGGCGAAGCTGCGAAAGCGCAATGACGGGCACTTGCAGCTCTTTCGCCATGATCTTCAAATCACGCGTAATCGAAGCGATTTCCTGCTGACGGTTCTCGCTGCCCGCCATCGAGGACGAGCCGCTGCGCATCAGCTGGATATAGTCGATCATAATCAGGTCTAACCCGCCCGCGACGGATTTCAAGCGGCGACATTTGGACAAAATTTCCGCGGGCGTTACCGACGAGGAATCGTCTACGAAAATCTTACTCGTTCTTAATTTATCGCTCGCGAGCATCAGTTTTTTCCATTCCTGCGTGGAAAGCTGACCTTTCAGCGCCTTGCCCATGCTGACGTTCGCATACGAGCAAAGCAATCTTTGTACGATTTGTTCGCGCGGCATTTCTAGCGAAAAGACGGCGCACACCTTATCGTTGCGGAGCGCCGCGTTTTCCACGAGGTTCATAGCGAGCGATGTTTTCCCCATACCGGGACGCGCCGCAAGCACGATGAGGTCGGTTTTTTGCAGCCCGTTCGTCATTTGATCCAAGCGCTTAAAGCCCGTGGGAATCCCGCGGAACGCGTTCACGTCCGCTTGCAACTGTTCGAATTTATGCAGCACTCTGCCTACGACGTCCCCCTCGGACATTCCCGCCAAGGTGGAACGGTCGGACTGCTTGGAAATATCGTATACGAGCTTTTCCGCGTACGCCATGCTTTCCGTACCGTCCGTGCTTTGCAACGAGGTTTCGATGATCTTCCGCGCCGCGCGAATCAGCTTTCTGTTCGTCGAATCGCGGGAAATGATATCGTAATACGAACGGTAGTTCGCCGCAGACGGAGTGATTTGCGCAAGCTCGGTGAGGTACGCGATCCCGCCCGCCTTGGAAAGCTCGCCCTTGCTATCGAGTTGATCGGATACGGTAACGAGATCGATGGGCTTTCTCGCGTTGAAAACCTCTTGCATTCCGCGCACGATGATCTGGTGCGATTCCAAATAGAAATCCTCCGCCGTCAGCTTTTCAATCAGCTCGGCGGCGATCTCGTTATCCATCAGCAGACAGCCCAGAAGCGCCATTTCCGCGTCGCGGTTATAAGGCATAGTGATTTGTTCGTTTGCCATAGTAGTTTCCTCTTTCGTTTAGGATAATTCTTCAAATTCCTTTAAGGTGTTTTCAAATTCTTTCATCGCCGCTTCGAAAGGCGCGGAAGTGGTCAAATCCACACCTGCCCCCTTCAAAATACTTACGGGATCGGTCTTGCCGCCGCTTTGCAGGAAGGTGAAATAGTCCTTTACAGCCGCCTCGCCCTCGTTTAAGATACGCGTTACGATCGAGATCGCGGAAATAATGCCCGTCGCGTATTTATACACGTAGAAGGAAGTATAGAAATGCGGGATACGCGCCCATTCGTAGGAAATCTCTTCATCGTGAACGATCCCCTCGCCGTAATAATCTTTATTCAACTGATAGTAGATGGCGCAAAGATTTTCTTTTGTGAGCGGTTCGCCCGCTTCCGCTTTTGCGTGCGCTTGCTGTTCAAATTCCGCAAACTGCGTTTGACGGAAGAGCGTGGCGCGGATCATATCCATATAATACGCGAGCAAATACCGCTTTAAATTTTTATCGTCCGTCGTTTTATACAGGTGCTTCAATAACAGCACTTCGTTCACAGTGCTGGCGATCTCCGCGAGGAAGATCGTATAATCCGCCTTTTCGTACGCTTGCGTTTTATTCGATTGATAGGTGTGAATGGCGTGCCCCATTTCGTGCGCCGTGGTGAAAATATCGTTCGTGGACTGCTGATAATTTAAAAGCACGTACGGGTGCGTATCGTACACGCCCGTGGAATACGCGCCGCTTCTTTTGCCGTCGTTTTCCATCACGTCGATCCAACGCTGTTGCTTGCCCTCGCGAAGTAATTTTTCGTAATCTTTGCCGAGCGGCGCAAGACCTTGGATCACAAGTTCGTAAGCATCGTCGAACGGCAATTTGATCTCCGCGTCCTCAACGAGCGGCGCGTAGATATCGTACATATGCTGCTCGTACCCCAAAAGCTTGGCGCGCAAGGAAATATATTTGTGCATCGTAGGCAGAGCCGCGTGCACCGCAGAAATCAAGTTTTCGTAAACGATGGGCTGTACGTCCTCGCCGTCCAATGCGCGTTCCATACAAGAGCCGTATTTTCTCGCCGTCGAATAGAAAATATCCTTTTTCACGTTCCCGTAATAGGTCTGCGTGATCGCGTCGATGAGCGCAATATACGCCGCGTAATATTTTTTGAACCATTCCTCGCGCTCCTCGCGGTTATCCGAATGGAGCACCATACCGTAAAGCCCGTGGCTCATCTGCACTTCTTCGCCGTTCAAATGCGCCTTGGGAAGATTGAGATTAGCGTTATCGAGCATCATGAAGGTATCTCTGAACCCGCCGAGTACGTCGGAAGCGAGCGCGAGGATTTTTTCCTCGCCTTCGGAAAGCACGTGCGCCTTGCCGTCCGCAATGCGGCGCAAACGGTATTCCTGCGCGGCAAAATCGGGGTCTGCGATAAACGCGTTGAGCGTTTCTTCATCGAGCGCCGTCAATTCGGGATCGACGAACGCGACCTTCGCGGAAAGCTTTGCAAAAAAGGACATCATCAACGCGACGTTGGAAGTATATTTCGCCACGCGAACGTCCTGATCGTGGCTCATATGCGCGTAAACGTACAGTTTTTCGCCGCGGCGGGAAAGCGCCGCGATCTCGGCAAAATACGCTTTGAGCGTTTCTTTATCCGAAAGCTTGCCCTGATAGCGGGAAGTATCGAACGCCGCCATCGCCGCTTCCAAAGCCTTATATTCCTCGTCCCACGCTTCATCCGTGGGGAAAATACCGCTTAAATCCCATTTTAAATTTTCCGCAATCTCTTTTCTTTCCATATCTCTCTACCTCGTTTTAATTTTTAAAGCTGTGAATGGGCGCGGGAATATTGCCGCCGCGCAAGATCAGCTTGCTGCTGTCCGTGCCGTGCACGGGCAAAATAGGCGCTCTGCCCAACAGCCCGCCGAAGCTCACTTCGTCGCCCACCGTTTTACCCGGCGCGGGAATGATGCGCACCGCCGTCGTTTTATTATTCACCATACCGATCGCCGCTTCGTCCGCGATCATCGCCGCGATCGTCGTAGCGGGAGTATCGCCGGGAATCGCGATCATATCCAAGCCCACGCTGCAAACGCAGGTCATTGCTTCCAGCTTATCCAAGTTGATTTCGCCCTTCGCCGCGGCTTCGATCATGCCGATATCCTCGGAAACGGGAATAAACGCGCCCGAAAGCCCGCCGACGCGCGAGGAAGCCATTACGCCGCCCTTTTTCACCGCGTCGTTCAAAAGCGCAAGCGCCGCCGTCGTGCCGTGGCCGCCTACCGTGCTCACGCCAAGCTCTTCTAAAATTTGCGCCACCGAATCTCCCATTGCGGGGGTGGGCGCCAAGGAAAGATCGACGATGCCGAACTGCGCGTTCAAACGCCTTGCCGCTTCCTTTGCCACGAGCTGACCAGCGCGGGTAATCTTGAACGCCGTGCGCTTGATCATTTCCGCCGCTTCCGTCAAATCGGCTTCGGGAATTTTTTCCAACGCTTTTTTCACTACGCCAGGTCCGGAAACGCCTACGTTCACCACCACGTCCGCTTCGCCTACGCCGTGGAACGCGCCCGCCATAAACGGGTTATCCTCGACGGCGTTGCAAAACGCCACCAGCTTCGCCGCGCCGATCCCGTCGGCGTCGCGCGTTAAATACGCCGCTTGCTTGAACGCTTCGCCCATCATCGCCACCGCTTGCATATTCACGCCCGTTTTCGTCGAACCGACGTTCACGGAAGCGCAAAGCCGCTTCGTGGAAGCCAAAACTTCGGGGATCGTCAAGATAAATTCCTTTTCGTATTCCGCCGTAGCCTTTTGCACGAGCGCGGAATAGCCGCCCAAAAAGTCGATCCCCAGCGTATCCGCCGCGTCGTCGAGCGCTTTTGCAATCAAGGGCGCTTCTTTGGGAAACGCCGCGCAAAGCAGGCTGACGGGCGTAACGGAAACGCGTTTGTTGACGATGGGAATCCCGTATTCGCCCGAAAGATCCTCCGCCGTCTTTACGATCTTTTCCGCTTTTTTGCAAACGAGGTCGTATACCTTATTCGCCGTTTCCCGCGCGCTGTCGCGAATACACGATAAAAGGGAAAGCCCCATCGTGATCGTGCGGATATCCAAGTGCTCTTTTTCTACCATTTGAATGGTTTCCAATACGTCGAACTTCGTAAACATCTTCTATCCGTCCTTATACGCTGTGCATCGCGTTGAAAATATCTTCATGCTGCAAATAGATCGACATCCCGATGCTTCTGCCAAGCTCCGCACATTCCTTTGCGAGCGCGGCAAGCTCCTCGTTTACGCCCGAAATATCCACGATCATGATCATAGCGAAATATTCGCCCAAGATCGTTTGAGAAATATCTTCGATATTCGCGCCTTTTTCCGATAAAAAAGCGCTCACTTTTGCTATAATGCCTTTATTGTCTTTACCCGTTACCGTTACGACTGCTCTCATTCTTCTGCTCCTTGTTCCGTTTCGTTTTCTTCCGTTTCTTCATATTCTTCCTCGTCGTCCTCTTCTTGCAGCGCGCCGCGCTCCAAAACCTCGTACTGAATAAGGAAGTTGCTTTGCACGATATATTTCACCAAATCCCCTTGCTCTAAATCGGGCCATTCCTTTTCCACGTCGAAATACACCTCGCGTTCCATCCATTCGCTTTTCTTTTTATTCCAAGTTTTGAAAATGCAAGAAATCACGTCTACGTTATCCTTTTGCAAATCGCTCTTTGCAAAGCACACGAAATAACATGTTTCTTCCTGTTTTCTGCCCTCGGAAACGTAATAGAGGAATTTATAATATTTATTCACGCGGTGGAACTTAATTCCCATAAACGGGAACAAAAAGATAATATACGCGCCCGAAGCCACGTACACCATCGTCTGCGGCAACCAAGCCATTTCGTCCGCATACGGAAGCCCGATATGATAGACGAGCCACACAGAGCAAAAAATCGCGTACGCCGCCGTTACGGCAAAAAATACCGCCAATATCTTACTCCGTTGTTTTTTGACCAAAACCAAGTCTTGATCGCTATAAATTGTTTGCATAGTTTACTCCTTTTTTGCGGCTTTTAATCGTGGATAAACAACACGCCGAGCGTATTTTTGCCGCAATGGCTGGTGATGATCGAGCCAGCCACCGTTTCGTATACCGTTTCGAAATCGAAATATTCCTTCACCGCTTCGCGCGCCGCTTCCACGAGCGGTTCGTCCGCGGACGAATGGGTGATAAAACAACGCGTTCTATCGTACGAGGGGTATCTTTGCGCCAAGTCGGCTACGTATTTTTTAATAATGACGGGCATTTTTCCCTTATATTTCCCATTCGATTGCAACGCGCCGTCGATCATATCGATCAAAGGATGTATTCCTAAAATATTCGCGCCGTACATTTGCATACGCGAACATCTGCCGCCCTTAAAAAGATAATCGAGGCGATCGGGAATAAACGAGGTATTCACGTGATAGCGAAGCTCGTTAAGCGTCGTTTCGATCTCTTCCGCGCTCGCGCCCGCGTCGCGCATATCGGCGGCTTTAAGAGCCAACAGCCCCTGCCCCGAAGAAAGCGCCATACTGTCGATCACGCGCACCTTGCCGCCGAATTTTACCTTCGCTTGGTTTGCCTGCGCATTCGATACGGAGCTTTTTGCGGAAATGGAAATATGCACGATCTCGTCCGCGCCGTTTTCAAATTCCTTTTCCCAATGCTCCTCGTAGTCCGTTTGACTGCACGCGCTCGTTTTGGGAAGCATTTTCTTTTCCTTTACGAACGCAAAAATTTCCTCGGGCGTAATGTCGATCCCGTCAAGATAAGTAGCGGTATCGAGGTTGACTTTCAAAGGGATAATGCCGATCGAGCGTTCTTGAGCCAAATAATTGAGGTCGCAAGTACTGTCGGAAGTGATACGAATTGCCATAAAAATAGTTCTCCTTGTTTCGTTCTTGTTAAATGATTTATTCGTTATCTTGCAAAAAAGATTTTTTCCAATATAGTTTGATAGCGGATCGCCCAATCGGGCACCACGCCGTAAATATCCGATTGCTTATACAGCCTGTCTAAATGAGATTTCCCCTCTTGATAGCGGCTATCCAAGCTGTTGTTTCTGTTATCGCCCAGGAAAAACACTTCCCCCTCGCCGACGGTGTATTCGGCAAAATCGTAGGAATGCTTGTCTCCGTTCATATAATACGCGTAATCCTCTTGCAGCGGCGCATAGCTTTGCTCGCCCGCGTAACAAATATAGATCTGTCCGTTTTCGCAATAAAGCTTATCCCCCTCTACGGCGATCAAACGCTTGATCAAAAAATCGGTATCTCCGCATTCGGGATACTCCCGAACGTCCACCACGATCACGTCGCCGCGGTCGAGACGATCCCCCTCGCGGTAGTAATCCATCAACAGCATTTCCCCGTCGTATAAGGTCATATTCATCGAAGCGCCGTCTACCTGCACCCCGCCGAAATGCGTGCGCCACCAATAGGTAAAGCTCATAAACGCACACAAGATCAGCGCGATCACGAACAGGAACACAGCGTTCGATCTGTTCTCTTTGTAATGAAAACGGCTCTCGTACAGCTCGCCGTCTTGCAAAGACTTCTCTTTCATACGCTCACAACCACAAAATATTGGTAACGAGATATTCGTTTTCCTCGTTCTCGCAATCAAACACCAAAGCGCTTCCGTCCGCGAACGCCGATAACGGCCGCCCCCAGGTTTCGCTCTTAAAATCCTTCGCTTCCAAAACGGTACGCTTCCACTTGCCGCCTCCCTTCACGTTTAAACGGCAGGTATAACGCTCCACGCCGCCCTCGTCGTCGGCAACCTCTACGGAAATGACGATTCGATCGTTCATCTTCGAATACACGTCAAATTCAAGCATCGCGCCCTCGCCCGCTACGTAGCGGGGAGAACTGATTTTATAAGTTTTGATACCGCCTACGGAATACGCGCCGCGAATCCCGCCGTAGCCTTTCAAAAGCTTGGGCGTAGCTTCCTGTTCGAGGAAGATCCCCGCCACCGAATAATCCTCGTGTTCGGCAACGGAAAAACAGTCCACCGAATCGCCCGAAAAGATCATACGGCTCTTCACCGCGCTCTCGTCCGGCTTGGGGAATTTTTTCGCCACGATCTTGGAAACGATCTTAAATCCGTTCAAATATTTCGCATACGCATAAACGTACGCCGCGCTGCAACCCGAAAAAGGCGTGATGGTACATTCCGTCTTCCCCGATTTCGCTTGCGCGCCAACCGCTTTATGCACGCATTGCCATTCGCGGTATACCGAACGCACTCTTACGTCCGCTTCCGAATAGCAAACGCCGATCTCTTCCGCAATCGCCTCGTCGTCGCTCGTAACGCTCACTTTCAGCGCTCCCTTTTCTTCCTGCACCGTGATATTGAGGGACGCGGGAATGAAAATTTCTCTCCCCTTTAAATGCTTTTGCAGGAAAATATCCATATCCAACAGCCCGCCTGCGCCGATACAGGAACCGCTGTCGAGCGAATACACGATCGCGTTTTCCATTTGATCGTTACTGCCGATACGGCTATACGTATCGTACGCCCGATCGTAATCGAACGAATAATCGCTGAGCGCGCAAAGCATCAGCACGGGGCATTTTACGAACGGCGCATACGATTGCGAATCTACGCCCGCCATATAGCGATGGCGTTCGTCCGTCAAGTTGATCGCCGCGCCGTCGGCAAATTTATTGATACCGCGCGAAGAAAGCCAACCCGCCGCATTCACGGCGACGCCGCATGCGATATCGGGCGAAAGCATTGCTTTCCAGGCGATCTCGCCGCCCATACGAATCCCCACGATCCCGATATTCGTAATATCTTCCCGTTCTTTCAAATATTTGATCGCGTACAGCGCAACGTAGGTCCATTCGTACCAACAGGTCTGATCCGAAGGCACTCCCGCAAGATCGTAAAGCCCTTTTGCTTGCGCGTAATTGGCGTAAGCAATACTTTCGGGGTATTCGGTAAATTCCCCCTCATTCGCCGTTTCCCGCGCGCCCGAATAATCGGGGACGAGCACGGCGTAGCCTTTATCGGCAAAATAGGACAAAAGCTCTCCGTCCGTTTCCTTGCCCGCTTCCCCCAAAACGAGCACCGCAGGGCATTTTTGCGCGGAAAGGGGCTTTGCAAATTTCGCAAATACGCGCACGGCGCCGTCCTCCGTACGCCGTCCGTAAAAACGCACCGAAGCAACCGCCGATCTTCCGTTTTCGCTCACGCCCTCGGAAACCGTTTCCGCTTCCAAAGTCGCGGAAGTATCGTACGATCTCCAAAGCGTCAACGCGCTGACGATCTTTTCTTTTTTCAATTCGTTATTCATCGTTGCCATAATTGCCTCTCTGCCCTTAGAACGCCACTACGCGCAAGGTAGAACCGTGCGTTTTCGTCGCGCCCGTTACTTCGATTTTGTTCTCAATTCTCAGTTTTAATTCCTCTACGTGCGAAATGATCCCCACGGAAAATTCCGCGCTCACCTTGGAAAGTACGTTCATCACCGTATCCACGAGCTTTTCGTCCAGCGTGCCGAACCCTTCGTCTAGGAAGAAAAATTCCGCGGGCCGCAAGGATTTTTGGCAGATCGCGCCCGAAAGCGCCAACGCCAACGAAAGGGATACGAGGAAGGTTTCGCCCCCCGAAAGGGTAGCCACCGCCCGCAAATTCCCGCCGTCGAGATTATCTCCGACGAAAAATTCCGTATCGTAACGCAGGAAATACCGCCCGCCCGTCAATTTCAACAGCGTAACCGTCGCGCTTTCGCAAATTTCCTGCAAATATTCCGAAGCGACGAATTCCATCAGCGTTTTGCCGCCGCGCCCCGCCGCAACCAACTTCAACAGCTTTTCCCATTCCTCGTAGCGCTTTTGCGCCGCTTTGAGTTGCTTTGCCGTTTCCGCAAATTTTTCCTTTTGTTCCTTTAACGCCGCCAACGCCTGTTCCGCTTTGCCGATCGCGAGCAATAACTCTTGCTTTTTTTGAGAAACCGCAAGCTTTTCCCTTTCCGCACGGGCGTATTCTTCCAAAGAAAACGCGTTCGCGCCCTTGCGTTCCACCTCGGCTTTTTTATCCGAAAGCCGCGTATGCTCGCGGAAGAAATTTTCGATCCGTTCCTTGGCGCGTTGCTCTTCGCCCAACTCTTTCACAAGCTCTTGCGCTTGCTCTACGCCCATAAAGCCGCTTTCTAAAAGCGCGTTCGCAAGCGCTTGTTTCGCCGCGGAAAGCGCGGTTTCGTACACCTGCTTCGCGGCTTTTGCACCCTCTGCCGCCGCCGTCAAACGGGAAATTTCCGCTTCCGTATCGCGCACGGCTTTTTCCGCCGCCGCCTTTTGCGCTTCCAAAACCTTGATCTGCCCTTCCACCGATTGCTTGCTTCCCAGCTTCGCCACGGCTTCCGTCTTTTTCATCGCCGCTTCGTAGGTTTCGCGATACAGCAAGCCTTTTTTGAGCAAAAGCTCTAATTCGCCCTTGATCTTTTCCTGCTCCAACCGCCGCTTTTCCAATTCGGCACGGCGTTTTTTCAGCTCCGCACGGCGCTTTTCCGCTTTTTCGTAAGCGAGCTTCGCCCCCACGAAATCAAACGCCTCGCCCGCGCCCTCTACCGTATATTTTTCACACAGCGCGAGAATATCCGCTTCCGCTTCAGGGTATTTTTCCCCAAGCGCGCGAAGATCGGCGCGCACCCGCCCGTAGGCTTCCCGCAAAATATCGCTGCTACAATGGCGTTTAACGAATTCCGCCAAGCTCTCGTCCTCGCCAAGCGCCGCCAATTCCTCGTCCGCTTGCGCGATCAGCCCGTCGAAATTTTCTTTCGATTGCGTCTGTTGCAACGCGCGGTAATCGTTCTGCGCGGCTCTGAGCTGTTCTTTCGCCGTTTCCGCCGCCGCGATATCCTCTGCCGCCGCTTGCAATTTCCCCAAGGATATATTCAGCGCGGCGATCGCTTCTTCATAGCCCGCCGCCGCATATGCCGACTGCTTTTGAGAAAGCGTTTTTTTCGCTTCAAGCAAGGCTTTTTCCGCGCGCTCGTATGCGAGCGTTTGTTCTGCGATCCCCCGTTGCGCCTCGCTTACGGCTTTGGCGCGTTCCAGCACCGTTTTCGCGCTCGGCAACAGCCCCAACTCCTCGCGTTTTTTCATCCAAATCGGAAGTTCAGCTTCCAATACCGAAAGCGTTTTCACCGCTTGCCCGTATTCCTCGTATTCCCGTTTTTTTCTTTCCAACACCGCAAACGCTTGCTCCGCTTCCGCAAAGAGTTTCGCCTCCGTTTCCGCTTCCGTCTGCAACGCAACCAACGCGCTTTGCGCCTCGGCGAGCTTTTCTTCCGAGCAATCCTCCGCGCCCTCCATCAGCCGCGTATAAAGCTCCACGTCCCCCTTTGCCTTACCGCACCGTTCGCGCAAGACCGCCTTTAAGCGTTCGCCGTATCTCCCAAGATCGAACAGCCGAGAAACAAGCTCCAACCGTTCCTTGGGCGGCGCCTTGACAAGCCCCGCAAATTCTCCCTGCGGCAACGCGATGCACATTTTGAAATCTTCGTAGGAAATTCCCACGATCTCGCGCACTTTTTCTTTCACTTCCGTCGCGCCGTCGGCAAGGGCGAGCAATTTGCCCTCGCTATCCCGCTCGTAAAGCCGCGCTTCGATCTTTTTTTTGCGGTTTCTCGCGCGTTCCACGCGATAGGTATGCCGCACGCCGTCTACCGCCAGCTCGAATTCGTAAATAATATAAAATCCGTCGCTTTTATGATTGATACATTCCGTTTCCGACGAACGCTCGATCTTGCCGTACAAGGCGAGGTGAATACAATCCAAAATCGTACTTTTCCCGCTGCCCGTATCCCCGAAGATCCCGAAAATGCCACCCTTTAAGAGCTTGCGAAAATCGATCGCCGCTTTTTCCGAAAAGCTGTTCACGCCGCAAAATTCCAAATAAACGGGTTTCATTTTCGCCTCCTTGTATTATCTTCGTTCGTCCGCTTCGGCAAGCGCTTCTAAAAACAGGCTTTTCAGCCGTTCGTCCGCTTCTTCGCCGTACTGGAAGCGGTAGTATTCGTCAAACAGTTCCCCGTCGGTAAAGCGTTTCCTCGAAACGGGTAAGTACTCGCCCTCGCGCTTGACTTCCGTCAAAAGCGATACTAAATTTCCGCCCGCGCCGAGCGTCGCCGCCTCTTGCGTGGAAAGCGGCTCCTTTAAATACAGCGTCAATTCTACAAGCGCGTCGGGATATTCCCCCAAGAGCCGCAAGCCCTCTTCCACGCAATTCGCTTGCAACCGTATCAGCTTTTTACCGCTCGTAAGCGGCACTTCGCGCAAGTTTTCCACGCCGTTTGCCGTCAAATCGAACAGCCTTACGCATTTATCCGCACTCTCGTCGAACGCGTATTGCAAGGGCGAACCGCAATAATAACAATGCCCCTTGCCCATGTGCTGGCGTTTGTGCAAATGCCCCAAAGCGATATAGTCGCAATTGGGAAGCTTTTCCACGGGTACGGCGCGCGCGCCGCCCACGTCGATACTGCGTTCGCTTTCGGATACCGCGCCCCCCAATACGAAGATATGCGCCACCAAAATGGAAGGTAAGCCGTCCGTGTTTTCCGCCGCGCCCTCGTTCATCCACTTTTCCATTTGTTCCACGTAGGAAAGCGGTGATTTTTCTTCCTTAAACCGCGCCTCGTTAGGATAGGGCAAAGCGGCGATGAACGCCCGTTCGCCCCGCTCGTTTTCAAAGGTGGCAAAGCCCTTGCCGCTTCGGACTGGCTTGGTCTTTCGCACACCGCCGATCTTTAAAGGCAACCGCGCGTTCCCCACGACGTAGATTCCGAATTCCTCGCTCAGCGGCGCGCTTGCGGAAAGCCGCACGCCGTCGTCGTGATTGCCGCTGATCAAAAGCACCGCCCTGCTTTCCCCCGCGATCTTTTTGATCTTGGAATAGAATAGCTCCTCCGCTTCCGCGCACGGCGTATAGGTATCGAAAATATCCCCCGCAACGACGATCAGCTCCGCGTTCTCGCGCTCCGCGATCGCGGCGATCTCGTCCAACACGGCGGCTTGTTCGTCCATTCTATCGCGCCCCAAAAGGCGTTTTCCGATATGCCAATCGGAAGTGTGCAGGATACGCATGGGATGATTTCTCCAATAAAGGCGTTTGCTTTTTTAAAAATTACGGGCAAAACGGCTTGCTTTTCTAAAAAGAAAAAGTTATAATGTTTTTACGCGGCAAAACTCGGCAGTTTGCCTACTATACTATTTTATTATACACCATTTCTTTTAAGAAAGCAAGACAAAGTGAAATAAAAGACGAAATTTTTTCAATTTCAACACATATTTCACGCAGGTTTTTTCAAGGGGTAGTCTTTATGGCGTTTTGCACTTTTTCCAAAGAAGTCGGCGAAAATTCTTTTACGTTCGTCGAAAATAAATTTATTTTGAAATATCTTCCCGAAGCGAACGATTTCGCCGTGAAAGTATACCTGTACGGGCTGTATCTTTGCCAAAGCTCGGACGGGGATTTTTCCGCGCGCTCAATGGCGGAAGTGCTGAAAACGACGGAAGGAAAAATCCTCGACGCATTTGAATATTGGCAAGATTACGACGTGGTGGAAATTTTATGCAAAGATCCGCTCACCGTACAGTATCTGCCCGTTCGCGCGGCAAGCGGGAAGCCGAAAAAGATTCGCTACGATAAATACGCCGATTTCAATAAAGAGTTGCAAAAGAAAATGCAAAAGGTGGGCAAGTTCGTCTCCTATAACGAAAGCGTGAAATTCATGCACTTCCTCGACGAAAACGATATCCAGCCCATGGCGTTTTTGATGATCGCGGAATACTGTATCGCCAAGCAAGGGGAAGCCGTTTCGGTGCATTATATTTTCAATAAAGCGAAAAAATTCATCGCGAGCGGGATCACCACCTACGAACAGGTGGAACGGGCTTTGGGGAATTATAACGAACACGAAAAAGAGCTTTCCGCGCTCTTCACCCTTTTGTCTATTTCCCGAAAGATCGACGAAAGCGACTACGCCGCATATCAAAGTTGGCTGGATAAAGGCTTTGAGAAAAACGCGATCAAAGCGGCGGCAAAGCATATGAAAAAAGGCAGTATGAACGGCTTGCAGCTGCTCCTCGAAGAGCTTGCCGAAAAAGAAAAATTCACCGCATCAGAGGCGGAAACATATCTTTTGAGCCGCGACGCGCTTTCCAACCTTACCTTCCGTATTGCAAGAAAGTTGGGCGTGAAAGTTACCAACCCCGCCACCTATATCGACGAATACGTAGAAAAATGGTTTGATTTCGGATTCGAAGAAAGCTCGCTACTCGATATCGCGCTGTTTTGCTTAAAGACCAACCGCGGCGATTTTGCGAATATGAACGAGCAGGTGCGCTCGCTCTTTTCGCAAGGCATCATCGGCAAGGAAGCCGTCAAGGAATTTTTGAAAACGAAAAACGCCGATTTAAGGCTGCTTTCCAAGATACAGGAATATTGCGGCACGCTGCGAGCGAGCGAAAACAACCTCGCCCTGTTAAAAACTTGGCGGGAATGGAATTTTACCGACGAGATGATCTTGGAAGCGGCGAAACGCTCCGCGTCCTCTGCCGCGCCCGTGCCGTATATCAATAAAATTTTATCCGAATGGAAACGCGCGGGATATACCTCGCTCACCGATCTTGAAAAGGAAGAAAAACCCGCCGTAAAGCCGAGCGCAAACAACTACCAAACGGCAGCGATCGACGCGGTGAACGCAAAAGCCGACCGCGAAAAATTTTACGCCGAACGGCGGGAAAAGGCGCAATCGGTTGCCGATCGGTTTATCGCCAAAGCGAACAAAAACGCGCGGTTTAAAGAGTTGACGGCAATGCTTGCAAAGATGAATATGGAGCTTGCCAAAGCGGAAATTTACGCGCCGCAAACGCTTGGTGCGTTGCAGGAAAAACAGGCGGCGATGCAAGCCGAACGCGAAGCGATCTTGCGGGAAATGGGCATTGAGGAATGGCAATTAAAGCCGCAATACGCTTGTAAAAAATGTTCGGACACGGGATTTTTAAAAAGCGGCGCGGCGTGCGATTGCTACCGAAAATGATGCGGAAGAAAGTTTTTGCAGGGAATTTTTGAAAATAGCGTAAAAAATGCTTGCCTTTTTTGAAAAAATACAGTAATATAGTATGGCTCTTAAAAAGTAAGAGCCGAATATGCAGAGATGTCTGAGCGGCTTAAGGAGCACGATTGGAAATCGTGTGACGGGGGAACTCGTCCGGAGGTTCAAATCCTCTTCTCTGCGCCAGGTAATAAAAGACTTTCGGTAATTTATCGAGGGTCTTTTTTTTCTTGCTTTTCCCCGTCACACGATTTTTTGACTGTTTGTAAACTACCCCTTAAAAGCGGGGATTTATGGTAAATTTTGCAAGCTCTTTTCGCTTGAACTCGTCCATTACGTGCGTATACACGTTCAACGTCATATCCGCCGTACTATGCCCTACGATCTGCTGACACACCGTAACGTTTACGCCGCTTTCGGCGCAACGAGTAATAAAAGTATGCCTCAGATCGTGTAAATGGTGGTTCGGGCATAGTCGCTTAAATTCTCGGCTTGTTTGCTCTAAGCCGAACGGGAACACGATCGAAGCGGGGGCTTTATGATATTTCCCCTGCTTACGCGCCCGCGCTTCCCGCTTGTTTTGCTGGCGTTGCCCTTCCAGGATCGCCCGCACCTCTTCCGTCAACGGAATATAACGGAAACTCCCTTCCGTCTTCGTGCCTCTGATCAAGATCACGCCGCCCCGATCGTCTACGTCGTGCCATTGTAGCGCGAGAGCTTCCGCCCGTCGTGTGCCCGTATATAAATAGAAAAGCATAAGCCATTTATAGCGCGACGTCTCCAGCCTTCGCAAAAATTCTTCTTGCTCCGTAAGGCTTAACGCCTGCCCGCGTTGCTTTCGGTATCGTATTTTCTCTACGCCTTCCATTACGTTACGTGCCACAAATCCCAGCCGTTGCGCCTTGGATAGCGCGGAAAAAAGCACCTGCCGCGCGTAAACGCCCGTGCGGGTCTTGCCCAATCGCATTAACTCCCGCTCCACGCCGTACGTCGTAAGCTCCGAAAGCGGCAACCGTTTTAAATTTTCGGGAATATGTAGCCTGATCATCTGCTCTATGTTCCGCAACGAATACGCGGCAAGGTTCGGCTTTTTGTATATCTCGTACCATTCCCAAAGCCATTCGCCGAGCGTCCATTCCTTTTTTTCGGTCATTCTCTCGCCCCTTCCGTCGTTGCCGCCAGCGCGAGCCGCTCCGCCTTCTTTCGCTCGTAATAACGTCGTTGCGCTGCGCGGTTTATTTCGCGCACATGTTCGCGGTTCGCCTCCCGCCATTTTCGCGCCATTTCTAGTTTACGTTTACGTACTTTCGCGTACCGTGCGCGTCTGTATTCTCTTTCCTCGGCGCGGTGTGCTTTGTTGTATTCTTTCATATATTCACTGTGTTTTTTCCGCTTTTCGGGCGTATTCCGCCTTGCAAGTATGCGCTCTTTGTTCGCCTCATAATAGGCGCGGTTTTTTGCGTTGATTTCCTCCCGATTTTCTGCGAAATATTTGCGGTCTTTCTCGCGCCGTTCCTCGGCGTTGGCGGCATAATACGCACGCGCTCGCGAAAGCTCGCTTTCATATAATTCGGGAACCGCCTTGACTTTTTCCCATCTTTCCCTTTTTCTTGCGCGTTCGCGCTCGATATTCGCCGCATAATACGCGCGGGAAATTGCCCTCAGGTGTTCTCGGTTATCTTCCCGCCATTGCGCCATATACACCGCCATATATTCACGGTGATGCTCGTAATTATTCGCCCGCCAGCGGCGCATTATAGCGTTTTTCTTCTCGCGAAATTTTTCAATTTTTGCGTTTTGCGGCAATATCTCGTTCACCGAAAAACCCGCTTGCAACAGTCGCAACCGTTCGTAAATCGTATGCGTGAACTCCTCCGCGCCGCTCCAGCCCGTTTTTTTAGCGAACTTTATAAGCGGCTTTGCGTTTTTAAAGGCTTTGCGCTGTATGCTCTGCAAAAATTCGAAATGCTCCACGCCCAACGATCGCCCGATTTTATACGCGCTTTCCTTGCCTGCCATTAACCGCGCCAGGAACTCCCGCTCCTGCGCCGTGAATACCTTTTGAAGGTATACCTTAAACCCTTTTACGAACTTTTCCCGCGCCAGTTCGTCCGCTTGCCCGAAATATACCTCTTCCGCGCTCTCTACTTGCGCGTAATAGTCAAGCATACTCCCTGCGCCGCTCTCTTCTCCGCTCCGTTTGTGAAACGTCCGCGGCGCGTCTATGCTTCGCGCGTACCGTACCGCCCGTAACTCCGTTGCTTTCGACATTCTAACGCCTCCGTATATGGTATATATATTTCATCAATTCCGCCCACCGCCGCAAAACGAAACGAACGGAAAATAGCCCGATTGATCGCCCGATCATACGGGCGCAACTTTAATAAGCCCGTCAGTAAGTCTACGTAGACTTGATTTAGTAAGTCGTCGCGCTCCACGATCACGCGTATGCCCTGCTCGTGGAACAGGTGCCGCAACGCGCAATAATATAGCCGCTTGTAGTTATCGAAATAAAACGCGTCCAACGCTTCACGGTCGCCCGCGTTGATCCTTGCCACCTGTTCGGGTGTTACCTTCCACGTAAGCCGCTCACCTTCGGGGATCTGCTCCACCGTCGCCGCGAACGCCTCCGCAGCTTCCCGCTTCGCCCGCTCCTGCGCCTCGATCGCCGCCGCAATCTCCGCCGAAACGTCCACCCCTTCCAGCTCTTCCCGCCATATCCTCGCGTTCGTATCCATTACTCGCCGTCCTCCTCGTCCTCTTCTTCGTCCGCTTCCTCGTCCGCTTGGAACCCGATTGCTCGCACGTCCGCCGCGTCATCGTCCCAACCCAACAGCCGAACGTATAACGTAACGATAGAAAAATTATTGCTCATTTGCTCCCGTTCCGCGTCCGTCAGTTCGTGCGAAAACTCCGCACGCTCCCAGCACTCCCTCAACCGTTGCAAGCACTCCCGACGGGTCAACGGCAAGCCGTTTTCTCGCTCCGATTCCCTCTGATCATCGCGAGCCTTCCGCTCTTTTCGCCCGAATATTCCCATTTTTTCACCTCCTCAAGAAAAAATAGCTTTCACGGCTACCCATTCCGCAAAAGCTACTTTCTCTTGATTTTATCTCTTCGGCTGCGCTTTCGGTCGCTCGCCGCTTTGATACTTTGCTATTGTCTTTGGGTAGTAAACCGTAATTTTTACGGTTTTATAATTTATATTATAACCGTAATTTTTACGGTTGTCAAGACTTTTCCGTAATTTTTACGGTAAAATTTTTTTATGGATATATTCTCGATTAGATTAAAAGAACTAAGACTCGAAAAAGGCTTAACTCAAAAACAGCTTGCTCATACATTAAAAACGACAGACGACAGTATTTTTTCTTGGGAAAAAGGGCGCAGCCAGCCCCCTATTGAAACCATACGGCAATTATGTATTGTGCTTGATACGTCCGCCGACTACCTGCTCGGCTTGGAAGATGAAACAGGCGCGAAAACCACCCCCGAAAAATTTTTTTAGGATTTTTTCAAATCTCCTTGACTTTTTCTCGTTTTGTGCGTATAATGTATATACAATATAAATACGAGAGGTGAAGAAATGACGACAATCAATATTCGCGTTGATGAGAATGTAAAGCAACAGGCAAGCGAACTTTTCGAGGCTTTGGGGCTTGATATGTCTACCGCTATGAATTTATTTTTACGGCAAGCAATCAATTACGGCGGCATTCCTTTTGAGATTAGGAAACCGCACCCCTGCGCCGTTGCTTCAAAAACGGAAATCTTTGCAAAATTAAAAGAAGCGGAAAACGAAATCGAGAGCGGCGCAAACGCCATAACACACGAGAAGCTTTGGGCGGATATGAGAGCGAAATATGGAAATGAAGTATAATATTTTATATTACCCGCTTGCCCGCTCAGATATTGAAGGGATTGGAGACTACATAGCAAATACGCTTTTTGCCCCACGTGCTGCAGCGGAATTACTGGGAAAAATTCGGCGAGCGATCGAAATCCTGCAAGACTTCCCACTTTCGGGCGCAACAATCGAACCGCAAGAAGGTTTAACGCTTCCCTATCGTTGGCTCAAAGTAGAAAACTATATGATTTTCTATACCGTTGATAAAACGAAACAAACGGTTACCGTTATGCGAATACTTTACGGTGCCTCCGACTACTTTTCAATATTGTAAATTTACCCCGTCAAGATCTTGACGGGGCTTTTTTGCCGTTTTTTTGGCTACCGTGCGCGATGATCAACGCGAGTGCCCCCCTTTTTTAGCAAAAAAATCGCGCCGCCTCGTGCGTCCGACGCCTACGGCGCGAACTCCTGCGGCGGTACTCAGCGGCTTTTTTTATACGCCCCCGTACTTCAATTTTGCGGCGTTCAAAAATTTGCGACAAGCGCAAATTTTTGAAAACTTATGCGGCGCGCGCTTCCCGCGGCATTATTTTTTCCCGCCGCCGCACGTCGCGCGGTCGTGGTCGACGATTGGCGCGAGCTTCTGGCGCGGTCACTTGGCGGCACTGCCGCATATTTGCCCGCGTCCATATTCTCGCGCCTACTCGTTCGCCACTTTTCCCCGCGCGACTTCTTGCCCGGCGCGCTTCGCGCGCAAGCTGATAAAAGCAAGCTTTTTCGTTGTCCTACTGCCGCCCAACGCACACACAAACGCGAAAAACCGCGCGCCGCTACGCTTTCAGCCCCTACGGGGCTATTATGGAATAATTAAAACGGCTTTACGCCTTAAACCGAACAACCGCGCAAACCCAACAACTACCGCGCCACCGTCTACGGTGGCTTGCTGCCCTCCGCGAGCGCCGCACGATCGCAAGCGATCCCGCGCCGTTCCCTCGCTTTCGCTTCCGCTCGGCTCTCGGAGGCTCTAACCGTCGCCGCCGCGACGGGGGAACGGGAACACTTGCGCGGCTTTCGCCGCCATGCTCGCGTCCTCTTGAGGGAGAGAGAGGAGAGAATACCCCCCCCAACGCGTGCAAGATTTTCTTGCACGGTGGGGGGGCTTGTTCTTTTTCCGTCCTCCGTCGGTCGGTCGAGCTTCGAACCTGCGCGCCCGTGGTCTGCAACAACCGCCCAACAGCTAAGGCGCGCGCCCCGCGTCGGTTGTTCCTCCCTCTTGTTTATTTTTCGTCGCCAGACACGACGCGCGGCGTGATTTTATAGCGGCGGCTCACGACACCCGACAGTTTTTCCCGACTTGTCGCGCGGTCGGTTTGCGAACGGAAAAAATCACACGCTTTCCGTCGGCTTTGAGCCTTGGAAATCGTGTGACGGGGGAACTCGTCCGGAGG
>JAFTQB010000043.1 GCA_017462985.1 Clostridia bacterium
GATCGTTGAACAAACGGTCGACGAATAACGGTCGCTTAAAACACATACGGAACGAGCGGATCTCCCGTTCGTCCCGTATTTTCATTGCTTAGTTATCATTGCGAGGCGCAAAGCCCCACCACACCGTCATTGCGAAGGAGCAATAGCGACTGCGGCAATCTCGTTTTTATTATTGCATTATTTTATATGAGATTGCCGCGCTCGTAAACTCGCTCGCAATGACAGTTTAGATTTTTCCGCAACGCAACGCGGAGCGTTGCAATTCACGCATACAAAGTATGCAATTCACATATTTAATATCTTCTGCCGACGTGGCGAACGATCTGCGCCGCAATTGCTATCATCATAACGGTAGCGATCGAGGTAGCGTCAAAAACGCCGCTCAGCAAACCAAACTCATAGCCAAACAAGCTTAAACCGAACACGATCGCAGACAACACACTATCCGTTTTAAAGCTCAAAAATTTATTCACCGCCGTTACGCCTACTTCGCTAAACGAGTTGTTGTCGCCCGCGAGCAGGATATTCAGCGGTACGCGCATACGGCGCACGCCGCGGTTTAACAAGATCGCGAGAACGACGATCGTGAAAATACAAAAAATAATATCGCCGCCGTTCCCCATATCGTTTACGGATCCTTCCACAAAGCTCATCATCGCGCCGTAAATACTCGTTTGGGGAAGCAACGCCAACAAGGCGAACGCGCCCCAAAAGCTCGCGATATAGTTTTTACGCGACCATTTTTCTTCCGTGCTCATTTCCCTTGCGGCGGGAGCGACCAAACAGCTTGCCACGAACATAGCGATCGTTGAAAGCAAAAGTAACGTTTCCCAGCCCGTTTCCGTATAATAACCGCGCGTATCGTAAACGCCGTAGCCGCTCATCAGAGAAAAGAGCGTGAGCGTATACCACGCTTGCGTTAAAAAGGTGATCGCCGTAACGCGCAACTTCAACGACTCCTTTTTCGTCATAGCAGAAATGCTCTTGATCACCGCGAACACGAGTTGAACGCCGAAAACGATGCCCGTCGCCAAATAGGTGATGAGCCGCGCCAATTCAGCGGCGTAATATAGCTCGGTCCCCATGCCCTGTTCCATTAAAAAAGCTATATTTTCCAACGAATTAACGACGGAATAATCGCCCGCAAAGAGAAAATCGAATAAATTGTAGCTGATCGGAGAATCGACCGTATTCACCGACCAAGCGGGAGCGCCGAACGCAAAAAACGCCACGATCGCAACCAAAAGCACCGAACAAAGCGAAATAATATCGGCGGCGCGCCCTTTTGCTTTGGAGTTCGTTTTCGGGGCCGTGAACGTGGGCGCGGAAACGGTTTTTCCCGAAAATGCCCCGCCGTAGCTTTGCGGCGTTTGGCGGGCTTGCCGATATGCGGCAAGCTCCGATTGCAACCGACGAAACTGCGGGAGCAATTCGGTATAACCCGATCTATATTGATTTTCCCTTTCAAAACGGTCTTCCACCGAGGAATGATCGTTTGAGGTGGTAATACGCATAGGCGTAACGGAGATTGCGCCGCGCAGGGAGTCATCGTCCGGTCTTTGATCTTGTGCCATAAGCTGTTTTCCTTATCCTTTAACAAAATTCGACAATATCGTTATATATTATAGCAACGAAAAGGGTTTTTGTCAATTTATTAGCGCCCTTATACAAAGGAAAATGCAGCGCGAACACGTCGCGCTGCATTTTATATAAGGAGGTTTTTAATAAGTGTTAGCTATTTTACCCTTTCGGTGATTTTATTATAGCGTACTTTACGCATTTTGTCAATAGGGTTTTTTAAATTTTTCTATTATTTTAAAAAATCCAAAAGTTCTTCAAAGCTGCCGTGGGGATAAACGGAAATGTCCGCGCCCGCACGGTTGATCATACAATCGGTGATCAAGAATACTTTCATTCCTAATTTTTCCGCGATCATATCCTCGCCCACGTCGTTGCCTACCATCAAGCACTCTTCGCCGCAAACGCCAAGCTGCGCCATAATATCCTTATAATAATCGAGATTCGGTTTACAATGGCGGGAATTTTCGTAAGTAGTAACGAGTTCGAAATCGTCCGTAGAAAGCCCCGCCCAACGGATACGCTTTTGCGTTGCGATCGCGGGGAAAATGGGGTTGGTAGCGAGCGCCACGCGATAGCCCTTTCCCTTGATTTCACGCACCGCTTTTGCCGCCGCTTCGTTATACCCGCAAGAGGCTTGCACTTTATCGAAATCCTCGATATAAAACAGATTGAAACGCGGTTCTTCCGCGCGGATACCCTCGCCCATCATTTGCGCCGCCGTATTCCAAAACACCGCTTCGTTCGTTTGCGCGCCGTCGTTTTTGATCATCGCTTTCGTGCCCGCCCAGATCATTTGCACGATTGCGTTCGGATCGTAACCGAACTGAGAAAGCCGCGCCGCGATCGACGAAAAATAACATTTTGCAAATTTTTCCGCTTCCATGGGCAACAGCGTGCCGTCCAAATCGAATAAAACTACTTTGATCATTCTTTCACCTCTTTGTATAATAAGTATTTTTACCGCTTCCGTAACGAAGAATATAGCCATCTTCCAAAAGCTTTTTCAACGCGTTTTCCACCGACGCTTTCCCAAGACTGTGGCAAAGACCTAAAAGCTCCGTTTTAGTGAACCTGCCGCGCATACTCATCGCCGCTTTTCTGACGATTTCAAGCGCAGGAAGCTTTTCGCGGGAGCTTGAAATTTTTTCTTCCAATTCCTCATACGCTGATAAAACGGTCTTTAACAGATATTTGATCAACGGCGAGGCGTCCTCGGCGTTTTCGTGCCAACCCTTCATGCTCTCGTTGAGCGCTTCGTAATATTCCTCTTTCGTTGCCTCGATTTTTTTATCCAAGCTGATATACCGAACGGCGGAACAGCCGATTTTTAAAAGCAACAAAACGGTGAGCAAACGGCTCAGTTCGTTATTTCCCCGATCGAAAGGATAGATACAAAGAAAATCGTTGACGAATACAGGCACGAGCAACAGCGGATCAATTTCACCCCCGTCCAACGCCCGTTGAAAAGAAGCGCAAAGGGAAAACATCGCTTCGGGCGTTTCGTACGGGGAAAGGGGCATAAAGCGCACGAACGCGCGCCCGTCCGTCCGCGCTTCGCTGATATAATTTTGCCTGTTTTTCAGCTGACCGCCGCACGCGCCGTCGCACCCCGCGAACAGCTCGCGGTGCAAGCCCAACAAATAGGATACCTTGATCGGAATCTCGCCGTAGCGATCTTGTATTTCGTTCAACACCCGACCGTATCCGTAAATTTGCCCCTCGGCGGGCGTTTTAGGCAGAGCTTTCCCACCGCAAAGCCGTTTCAAACGGAAAGGAGAAACAAAAATACCCTCCAAAGCGTTGGAAGCGATTATGCTATCCGTTTTCGCGATCGTTTCCAAACGGCGAAGGAGCGCGGGCTTTTGGCTCAAAACAAATCCCTCTCTGCCCTTGCGTTCGCGTATCTTCGCGAGCAAAAAAACGATCTCGTTATCCCATTTTTGCGTTTTCAGTTTTTCGTAATCAAACGTCCGCATTTTGCAATTTCTTTCCTCTTTCGCCTATTATATACTTTTTTAGGCGTTTTGTCAAGAAATATTTTATTGTTTTTACCTATTTATTTTGTTTTTAGGCGTATTTTTAAAATTTTTTGTATTTAGAATAAAAAGAGACGGCTCTCAAAATTTTCATCGAAAGCCGTTCATTTTGATTGTTTATATACTATTTCTTAATCTCTTAAATCGAAAACGGCGATGCCCGAAAGTCCCGCCAATTCCCGATATTGTTCTTGCGAAAAGTCGGGGTTTTCCTTGCTTTCGCAAAGTCTGACGACATAGCTCGGAATTTCCTTTCCGTAATAAGTAATACCGCCCAATTGCATATCCTCTTTTCTCCGCTCTTCCAAAAACGCTTGATTAAATTGCTTCAAAAGACGATCGGCATTCGCCGCGTCTTTTAAGACGAGATCGAAAATTGATAAACCAAACGCGCGATCGACGAGTTCCTTGCTTTCAATTTTTCTTCTCGGCGAATCAAAAACGAAATCCTTTACGGAAAACGCCGAGGAAAGAAAACAGCCGTTCACGCAAGTACTGCACCAACGAAGCTCTTTTTCCGTCAAATAGTCGATATTTTTCAGCTGTTCTTCGATATCTGGCTGTTGCACGGTATAATAGATATAGAGCGGCATTGCGCGGCGGTATAACGCTTCTTGCGTTAACAGATCGATCTGCAAGCCGTTTCGGTTGGCATAGGCTATTAAAGGATAATTATCCTCGTACGTATCCGATTTCAATTTTTTCGCCTGCACCAAAAAACGGTAGGCGCGTAAACGGCGGTCATACGAATCGTTCGTCAAAAACCACCATTCCCAATCGGAGCCGTTCTTTGCTTCCTCGTTGCGAGTGAACGTTTTACTGATTACGTTCGGCACGCGTTTATCCAATTGATATAAAAACCAATCGGTCAACGATTCTTCCTTGACCTTAGGCTGCGACTTGAGCCAATCGAAGCACTCCTTTGAAATTCTATGAAAACTCATCTTTCGTTCTCCTAACCTTATTATCCTATATATAAACTTGCTTTTAAAATTTTAAACGGCGTTTTCTCGCACGCTTTATCCTGTCTATAAAATTGATAAAATTTTATCAATTTTAAAAACATAATGTTTACATTATATAATGTACACATTTTATCATTCTGCCTACAAATAAAAAACGCGCTTTTTAAGCGCGTTTTCTTTATAAATCTTTTTCTTCGAGCCATCGGAACGCCGTTTTCACGTAGGCGTATTCCCCGTCGTCGTCTTTCACGGAAGAACCGTGGCAATGCCCGCCCGGAAGCACTTGATAGCAAATATCCGCCTCTTTATTAAACGCCAACACAGATTTATAAAAGAGCATATTCTGCTCATAGCGGCACGCCATATCGTGTTCGTAGAAAATGAGCAGCATTTTCGTAAACTTCGTCGCCTCGTTCACGAAATATTGCGGCGCAAATTCGTTGATCCTCTGCGAGAGCGGATGTTCGCCCAGCTCGTATTTCAATACGTTGAAATGCGCCGTCGTCTGCGCGCTGTCGATGATCCAACCCTCGATTTCAAGCGGGTCGATCCCCACGGCGTTCAAATATTTCTTTTCCAAACACAGCATCAGCGAAAGCCACGCGCCTGCCGATTGACCCGTAATAATGATCTTACCGTTTCCGCCCCAATCGGGGATTTGCTTTTTCACATAAGCGACGGCGGCAGCCGCGTCCTCGATAAATTCGGGAAATTTCGCGTTGGGATAAATACGGTATTCAACGGATACGAACGCATAGCCTTTTTTAACAAAACTGCCTGCAATATTCACCAAGCTTTCGCACGACTTGCCATGTGAAACAAGCCCGCCGCCGTGGAAATAAACCACCGTCGTAAACCCGTTTGCCTCGGGCAGGTATGCGTCTAACGCCTCTTCGCAAGCGGAAGAATAAGAAATATTTTCAAATTTTCTCATAATACGATCTCCTTAATTTCAAACGGAGAAACGATCGCATTTTCCACCGCTTCGATTGCCACCGCTTTCATTTTTTCATCCACGCCGTCTGGCTCGTAGGAAATTCCGCGAACCGTTTTTCCCGTCAATATTCTGCCCCAAGTGAGCGCGGCGATATATCTGCCGTAAGGAATGGATAAATGGAAACCGTCGCGCGTGAGCGTATCCCCTAAATAAGAAGTTCTTGCATTTTGTATCGCCGTTCCCACGGGGATCACCGCGGCGAACCGCTGCGTAGGCAAAACGCGCGTTTTTACGGCGTTGACGATCCCATTATACATCGCCATTTGATCGTTGCCGTAATTGGCAAAGCCCGCGTGCGTCGTATCGCTTTGATACGCCCAAGTCATATTCCAAAGCAGCTTCGGCATACCCGTCGCGTTTTCGTCCACGAAGCCGATCAGTTTAGATAAGCCGCCGTAAGTTTCCGCTCTGCCGCTATCGTAGCTCGCCTGTTGCATCGTGATCACGTCCCATGTTTGAGAGCGAATTGCGGCGAGCGAAGTATGCCCCGAAAGGGTATGCCATTCGTTTTGCGTATTCGTGCGGTAATCGTAATCAGGCGTGCTTTCGCGCGCATTCGCGACGTGTCGATCGATCGGACAGCCGCCGATATAAAGATTGCCGAGCGAAATATCCTTTTCCCCGAGCGCGAGCAAGACGGGATATAAATATTCCATCGAATCGTCGGAAAAACTGTTGCCGATTGCCAAAATTTTCATAACTATCACTCCTTGCGATTAATTATATCACATTAAAATAAAAAAAACAATATCCTGTTTTGACTTTTTCTTTATATTTTTTTTGACTTTATCATTGAGCGACAATCTTTTCGTAGGAAGCTTTTAATTTCTCCGCAAACGAGGCTTGATTTTCTTGTAAAAAACCCTTGATCACGCCGTAAACGATTGGGTAGCGGGGAAAAACGAACCGAATTTTTTCTTTGATCTCCTTGCTCAAAAACCGCTCGATCACGGAAAAACGCTTGGATAAGCCGCCAAAGAGCGTTATTTCGCAACGCTCTTTCCCGAATTTACGGGAAACGGCGACGAGGCTCTTTTCAAATTCCCGAACGCAACGAACGAAAATCCTTTCCGCAACGGCGTCGCCAAGCTCCAACGCCTCGAAGGCAAGGCGCGCAAAGCTCGCAATGTGCGCTTTGCCCTTTTGATAAACCGTTTTGATATGCGCGTTGATCGATTCTTGCGTTTCGCGCTCAAAAAGCGCGGTGAGCGCCGTGGTTTCTTCCCGTCCGTCGCTTGCCGAAAGAACCGCGTTCAAAACCTCTCGGCCAAGATCGAATCCGCTCAAACCGCTATCGATTAAATAACCGCCGCCGCCAACCGCGTCAACGCGTTCGCCTTTACGAACGAACGCGGAATTGCCCGTGCCGATAATGACGATACAGCCGTCGCCGTCGTACGCGCAATTCAAGCTGCTATCCCGATCGCTATACACCGCCACCGTTTCCAAAACGGGAAAATCCGCTTGCAAGCGTTCGCGTAAATAATCTTCGCAGCCGGCAAAAAAGATACCTGAAATACCTAATCCGATTTTTGCGCTCTCGCAATCGTCGGGCAACGCTAGCTTCATCAAATTTTCAATCACCGCCGTCATTTGTTCCTTGCCGATATCGTTGGGATTACTGCTCCCACCGACCGCCCTTGCGACGACCGTTCCGTTTTCATCGCAAACGACGAGTTCGGTTTTCGTACCCCCGCCGTCTACGCCGATCAAATATTTCATATGCCCGTTTCCTCGATAATCTCTTTGATCGACATACCGCGATCGATTTTTTCCGCCGCTTGTTCGTAAGTCAAATCGGTGAGTTCGCGCACGATACGGATACAGCGATCGCGCAATTTGACGTTCGTCGGCGCGACGTTGATCATCAGATTTTCTACCACCTTGCCCGTTTTCACCATTGCCGCCGTCGTGAGCATATTCAGCACCATTTTATGCGCCGTACCCGCTTTCAGCCTCGTCGAACCCGTAACCGCTTCCGCACCCGTATCCGTCAAAATGGTAATATCCGCGATCGTAGCGATTTTCGCGTCGGCATTGCAGGTGAGCGCCACCGTCGCCGCGCCCGCTTCCTTGGCATAGGCAAGCGCCGAATAGACGTATTCCGCATCTCCCGCAACCGAAATACCCACAATGGTATCTTTTTCGCAAATATTCGCGTTTTGCACGTCGATTTTGCCGTTCGCCGCGTTATCCTCTGCGTTTTCCGCCGCGCTCGTCAACGTTCTGTACCCCCCTGCGATGATCCCGACGACCATGGAAGAAGGCACGCCGTAGGTGGGAGGACATTCGCTTGCGTCCAAGACCCCAAGCCGTCCCGAAGTGCCCGCGCCGATATACAAAAGTCTGCCGCCCCGTTCAAACGAGCGAACGATCTGTTCCACCGCCGCCGCAATCTCGGGCAACGCCTTTTCCACGGCGTAAGCGACCGTTTTATCCTCGTCGTTCATCAACTTGACGATTTCGCTTGCGGACATTTTATCGATATTCATACTTTTTTCGTTTCTTTGTTCCGTTCTTTTCATAACAGTTGCTCCTTAAAGTTCTTTAAAAATATTATATCACAAATCTTTTCAACCGCAAATAGTTTCGGCATACTGTATATTACGCATTTTTTTAGAAATCTACCGATTTTTGATTGACTTTTTAATGACTTTTTCTTATAATACAATATATTTAAACAGGGGAAAACAAGTATGAAAACGCAAGCGAACGATATACAAATTTTAGAATGCGGGATTTTTGATTCCGCGGCTTTTTATTCGAATAAGCGTACCTTTCGCAAGCGCACGTTGCAATATTTTGAGATCGAATTTTTTATTTCCTGCCGCGGAAAGAGTACGATCGACGGGCAAAGCTTACAATTTTTGCCGCAAACGGTGTTTTTGGGAAAGCCCGGACAAGAGCGAAGCGGCGCGGCGTTTTTTAAATGCTATTATATCCATTTGCAAATCAACCCCGAAAACAAATATTATTCGCGGCTGTCGAGTTGTCCGAGCTATTACTACTGCATCGACGCGCAAAAGTATTTTTCCGTATTCGAAGCGTTTATCTACTATCACAACGTGAAGGAGCTGAACGTGGAATCGGATATCTTATACGCAAAGCTGCTTGAACTGTTTTATTATCTTTCCGAGGATGCAAAAGTTGCAAGCAATCGTTCAGAAACTGTGCGGCAAGCGAGCAATCCCGCCGTTTTAGCCGCTTTGAGTTATATCCAAAGCAACTATCAAGAGAAATTGGATTTAGAATTTTTCGCAAAAAAGTTCAACTATTCGAAAAACTATTTTCAATCGATCTTCAAAGCCGCCGTAGGACGCACGCCGCAAGAATACGTGGCGAACGTGCGTATCGAAAAGGCAAAAGAACTTTTGAACGACCCCTCGATCCCTTTGACTCAGATCCCTAAGCAGTGTGGTTTCCGTTCTCAATCGTATTTTAACTACCTATTCAAGAAAAAATTGAACGTATCCCCTTTGGAATACCGTAAGGGATGCGTTCAAGGTTATTTTTCCACTTAAGCGATCGTCAATATAAGTAATATACCCCCCCAAAAGTTAGGAAAACTTTTGGGGGGTATAACATAAAGGTATTTTTATTTATTCTTCTTTTTGGGCTTTTTGATCTTATTCAGCTTTTTATTCAGCGTAAGCAAATCCTCTTTGGTGAGATTGATCCCCATTGTACCGATCATACCCGATAAACGCAATACGGTGAAGCCGCCGAGCATTTGCATCATACCGTCGTTCATTTCAAAGCCGCCCATCACGCTATCGCCTTTCTTGGGCATCAGCTTAGCAAACATCCCCATAAACAGAAGTTTGCCTTGCAACGTCGCGAGAATATCCCCGATCTTATCGTTCAAAGAGAAATGTCCCTCTACTTCGGTGATATCAAACCAATTCAAAACGGCGTTCTTCTCTTTCAAGCGGTACGCTTCGTTGAACGTTTCCACCTTGCGGATCTTGCTTTCGTCTTTATATTCGCCCGCAACGGCAACAAGGCAGGTTTCACCTGCGTTGGGGACTTCAAAATAGAAGAAATGATCTGCCGCCGTCTTCTTGCCCAGACTTACGCCGTTCGCAAAAAGTTCTACTTCCGGTTGATTAGAATAAACGGTGATTTTGGTTGTAGCTTCTACTCGATCGACGTAACGCTTGCCGCAAATGTGCACGAAAGGATCGTCGGAAAGCCAAGCCTTGTAGGCATAGAAAGAATCCTTTTTATACTTACGGTCGAACGTAATCAAGCCTTTATGGTTTTGACCGTTTTCGCCGCCTTCGCTGCGTGCGTCCGCACCGAAATCAAACATATTCCATACGTGGGTAGCCCATAAATATTTTCTCGAATAAAATTGCTTGATGAGTTCTTCGTGATAGAACGCTTGATATTCTTCCGTATAATCGCCCTGTACGGGATTGGAGGTATGCCAATTCAGCGCCTCGCAACCGTATTCGGAACAGCCAATGGGAATATTCGGATGGCGTTGATGGAATTTATCGAACCAAGGACCGTTCATCGTCGTATCGCCGCCGTACCAGCCAAAATAATGGTTATAGGAAACCAAATCGGGGATTTGAATATACGGGCTTTCGATCGAACAAGGAGAAACGACCGCGATCGTCGTAGGACGGCTCGGATCCATTTCGTGGCACAGATCGTTGAGAATACGGTGATTTTCAAGCAAATCGGGATCTTCGTCCCCTTTCATGGAAATTTCGTTGGAAAGCCCCCAAACGACGATAGACGGGTGATTATAGTTTTGCACGATGAGTTCTTTCATTTGCGAAATCGTGTTTTCGCGTGCGGTGGGCATATGTTGGGAAATATAAGGGATCTCCGCCCAAATCACCAAGCCTTTTTCATCGCAAAGATCATAGAAATACTGATCGTGCTGATAATGCGCGAGGCGAATCGTCGTCGCACCCATTTCGCAGATCAGCTCGATATCCTCTCTGTGATGTTCGGGAAGCAACGCGTTGCCATACCCCCATCTATCTTGATGGCGGGAAACGCCGCGAAGAGGATATTCCTCGCCGTTCAAAATAAAACCCTTTTCGGGATCGATCTTATAGCTGCGGCAACCGAAGCGCGCGCTCACGCAGTCGAGCACTTCGTCGCCCGCCACAAGCTCCGCCACAGCCGTATACAAATACGGATCTTTTTTGCCGTGCCAAAGCCGTACGTTTTCCAATTCGATCTCCGCTTGACCGTCCGCTACCACGCAAGCGATTGCCTGCCCTTCCGCGTTTTGAACGGTATATCTAACTTGTTGCCCCTCTTTTGCATTGGTGAGGTAAGATTGAAGTTTCACCGTCGCATTCGCGCCGTTTACAGTCGGCGTAACGGTAAGCCCGCAACCGCCGTAGTAATCAAGATCGAAATGGCTGTCGTTTACGCAGATAATATTCACGTCGCGATACAACCCGCCGTAGAAAGTGAAGTCAGCCACTTGCGGATAAACCGTTTGATTAGCGGCGTTGTCAACGGCGATCACAAAAAGGTTCTCGCGTTGCAAAGCTTCGGTGATTTCTACGCGCCAAGTAGAATAACCGCCGTCGTGATGCGCAAGTTTTTGTCCGTTCAAGTACACGTCGGCGGAAGAATTCGCGCCTTTGATTTCAAGATAATACCGTTCCGCCGTAGGCAGATCCAGCTTATCCAAACTCTTTGCATAATAGCAAGTGCCGCGATAATAATCGTTGCCGCCGTCTTGCCCGTCGATCGCATTCCAAGTATGGGGAAGATTTACAAAATCCCATTGCTTGGGCACTTCGGTAGGCAATTCGTTTGCCATTTTCGTAAACGCCCATTTTGCGTTAAAGTTTACAATACTTCTCATTGTTTTCTTAACTCCTAAATCATCAATATAATAAGCTTACGTCCGACAGTATAGTTCTGTCGGACGTACTTACTTTCGTTTATTTGTCCGATTCGGCCGTTCGGCTATTTTGACGACCGTTTTTCATCATACGGCTTATTCTTCCGAAGCGTCGCCAAACTCCGTCGGCTCGCCCTCGATAACCTCAACCTCGCCGTCGCCTACTTTTACGGCTCCTTCCGATTCAACCGTTTCTTCCAATTCAACGGCTTCTTCAGCCGTTTCTACGTTGCGGCCAAGCTCTTCGTTCATTTGCGCAAGCATCTTTTTATCAAGGTTGTAAATAACGCCAAGACCGATAAATTGCAGGATCGCAGATACTAAATAGGTAGCCGCTACCAAGTAACGCATACTAACGGCAACTTCCCAAACCTGATTGCCTTCGTTTTCGCCTACGTAACCAAACGCTACCATGATCACAAGCACCAACGCAGGGCCGATACCTTGCGCCAATTTTCTGAAGAAGGAATGCAATGAATACACCGTACCTTCCTCTCTGTTGCCCGTTTTCCATTCGTTATAGTCGATCGCGTCGCCCATCATTGCCCAAGATACCGTCGAATAGATACCCAAGCCCAACGAGAAGAACAGCTGACTGATAATATAGAACACCAAATCCAACCCCGTATTGCCGGGAATGATAATAAACAGCGCAAGCGCAGCGACGATCGAGCAGATCGAACCCACTACGGCAAGCTCTTTTTTACCGTATTTGGCAACCATTTTTCTTGCCAACGGCGTGAAACATACGATGGGGATCATCGAAAACAACTGCACGATACCCGAAATCTGCACGTTCTTGAAATACGATTGGAAAACAACCGTAACGGCAGTAGCAGCGCCTTGCATACCGATGAACATACCCATTGCCGCAACGGTCGCGCCGACTGCGGGACGGTTTTTCATGAATGCGACAAACGCTTTGAATACGTTAAACTTTTGCTTCGGTTCATTCAACGTAACGTCTTGTTCTACGCGGATCTCGGTGTTGCGGATCATCACTTGGAAGAAAATAAACCCGAGCGCACCCATGATCAACGCCGCAATAAATACGCGTTCCCCGATCAAGTTTTGATTGCTATCATAAATGATAAAGGGAAGAATAACCATCGGAAGCATATTTCCGAAAATCGAGCCAATCGAACGCCAAGCAGAAAGAGAAGCTCTGTCCTTAACGTCGTTGGAAATCAATCCTAACAACGAACCGTAAGGAACGTTCGCAATCGTATAGAACGCATCCCAAACCACGTAGCCCGCGATAAAGATGATCGCTTTCGCCCATTCAGGCGCGCCGGGGAACGGCAGGAAGCAACAAGCGCCCCCTACGATCAAACCGATTGAGCCAAGCCAAATATACGATAAGAATTTATTCTTCTTATATTTGCGCTTGTCCGCGTCAATGATCGTACCGATAAGCGGATCGTTGATCGCGTCCCATACTTGCACGACGATCAAAAGTAACGCATACCAAAGGTCCATACCCATGAACTGCGTCCAAAAGATCGACATCGTGCTTTTGAGCGCAAAACTCATATTGCACCCAAGGTCACCTGCGGCATAAGCAATACAGTCGCGTATTCCAAAGCGACGCTTGCCGTTTGCATCAAGCTGTTGTTCTTTTGCCATAACACTTCTCCCTTAAATATTATTTTTTCCACCAAACCAATCTTGGTTTACCTATTTATTATAATGGATTTTATCGCCCATCGTGAGTAAATTTTTAATGTAAAAATGTATTTTTTTCATATCATCCGTACAATAGTTGTTGCTTTTTCACAAAAACTGTGTTATAATAAACTCAACGAAAGAAAAAGGGTTGGGGGAACGTATGTTTTATCAACGCGAATTATCGTTTTTACGCGACGTTTTTAAAAAGAATTACGTAGAAACCGAAGTTACCGAACAATACGCGCCGAAAAACGAACCAAACGTGCAAAACGGGTTTTTGTATCCTCAAAGCATTTTTTTAAGCGTTTTCCCCAAGTTACTTCCCGAAACGCTGTATAAATATACCGATCCTTTCGCGCGAAACTATCGTTTTTTGTTGTTGCCCGATACGAGCGCCCCATTAGTGCTTTCTATCGGTCCGTTCTTAACTTCAGCTCTCACCGAACAGCAGCTTTTGGAAATCGGGGAAAATAACGGTATTTCGCCGCAAAAACATTCCCATCGCTATCTTTCGGAATATTACGCAGGCTTGCCGACGATCCACGAAAACAGTCCGCTCCTCATTATGCTCAACGCTTTTTGCGAAAAAATTTGGGAAAGCCCCTCGTTTTTGGTCAAGGACGTAACAAAAAATGCGCCGACGGATATTCCTTTCAGCAAAACGATGCTGAATATAGAGCCGAACGAGACGCTCGTAAACAAAAAGGCAATCGAACAACGCTATTCGTTTGAAAACGAAATGATGCGCGCCGTTTCGCTGGGACAACCGCATATGGAAAATCGGTTCCGCGCGGCGTTTTCCGAGAGCTTTTTTGAACAGCGCGCCAGCAATCCTTTGCGAAACGCGAAAAACTACGGCGTAATTATGAACACTTTATTGCGGAAAGCCGCCGAAAAAGGCGGCGTGCACCCCATTCACCTCGATCAAACGTCGTCTGAATTCGCAAGAAAAATCGAACGGCTTTCTACCCTTTCCGCGGTGGCGGGCTTGATGAGCGAAATGTTTCGCACTTATTGCAGATTGGTACGAAGATATTCCTTGCGAAAATTTTCCCTCACCGTGCAAAAAACGATGCTTATTATTGACGCCGATCTTTCCGCCGATCTTTCCCCGAAATTGCTTGCAACCAGCCAAGGGCTAAGCTTGGGGTATCTTTCCACGATATTCAAAAAGGAAACGGGAAAAACTATTTCGGAATATATTAGGGAACGCAGAATGGAATACGCGGAATTTCTTTTGAATACGACGAACTTACAAATCCAAACGATCGCGTTGCATTGCGGTATTATGGACGCGCAATATTTTTCAAAATTATTCAAAAAAACCTTGGGAAAAACGCCCTCGCTATATAGGCGCTTGCCCCAAGAAAATAACTAAAAAAGGAGTACTTATATGAAAAAACTGATCGCACGGCTCGCCGATACGCCGCAGGATTATGAAAAGCTCGGTTTAATCCCCGACGTGATCCAACAAAAAGAAGACGGATTGCACACCAACGGAAAATTCGGGGAATACGAATGGTGGTATTTCGACGCAAAATTGGAAGGCGGCTATTCCCTCGTTATCATCTTTTATTCCCAACCCGTTACGGCGGCTACCTTTGGTTTTGCGCCCTGCGTATCCCTTTCGCTTACGGGCGGCGGCTACGAATTGATGGAGGAAGTTTCCGCTTCTATTAAAAACTCTTCTTTTTCCAAGGAAGGTTGCAACGTAACGATCGGGAAAAATACCATTCAGGGAGATCTGAAAAATTACACCATTCATTTTGAAAACGAAAAAGTGCAATGCGACGTTACTTTGAACGGCTTGGCGGAAAGTTACCGCCATAAAACGGGCAGGATCGTATTCGGCGAGAAAAAATATTTCGCTTGGCTTCCCGCTGTGCCCGAGGGAAGCGTGAAAGCGGATATTACGATCGACGGAAAAAAGCTTTCCTTGACGGGTTCGGGCTACCACGATCATAATTGGGGCAATACGGGTATGTTTTGGCTAATGCACCATTGGTATTGGGGCAGAGCGAAAATCGGGGATTATCAAGTGATTTCTAGCTATATTACGGCGAAAGAAAAATACGGCTACGAGCATTTCCCCATTTTCGTTATTTATCAAAACGGCGTAAAGCTTGGCTGTGAAATAGACGCGATCACCTATCGACAAACGGACGCGGAATTTGATCCCATCACGCAAAAGCATTATCATAAAACCTTGATTTACGATTATAACGACGGAACGCACCGCTTCCGCGTTACCTACAAAGCAAAAGATATTATCGAAACGTTCGTCGTTGATCAAGGCTACGGCTCGGCAAGAGCAAAAGCGAGCAAAGCGTTGATTTGGTTTGTGAAAAAAATGAAGCTTGCACCCAGTTATATCCGCATGGTAGGCGACGTAACGCTGGAACGATTCGAAGGAGATACCGTCGTAGAATCGCTCACCGAAAACGGCATTTGGGAACAGATGTATTTCGGGCTTGACCAAGACGTATAAACGCCGATTTTATCTGAATAAAATTCAAATTTTTAATAGAAAAGAGCTGTGATTTTTTTTCAAAATCACAGCCCTTTTTGTGTGCCGACAAAAGACAAATCCGAACCGTTATATCGCCCCGAATTACCTAAAAATCATCGTTTCCATAACCCAATAAGCCTTTGCATATCCGTTCTTTTCCGTAATATCATAAAATAAGGGTTTTCTTTTGTTTATGTTTTTCGCTATAAGTAAAGGCGAGCAAAATCGGCTCGCCTTTATATACGTTATATTTAGTTGTTATACGGTGGGCAAAGTAATTGTTGCGTTACCGATATCAACGTGATAATTTAACACGTCTGCCACAACGTTTGCTACTGTGTAGGTCAAAGTGTAATCAACGGCTTTAAGTTCGTCGAAACTACTACTGTTCCTATTCACACCCGTAAACTTGACATTATTGAAACTAAAAGAACCATAATTAAAGGTAATATCGTTATTTACGGTTAAAAAGCGGTATTCGCTGTTATATTCTTCTTCGTATTTGGAATAACTTAACAACTCAATATTTTGTGCAAGCGCGTCTATAAAATTACCGAAAATCAACTGTTTCGTGGTGGATATGAATAAATCGTATTGTTCTTTGGTAAACGGTGTAGCAGTCCAAGTACCGTCCGTATTCTTTTTGTATTCGGTATAAGTATCTGCGGTTGTATCGTGGTAAACGATTACTTCTCTTAAACTTTCGTCCGTATTATCGGGTCTATACGCTCTCAATCCGTTTTCGGTAAATTGATAAATTTCTTCTTGCGCGTTATTTACACCCGTAATGGTAAAGTTTTTAGATTTAAGTAGTTTATAGCAAAATAACTGTTCAATACCCACATTGCTATCACTTAATCCCCCATATAAATTTTCAAACTTTATTTCTATACTATTAACCGTTTGGGAATTAACGACATTTGCCTTAAAAGTCATTTCGTCGAAATCAATAGAGATAGTAGCTTGATAATCCGTCTTTACAAACTCTAATTGAATTTCAGTCCATTCTACATTTCCGTCTAAATTATATAACGTTTTTACGTGTTCGCCAAGTCCTGCAAATTCTGGATTGTTTCCTGTTAAGGTTGCAACGGTTTTGTTGACGGTAAATAAATTAAACTTATTTTTAATAGAGTCAAAAAAGTTCGACAAATCGGATATAGCCAATCTTTCTTCTGGCTCAACCGTTCTCATTATTAAATAATTATAGCCAGAAGTTTGCTCGGAATAAGGGTGTTTTACAAGGTCTTCAACTTCAACAAATTTGTCTTGGAAATCTTCTCTACGCCACCATGCTTCTCCTTTTTCGTTAAGAATTATATCCCCGTTTTCGTCGGCAGGATACGTTTGAATATCGTAATATGCGCCGTTTGAAAAATATGGTGCATACTTTTTCCCATTTAATTCCTTACGGGGCTTAGTCGTAAAGTAAAAACGTTTTATATCCGTATTTTCGGGCGTGTTAATTGAAACGGTATAATTAAAATTAAACACTCTATTAGAATAGTCGGTATCATTAATTTCACGATTCCAAATTTCTTCGGTTATTTTCGCGTCTTCATCTTTTCCCCCACACGCGTTTAACATAAACACGCAAGGCAAAATCATACAAATTGCCAATAACAAACTTAAAAATTTCTTTTTCATAAATAAAATCTCCTAAAAATTTTTTATATAATAAAAAGCCACTTAGGCATCGGGCGCAAAACGCCCACCGCTAAATGGCTTATTTATTCCTATTAAATTGC
>JAFTQB010000044.1 GCA_017462985.1 Clostridia bacterium
CATTGCTTGGGCTACGATCATATGACGGACGAGGACAAGCGGGAAATGCGGGAACGGGAAGAAGATATTTTGGAAAAATTAGGAATAACGAGAGAGTAGAGAGATTATGAGAAGTGGATACGTTGCCGTAATCGGCAGGGCTAACGCAGGAAAAAGCACGTTGATCAACGTGATGGTTGGGGAAAAGGTTTCGATCGTTTCCCCCAAACCGCAAACGACGAGAGATCGCATTTTGGGGGTGCTCACCGAGGACGATTATCAGATCGTATTCGTGGATACGCCCGGTATTTATAAAGCGAGGAACGAGCTGACCGACAGAATGATGCGCACGGTGGAAACGAGCGCGAAAACGGTGGATTTTATCCTCTACGTGTTGGACGGGCACGACGGGATCAACGAAGAGGATTTTGAGTTGATCAAAAAATACAAAGCGTTGGAAATCCCCATGGCGGTGGCATATACGAAGATCGACATTATGCCCAAGGAAAACATTCCCCTCGATATGGCGAAATTTTCCGACGCAGAGATTGATCTGGACGTGTTTCCCGTTTCGGCGCGAAAGGGCAAAAATATCAAGCCGCTCAAAGAATTTTTGGCGGCGCATATGCCCGAGGGGGATAAGGTGTTCGAACAGGATATCGTATCTGATAAGAGCGAAAAATTTATGATCGCGGAGATCATGCGCGAGAAGATCTTGCTCAAATTCGATCAAGAGATCCCGCACGGCGTGGCGATTGTGATCAATATTTTCCGCTTGCAGGAAAACGGGGTTTGGGAAATCAACCTCGATATCGTTTGCGAACGGCCGAACCACAAAGCGATCTTGATCGGCAAGCAAGGCAAAGCCATCAAAGAGGTTTCCTCGTTTGCTCGCCAAGATATGGAAAAATTTTTGGGCGCGAAAGTCTTTTTGACCACCTACGTAAAGGTGAAAGAGGATTGGCGCGACCGACCTGCGCTTTTAAAGCAATACGGCTACGAGGAAGAGCAGGAATTTTAAAAGGCGAAGCATTTTTTATGCGAGGGAAGAACAGCCGTAATTTCTTTCTTGCCGTATAATCGAATATCCCTATTGCGCAAACTGATAGCGTAAGGAGGGCGCGAATGTACGACGATGAAAGAGGGGACGGCGCGGCAAAGCTCGCGTGGGAAATGTTTAAAAAAACGGGCAGTATTGCCTATTATATGCTGTATCACGACCTGATAAAAAAATGAGCAAAGAGAAAGAGTAAGCTATGGAATGGAAGACGGACGCCTTAATGCTCGGCGCGATCGATTATAAAGACAACGATAAGCTCCTCACGCTGTTCACGGCGGAAAGGGGGATCGTTCGGGCGAGCATCAAAGGGGTGAAAAAGCCTTCCGCGAAACTCAATTTTGCCGCGCAACCGTTTGCGTTCGCGGAATACGTGCTCGTGGAGAAAGGGGAGTTTTACACGGTGAAATCCGCGTATTTGTACGACGGATTTTACCCCTTGCGGAGCGATATCGAGCGCTACTATGCGGCAAATTCCGTTGCGGAGGTTTGCAAAGCGGTCGCGCCCGAACACGAGCGGATCGAAACGCTGCTCGTCGCGACGGTACAGGCGCTCAAAGAGTTGGCTTATACCGACGCGGACTGCGTGGAAACGCTCGTGGGGTATATGCTTTTGGCGGCAGGGGAAGCAGGGTACTTTATCGACCTCGACGGTTGCGGCGTTTGCGGCGGCGAGATCGAAGGCGAGCCCTACTTCGATTTTGACGCGGGGCATTTTACCTGTCAATCGTGCGGCGGCGGTCAGCGGGCGAGCGTATCCACCTATCACACGCTCAAAAAATGCGCCGCGCTCGAATACGACGAGGCTCTTGTAAGGGGGGGCAAGAAACGCGCGTTACGCCTGATGAAGGTGTTCCTCGGTGAAAAGACGGAAGCTGATCTTTCGTGCGTCGGGGAGCTGTTGCGGCTGTGCGAAGAATAATTCGCGCGGCAAGATCCGCAAAGTGAGATTTGCGGTAGGGCGGGGCGAAAAAACACGGGCGGGATCCCCACCGCCGAAGAAGGGAAATGGAAGAAATTAAAGAAGAAAAGAAAGTGAAAAAACCCCGCGCGCCGAGGGCGAAAAAGCAAACGGCGGCGGAAGAAGTGGCGGCAACGGCGGCGCAAGCGGTGGAAGAAGCGCCTGTTGCGATCGCGGAAGAAAAACCCGCAAAAACAAAAAAACCGCGGGCGAAGAAAACGGAAACGGCGCAACCGCAAACGCAGACGGAAGCGGAACAAGCGCCTGCCAAAGCGCCGGCAAAGGCGAAAAGAACGCCTAAGAAACAAGCGGAAAAAACGGCGGAAGCCGCCGAGGAAACGCTCGTAGCGGCGACGGCGGAAGAAAAGCCCGTCAAGGCAAAAAAGCCGAGGACGAAAAAAGCGGCGGCGGCGCCCGCGCCCGAAGAACCGAAAACGCAACCGCAACCGCAAGCGGCGGCGGAAGAAGCGCAAACGCCTGCGCCCCCGCAACGGACGAGAGCGGAAAAAACGGAAGCGGCAAAGGCGATTTTAAAAGAGCTGTTACAAGAGCGTGATTATAAATGGAAAGAGCTTTTGGAAAAGGCGGCGGCGATTTATCGCGAGCGGTACGCAGACGCGGAAAACGAGGACGCAACGGCGCTCAACGGCTTTATCGGCTCGCTCAAAGGCAAGCTTTTGGAAGATAAAGAGATCGTGGAAGAAAACCATACGCTCAAGCTTGTGAAAGAACCGAAAGCGGAAGCGCAAACGCCCGCCGTAGAGGTGAGCGAACAGCCGACGGCGGTGGTGGAAGTGAAAGCGCCCGCGCCTGCGGTGGTACATGATATGACTTTGCTGTTCGATCATAAAAAGCCCGCGCAAAAGCCCATAAAAACGGCGATTGCGGAAGAAGCCGCCCAGCGCGAGGAAGAACAGCAGCCGCAAAAGACGGCGGAAGCGCCCGCGGTAGCGGAAGTCGAGAGACCTACGGAAACGAAAACGGAGCCAAAGAAGCCGCAAAAGGAACAGCGTACAACCGCTTCCGCAAGAAAGATCGTACGGGGAAAAACCTCGGTTGCGGCGGTGGGCAAAGCCGACCCGCTCAAAGAGAAATTCTTAAAAAAATTGCGTTCGCTCGGCGGCGATTATTTCGAATATTATGCGGTGTATTTATTGGAACGGCACGCCAGAAGAAACGGAATGCGATTGGAGGCCTTGCGCGTATCGGGGGGCGACAACGACGGCGGGATCGACGGCGAGATCGAAATCACAAACCGTATCGGGTTTAGAGAAACTATTTACGTACAGGCGAAAAATTGGCAGCCCACGGACGAAAAATGGATGGTGGGGGAAACGCTGCTGAGGGAATTTATCGGCGCGGTAACCTATCGTCAAGCGATCACGGGAAAGCAAAATTGCCGCGGCATTTTCATCACCACCTCGTGCTTTACGAGCGGAGCGAAAGAAATGCTGGAAAAATTAGAAAAATTCGTCGGCTACGACGGCGAGATGCTGTTTGAAACGGCGAAAGAATGTGAATTCGGCTTGAAAAAGACGGAAAAGGGAGATTATATCATTGATGAAGCGTTGTTAAAAGACGAACGCGCGCTGTTTTATATGCTATAATATATAATAATGTAAAAGTCCCCGCCGCGAGGAAATTTCCTCGCGGCGGGGCTTTTCTATCGTCATTGCGAAGGAGCGCAAGCGACTGCGGCAATCTCGTATAAATCTCAGCCGCAGTGCCGCCCTATGGCGGCAATTCACTGAGCATAAGCGAAATTCACGCTTGCAATGCAAACTTTTTTTAGCGCCTTACAGCGTTTGCAAAAACGCAAGCAGGGCGGTTTTTTGCTTTAAAGAAAGTCCTTTGAGTTTTTTCGCGATTTTTTTGTCTACGGCTTCGTGTGATTCCGTCAACGGCAGTTCCTCGGCGAAAAATTCCGCCAGTGTGATCCCGAACGCATTGCAGATCGCCGTCAGCGTTGAAATTTTCGGGTCTGTTTTTCTCGTGTACAGATTGTTGAGCGTCGATTGCGTGATCATTGCTTCCATCGCCAGATTGTTCACCGACCACCCCCGTTCCCTTCTTAAAGCGTCGATTTTTTCAAGTATCGTCATTTTTTGCTTCCCCTCTATCGTTTTTTTCTATTTTATAACGAAATTGAGTTAATTTAATAACCCAAAATAGTTGACATACTAACCCAAAAGGGTTATAATAATAGCGCGCATTGAGTTAAATTGCGGAAATGCGCCGCAGATAACCGTAATTTGCGAAAAAAAATACGGGTTATACAAAAGAGAAGCTTTTTGATTTTTTGCGGGGAAGAAAGAAAAAGAAGGGTTTTTACGAAAAAAAGCTTCCGTAACGGTTACAGTTTAAAATTTTTAAACATATAATAATCATAACGGTTTAGGAGGTAACAAAATGGCTAAAAAATCTTCGGCAAAGCACAACTTTATCGCAAGTGTGCTTGCGCTGACGCTGAGTGCGACGGCGATGGTCGGAACATCCTTTGCATGGTTTTCCGATACGGTTACGAGCAAGGGCAACGTGATCAAAACGGGCACACTGGAAGTGGAAATGACGTGGGCTCTTCCCGTTTCGGAAGAGGAAGCGGTCGTTTGGAACAGCGCGGAAGAGGCGATCTTCACGGAGGCGGAAAAATGGGAACCCAACTATACTGCCGTCAGATTCGTCAAGATCGAAAACGTAGGCAATCTTGCGTTGAACTACTATTTGAACGTAGAGGTCGAGGGCGAAACGGGTATGCTCGCAGAAGTGATCGACGTGTATTCCCAAATTGATTATCAAGGCGGCTATACAAAGGCGGAAGCGGCGGCGATCGTAAGCGAGGAAAATCAAGTCGGCTCGTTCAAGGAATTTGCGGCAGCCGAAGCGGTTTCCGGCGCGTTGGAGCAAGGTGAGTCCACCGTGGTTGCGTTGGCTTTTCGTTTAAGCCCGACGGTCGACGACGAATATCAAGGGCAATCGATCGGCGACAGCTTTGAATTCCGCTTGATCGCAACGCAGAGCACCTCGGAAAGCGACAGCTTCGACAACACCTATGATGAAAATGCGGTGTATGGCACGGTGCTCGAAGTGAGCGGCGAGGACGATCTGCTGAACGTTTTGAAAAACGCAGAAGCGGATAAACCGCTTTATCTAACGTTGATGGACGATGTTACGTACCAAACGAATAGTCATAACGGCGCGGACGATATCACGCCCGCTTCCGCTGTTGTTATCGATGGGCAGGGTAAATACAGTTTGACTGCAACGGGCAGCGGCGTTACGCCGATCGGCGATACAGAAACTGTCTTAACATTGAAAAATCTGACGGTGATTGACAAATCGGTTTCTTATGATGAAGATGCTTGGGAGTTTGGTTATCTCGAACTCGGCGGCAAGGGAATCGTTTGCGAAAACGTGAAATTTACCGATCCGATTATGGTTGAGGGTAATGGCGGTGTGTTCAAAAATTGCAGCTTCGTTGGGAGAACGGATGCGGGCGTACATAGCAACGGCGGTTCTTACGAGAATTTTAAAATGTACGGCGTTTGGTTAATAAGCGGTAACGCAAGCTTTGAGAGTTGTACCTTTACGGGTACTCGCGGATTAAAGATTTGCGATTCCAATGTTTCTAATAGCTATGCAACGGAAAATGTCGACGTTACGGTCGACGGGTGTACGTTTGACAGCCTTAGCGAAAAGCCGGGCGTGGCGATCGATTATAGTCAAGACGAAGAAATTACGTTTGCGGTAACGATCAAAAATAGTATGTTTATCAATTGCCAAGCCGGCGATCAAGGACTTTATATTTACGAAACAGATAATTATGAGCCCATTCTTGAAAACAATACCGTTTATAAGAATGCAATGTTTATTTCCACGGCGGAAGAATTGGCGGCTCTCGGCGGGACAACGAATAGCGGCGACAAGACATTCGTTTTGAATAACTCGATAGATATGAGCGGCTACGAAATGCAACCGATCGGGGTCGGTTACGGTGAATTCGTATTCGAAGGCAACGGATTTACGATCTCCAATTTGAAATTGGCGGCAAGCTATATTTACAGTTTGCCCAGCGCGGGCTTGTTCTGTATGACGGCTGACGCTTCCTTGACGGTCAACAATTTGACTATCGATACCGTAACGGTTGTGAATGAGTTGACGGAATCGCAAAATACAACTTCGGGGCACAGCGTGGCTGTTGTCGTCGGGTATATGGGCGCAGAGAATTGTACGCTTGTTTTGAAAGATGTGGACATTGTCAAGGCAACGATAGAGAATGTTTATGGCAATGCGGCGATCTGCGTTGGTTATTCGGTAGGAAAAGTGGATATGTACGGTTGCGATATCGCGGTTTCCTGTACGGCAAACGGCGAAAAGACCGAAAAGACGGGTGCTTATATAGCAACCTCTTCTACGGCGAATTGTGTTGTTACGATTGAAGAATGCAAGAATGATAGCGAGATTGCAAATCACGGTCGCGTGCTTTCCGATGCAACCGTAACGATTAAATAATATCGAAAGAAAAATCGTAAGCGCCACGGGCAAACTGCCCGTGACGCTTACAGTTATAAGGATTTATAAAAGGTTAAGGAGCAAAAAACAATGTCGGAAACGCCCGAAAAGGAAGAAAAACAAAAGCGAACGGTGTGGCAGACCGTTTGGCTGGTTTTGTCGCGCGTGTTTTTGACCTTTTCGATTTTGATAATGGCGTTCAGCGTGTTTTCGTCGTTGACCTTCAACAAAGACAAGGAAGTGTTCGGGGTGAAGATGTACGTGATTCTGTCCGATTCGATGAGCGCGACGGACTTTTCGGCGGGCGATCTGATCTTCGTGCAAAGCGTGGATCCCGATTCCTTGGAAGCGGGGGATATCATCACGTTTATTTCGCAGAACAAAGGGAGCTACGGGGAAACGGTAACGCACAAGATCAGAGAAAAGACAGTGACGGAAAGCGGCGCGCCCGCATTTATCACTTACGGCACGACGACGGGCGTAAACGACGGCGTGCCCGTAACCTATCAATGGATCCAAGGAAAATACGTAGGTAAGCTGCCGTTCGTGGGTTCGTTTTTTACGTTTTTGAAAACCGCGCCGGGGTATATCATTTTTCTGCTCTTGCCCTTTTTGCTTCTGATCGGCTGGCAGCTTCGCAACTGTATTCGCGCGTATAAGGAATATAAGGGCGAAAAGACGGACGCGCTGAGAGAGGAGAGGGAAAATCTCCGACGGGAACGGGAAGCAAATCAGAAGCTGTTGGAAGAAATGCGCTTGGCGCAGGAACAGCTTGCACGGCAACAGGCGGCGGCGCAAGGGACGGAAAGCGCGCAAACGGACGAGAGCTCCGATGATGAAGTATGAAGAAACGAGTTAGACCGAATACGGAAACAACGGAAGAGGAGGGGTCGAAGCGAAAGCGCCCGAAATACACGGGGAAATTCATCGTAACGATCATCGTATTGGCGGCAATCGTGGTCGGCGCGGTGTCATGCGTGTTAGCTTTGTTCGACGACGGGGATAGCGGAAGGGGCAACGTCGGCGGGGGCGGCTCGGAGCAGTTGTCGGTGGAGCTGTGTTCTGCGGACGAAAACGGAGTATATCGGCAAACGGGAGCGGCCGACGATCTTTTTGCGGGGCTCTGGGAACCGAACGCGATGAAAGTGGTGTTTTTGGAGATCAGAAACAAGAGTGAATTTGCGGTGAACTGTTCGTTGGCGTTGCAGGCGAGCATAGGCGAATTGAAAGGCGCTTTCGAATATTGCGGCTATGCAAGCGAATATTACGGCGTATCGGGAGAATCTTGGCAGACGGTTTCGGCGGGTTGCGCGGTGGAAGATTTAGAGGATGGCGCGAACGAAGTGCAAAACGGGATCGCGATCGAAGCGAACTCGTCCGTATATTACGCGGTGGTTGTGCATATGAAAGCGGACGGCGGGAACGAATACCAAAACCGCTCGTGTGCGGTCGACGTAGTCGTGCTTGCCGCAAAGACGGAAGAATAAACAAAACCCCGCCGCGAGGAAATTTCCTCGCGGCGGGGTTTTTCTATCGTCATTGCGAAGGAGTGCAAGCGACTGCGGCAATCTCGTATAATTGCGGCATTATTTCCTATGAGATTGCCACGCTCGTAAACTCGCTCGCAATGATGTGAAAAGAGTGCAATTATAGGATAATCATTTGTTAACATGCTATTGAATGTGATATTACTTCTTAATAGGAAGATTTTACAAAAAAAGACAAAAATATACATCAAATTCGATTCATAATTTCTTGACAAATATAGATTTTATATTATAATTATAGCAACTGAAAAATCGTTGAGAAAAACAAAAAATATTGAAAAAGTTTGAATGTTTATCATTTTAATAAAAGGAGGATATAATGAAAAAAAATTTAAGCTTATTTTTATCGGTTTTAATGTTTTTTATTGGATTGTTTTGCGTGGCTTGTAACGAGGATAGCGCAAAGAAGTACAGCGTAACGATCAAGATAAAAAATGATCTTGGGCAAGAATGGATATTCACGCCCGATGTGGAGGAATTAAACGCCGAAATGGAATATGACGGTGATGAGCATCAATTTTATGTGGACGCGTATCAGCTAGCTGATCATCCGATGTGGGGTGATAAATGGTTTACGCCTAATTCGTCGGGCGCGAATGTTTTTATTCGGTCTTATCTTTATTGCGATCAAGAAGGAAAATATAACACAAAACTTACTTGTGTCCAAGAAAAGGGAGAATATTATTATACTGTATCGGCTTCAGAATCTTCCGACTTGTGGTATTTTCGCTCTATCAATTTACATATCACAGTATTTTAATTTTTAAGGAGAATATGATGAAAAAATTTATAGGTAGTTGTTTATTGGTTGGATTGTTAGTTGGTTCGTGTTTTTGTAGTTATCAGAAGACAACTACAAGGGCTGAAGAAATTGTTAGCAGTGAATTTTCTGTTGAACAATATACACAGAGTGATTAGTTGTTGCAAGAAACGGGAGTTCTTTCAATAAAAAAAATACGTGATTTTGCATCAGAAGTAAAAAGTGCAACGAGTGGGACTGCTTTTCCAGAACTTTCGCAAGTAATCCCTCGTCAATATCTTGAAACGACGGTAGAAAATGAGGTCTTTCAATATAATGGTGAAGAATACGGGTTTTATATGGTAAAAGAGGGGGAATATTTCGACCTTCTTTTAATAGACTTCGTGTATGAATTTCAAGATAATGAAGATCACGAATATGAATACATAATCCAAGTGAAGCCGATCTTGCAGCAAAGTTTCGCACGGGAAATGGTGGACGGAAATTATACTTGGAAAAAGACTTCTGTTGAAAGAAATAAATACTATGTTGCACAGCCGAGGTTTTTAACTCGTGTTTTAAACGAGAATGATTTGAATTATGGGGATATAGGATATAATAAATTAAATGATAGCGGTATGATCATTCGTCAAAGCCGCACGAATTATGCCCAATTACTTTATAAAACGGAAAGTGATTTGATTGAGGAATGTGCAAGGTTTGCGGGTGAACAATGTTTCAATGCTTTATTGGATCAAATGGATGCATTGGGACAAGCTATGAGGGTAGGCAATATCGGCACGATGGCTGGATTGGTTGTTGACACTATTGAATTTGCTACTAATTTAAATAATCAAGCAAAAGAAACCGTTATCAGTGTGGGGAATGAAGCAAATATATTAACGAATACGACAAAGGAAAATCAGGAAAATAACAGTTCGATAGAAAGCTACACAAGATTTGCGGCTTTTGCACCGACCGATGAAATTATTTTATCTGACGATATCAATTCTTATGCGGAATTTATTGTTGTATTAGAGGGGCGAGATTCCGCAAGTCGATTGGGGCAACTGTGTGATTTTAATATAGTAAAAAGAGACTCGGAATGGTCGTCTATGCGGTACGTTACGGAAACAAAAGACAGCGTAGAACAACTGAAAACATTTTCTTTCTATAAAGAAGAGGTTTTATTTAACGATATTGTTGAGGAAGCGAGCGGTAACGAGCTTTTTTATTATGTATTGCCGAACGGAACACATAAATTTTCCTTTGTTCCTTTATATAGTGGAAACTTCATTTTAAAAAGCAATCAAGTTGATGTACAAATTTCCGTAAACGCTACTGAGTACCAATCGGAGGAAGTAGATATTTTTCTGAAACAAGGGGAGAAGTATATCGTCAGCTTTTCAACGAATAATAAAACATATGCAGTAGGGACAATTGAATTACAAGATATTGACGGGATTAAGCTTTCTTTAGAAAAAGGTATGAATTATATTGGGAAATATACACCGAGTGAATCAGGGGTGTAGTAGGAGGAATTGCTGCTGTGAATGAAGGCGTCGTAACTGATTGCAAGGTGGAAGCGAGAATTCACGGTGGAGCCATAGTCGGTGGATTTGTCGGTCTTAATACGGGTACGGTATCCAATTGTAACTATTCATGGGAAGTTGTCTATAAAACTCGTTATTCAAATGCTGATTATATTGGGGGAATAGTAGGTTTATCCAAGGCGGGAACTATCAGCAATTGTGCCTATACTGGATGGATAACCATATCTGTTAAAGATTGGGAAAGTAGTGAATATGCTCCGCATATTGGACCAATTGTAGGGGGCAAGTAGATACAATTCTATCGGGAAATACAGCCAATGGTGTTTTGGATATAAGTAATTTAAATCCTGAGGTGGCTTATGGTTTTTTGTGGTTGTTGAGATTTAATCAGCGACAAAATGTAAATAGTATAATCTAGTTAAAGTATACAAAGTAGCTCTTGACAAAAAAGATCGGGGCTACTTTCCCTGTTTTTCGAAAAAAGAAATCTTTTTAAAACGAAAAATCGTATAATTTTTTCAAAAAAATCTTAAAAAGCGACGCTCAAAGGCTTGATATTTTATTTAATTTATATTAAAATAGTATGGTAAAAAACGAATATCGTCTTCGGTCGAACCAAAAAGCTCGTCCGACGGCTTTTTTGCGGTTATTTTTTCCGCAAGGTATTCGAAAAAGCAAAAAGGCGTAAAAAATCAATTGGAGGAAATAAATCACTATGGCTAAAAAGTATTGCTATCTTTTCAGCGAAGGCAACGCGCAGATGCGCGAAATCCTCGGCGGTAAAGGCGCAAACCTTGCGGAAATGACCAAGATCGGGCTTCCCGTTCCCCAAGGCTTCACCATTTCTACCGAGGCTTGTACTCAATATTATGAGGACGGCAGACAGATCAATCCCGATATTCAAGCGGAGATCATGCAGTACATCGACAAGATGGAAACGATCTGCGGCAAGAAGTTTGGGGATAAGGAAAATCCCTTGCTCGTATCCGTTCGTTCGGGCGCGAGAGCTTCCATGCCCGGTATGATGGATACCATTTTGAACCTTGGTTTGAACGAAGAAGTTGTAAACACGATCGCTACCAAGTCGGGCAATCCCCGTTGGGCTTGGGACTGCTATCGCCGTTTCATTCAAATGTTCTCCGACGTCGTTATGGAAGTTGGTAAAAAATACTTCGAAAAACTTATCGACGAAATGAAAGAAAAGAAAGGCGTTACGCAAGACGTTGAGTTGAATGCGGACGACTTGAAAGAGCTTGCCAACCAATTCAAGGCTGAATATAAAAAGCAACTTGGCAAAGACTTCCCCAACGATCCCAAAGAACAGCTTTTCGAAGCGGTGAAAGCCGTGTTCCGTTCTTGGGACAACCCCCGTGCGAACATCTACCGTATGGATCACGATATCCCTTATAGCTGGGGTACTGCCGTAAACGTACAAATGATGGCGTTCGGCAACATGGGCGAAACCTCCGGTACGGGCGTTGCGTTCACGCGTAATCCCGCTACGGGCGAAAAGGGTCTTATGGGCGAATTCTTGACGAATGCGCAAGGCGAAGACGTTGTTGCGGGCGTTCGTACGCCGATGCCTATCGCGCAAATGAAAGAAGTATTCCCCGAAGTTTACGCGCAATTCCTTGAAGTTTGCAAAACGCTTGAAAATCACTACCGCGATATGCAAGATATGGAATTCACGATCGAGGACAGAAAGCTGTACATGTTGCAAACCCGTAACGGTAAGAGAACGGCGGCGGCGGCGATCAAGATCGCTTGCGATCTGATCGACGAGGGTATGATCACCGAACAAGAGGCGCTTATGCAAATCGACGCGAAGTCGCTCGATATGCTTTTGCACCCTCAATTCGACGCGAAAGCGCTCAAAGACGCAGACAAGAACAACGTCGTGGGTAAA
>JAFTQB010000045.1 GCA_017462985.1 Clostridia bacterium
CAGGAGCTACAAAAGCACAGCGAAACGCCGTTCGAACTCGCGTTTTTGGTGATGGACCCAGGGTATAACGCGGAAAACCGAAAGAAGATCGAGGAAAACGCGGCGCTTTTGCACGTGCCGATCACTCTGTTCGAAAGCGATATTTTCGCGGCGAGCGAAGCGGCGTCGGGAGATAATCCCTGCTATCTTTGCGCGCGGATGCGGAGAGGACACTTATACGCGAAAGCCAAGGAGCTTGGTTGCAACAAGATCGCGCTCGGTCATCATAAAAGCGACGTGATCGAAACGACCTTGATGGGTATGCTGTACGGCGGTCAGTTGCAAGGTATGCTGCCAAGGATCAAGAGTACGAATTTCGAGGGTATGGAGCTGATCCGTCCGCTCTATTGCGTTTTGGAGGAGGATATTCTGCGGTGGAAAGAATATAACGGTTTGGATTTTATCGCTTGCGCCTGTAAATTTACGCAAAAAACCGCAGGGGGCGACGACGATACCTTTTCCGCAAGAAAGCGCGTGAAAGAATTGATCGCCGCGTTAAAAAAAGAAAATCCGAACGTAGAAAATAATATTTTTCAAAGTATTCACAACGTACAGCTCGATACGTTGGCGGAATATAAGAGCGAGGGAAAGCGGCGTTCGTTCTTGGAAAAATTCGGCATACATGACATATAAAAGATTTTTTATGCATAAAATACGGTATGCAGGAAAATCAGAATAAAAATCATTCGGTAATCATAGAACAAAGAAAAACGATCACGGTGAGCGGCGTGGAAAGCGTTGCGGCATTTTCGGAAGTCAAGATCGTATTAAAGCTTATCGGCGGCGATAAAATGCACGTGGCAGGCTCGGGGCTGAAAATTATCGGCTTTTCCAAATCGAGCGGCTCTTTTAGCGCGGAGGGCACGATCAGCGGCGTTTCTTACGGCGGTAAATCGTTTGCGGCAAAGCTATTCAAATAAATGGACACAAATAATCAGTTCACCGTTTTCGCTCTCTGTATTTTCGTGGGATTTGTCGGCGGCGTCGTATACGAAGTATTCGCGTTCGGGAGATTTTTGCTCGGTTGTCCGAGGGGGAAGAATAAAATTCTCGGCGTGGCGTTCGATATTCTGTTTTTTATAACGTTTGCCTGCGTTTGTACGGCGTTTGCCTATGCGTTTCGATTTCCCGATTTTAGGGTATATATCTGGTTGGGATATCTCGTCGGTGGGATATTATATTTGAAAACTTTGCACCAAATTGTTGCCTTTTTTGAAAATATGTGCTATAATGGTATCAATAAATTAATAAAAAAGGCAAAGAATCGAGAAAAAACTCTTTCTAAAGAGGTGGATGAAAAGGTATGACACAAGAGAAAATGAGAAAAATCATCACGGCGTGCGTTGCTGCGGCAACTCTGCTTCTCGTTATTTTGCTGGGCGTTTTGATTTATCAATGGATAAAAATCGGTGTACTCAATAGCAGAATCGACAAGATCGAAGAGGAAAACGCCGTCTTGGAAGAAACGATCGCGGCTGGGGAAAAAGACGCGGAATACTACGAATCGATCATGGGCAAGGAATGGCTTGCGTTCCAGAACGGTTTCGTTCGTCCCGATTAAGGAGAAACACTCATGCAAAAATATGCCGTAATAGATATCGGCTCGAATTCCGTTCGCCTTATGTTTGTGGCGAACGGAAAAGTTTTATATAAGCGTTTGAATACCACGCGACTTGGCGAGGGGCTTGCTTCCTTTCCGCGCTTAAAATCGGAGGCGATCGAGCGTTCGGTAAACGCAGTCGCGCAGTTTTACGATCAAGCCACAGCCGAAGGTGCGGAAACGGTTTTCGCGTTCGCTACCGCCGCAGTACGTACTGCGGAAAACGGCAGGGACTTTACGGAAAAAGTGAAAGAGATTCGTCCTCTCGAAGTAGAAGTGCTTTCAGGGGAAACGGAAGCGGAGATCGGCGTTTTGGGCGCATTGGGGGATAAGGACGGCGCTGTGCTCGATATGGGCGGCGCAAGCACCGAGCTTGTGATAAAAAAGTCGGGGGCGGTCGTTTATAAAAAAAGCGTGAATATCGGCGTCGTACGCTTAAAGGACGCCTGCGGCAGGGATAAAAAAGCGCTCGTTAAAGCGGCGGAAACGGCGGCGACGGCATACGGACAAGTTCCTCCTTTGTCGCTCGTGCACGCGATCGGCGGTACGGCGACCACGCTTGCCGCGCTCAAATCAGGCTTAATAGTATACGATTCGGAAAAAATAACGGGTGCGACGATCACTGCGGCGGAGTTGCAGGGTATCGCGGATAAGTTGCTTTCTACGTCCGTGGAGGAAATCGCAAAAATGCCGTGTATGCCAAAGGGGCGCGCGGACGTGATCGCAGGCGGCGCAACGGTGCTCGCCGTATTGATGCAAAGATTACGTATTGAAAAAATCGTCGTGAGCGATCGGGACAATCTCGAGGGCTACGCAGTAAAAAAGGGGTTAAAGGTATGAAAAGAGGAGGAACGGCGGCGTTTGCGATTACGGCGATCGTTTTCATGCTCGCAGGGATCACGCTCGCCGTGTTTTGCGGATGGAGTGCCGGTATGGACGAGGGGATCGACGCGCTCGTGGGCGTGATCGTATCCTTTGTCGTTGCGCCCGTTTTGCACGAGGTCGGGCACGTGGGTGCGGCGGCATGCGGCAAAATGGAGTGCGTGCAGGTCAAATGCTTTTGTTTCCGTTATATCCGTGAAAATAATAAAGGGCGTATTACGCTCGTTTCTCCGTTTGCCGACGATCAGACGCAGGTGATTCCTAAAACGGGCGGCAATATGCTTGCCCGCGCCAAAGCGTATACGCTCGGCGGTCTACTTCTCGAGGGGGCGTTCACCGTGATCGTCGCGGGCGCGGCGATCACGCTTGCGTGCTTGCATATCAATTCCTTTACTCTTTGGGGCTTGTTGCCCTACTTGGCGTATCTGTTTTTGATAAACGCTATGCCGCTGGAATATCCGAGCGGAAAGACGGATATGCTCGCATATATCGGGTTGAAAAAGGGGTATCCGACGGAAAAGAATATGCTTGCGGCAATGGAAATTCAAGGTGAGTTGTACGAGGGCAAGAGCTTTTCGGAAATCGACGAACGGTTGTATTTTAACGCGCCGCAGCTTTGCGAGGACGAGCCTTTGTACGCAGTGATGCTCGATCTGAAATATCGGTATTTTTTGGAAAAAGGGGATATGGAGAAGTCGGCGGATTGTTTGAACAGGCTTGCAAGGAATCAGGAATATCTTTCCGATCGGGAAGTAGAAAAGGTCGCTGCCGAGCTTACGTATATGCATTCGTTAAACGGTGATCACGAACGCGCGAAAGACTGCTCCAAGCTTTGTGAGGATTATCTTAAAACGGACGCGGCGACGGCAAAACGCGCGCTTGCGGCGTACTGTAAGGCGTTTGGCAAAGAAGAGGCGGTGGAGCTGCTTATCGAACAAGCGGAAGTATTATTGCAAAAAGAACGCGTCAAGGGGCTTGTAAAAGCGGAACGTATTTTGCTTTCCCGTCTGGCATAAAAGTTTCCAAATACGCAAATAGTAAAGACAGGGATAGCAGAATATGAACACGGGTAAAAGACAAAAGGAAATAAAAAAGAACGAAAGACGGGCGGGCGTACTGATGCCCGTTTCTTCCTTGCCCTCCGCTTGCGGTATCGGCACGCTGGGGAAAGGAGCTTACGAGTTCGTCGATTGGCTCGCCGCCGCAGGTATGAAGATCTGGCAGGTGTTGCCGCTACTGCCCACTGGCTATGGCGACAGTCCCTATCAATCGTTCGCCTCCGACGCGCTCAATTACTATTTCATCGATTTCGAATTGCTTGAAGAGGACGGCTTGTTGGATAAGTCGGATTATGCGGATATCGAGTGGAGTAACGACGAACGCCGCGTGGATTACGGCAAGCAATTTACGCACAAGATCGCGATCTTGCGGAAAGCCTTTATGCGCTTTAACCGATCGGAGAAGGCTTGGCAGGAATTTCTTTGCTCGAAGCGATATTACGATTTCGCGTTATTTATGTCGCTGAAAATACGATTTTCCTATAAGGTTTGGAACGATTGGGACGAGCCGTTCAAAAAGGCGAATGAAAAAGCTTTGCAAACGCACGCGCTCGAATACGCGGCGGAGATCGAGTTCTGGCAATTCACGCAATTTTTGTTTTTGAAACAATGGAACGCTCTGCGCTACTACGCGCACGGCAAAGGCGTTTCGATCATGGGGGATATGCCTATCTACGTGGCGTACGATAGCGTGGAAACGTGGAAACACCGCAAAAAGCTGTTCGTGCTTAACCGTAAAGGGGACGCCGCGCTCCGTGCAGGCGTACCGCCCGACGCGTTTAGCGAGGACGGTCAACTTTGGGGAAACCCCGTTTACGACTGGAAAAAAATGAAAAAGGACGGTTATAAATGGTGGAAAGAGCGTATCGGCTACGCGTTTTCCTTGTTTGATATCGTGCGCATCGATCATTTTCGCGGTTTCGACCGTTTTTACGCAATCCCCGAGGACGCGCAAACGGCGAAAGAGGGAGAATGGAGAAACGGACCGAAAGCGGCGCTGTTTGCGGATATGAAAAGCTATGCGATCATAGCGGAGGATCTCGGCGTGATCGACGACGGCGTGCGTAAATTGCTTAAAGACACGGGGTATCCGGGGATGAAAGTGTTCGAATTTGCATTCAACGGCGATCCGAAAAACGAATACCTACCCTCGGAATATAACGAAAACTGCGTGGCGTATACGGGTACGCACGACAACGATACCCTGCGCGCGTTTATTGAAAATATGGGTAAACGCGAACGCAAGGCGTTTATGGAAAGACTGGAAGAACAGTGCTTGCAAGCAGATACGGCGTATATCAACGAAACGGTCGAGGACGACTGCGAAAGTATTATCAGACTGTTGATGGCGTCGAAAGCGGATACGGTGATCGTGCCTATGCACGACGTACTGTGTTTTGGCTCGGAGGCGCGGCTGAACGCTCCCTCCACGGTGTCGAACGGAAACTGTAAGTTCCTGTTTGTTGAAAATGATTTCAAAAAGCGCAAAGCTGCTTGGTTGAAATCGCTTGCGGAAGAATATCAAAGATAAAAGAAAAATCCCATCTCGGAAAAGAGGCGGGATTTTTCTTTTGCATTGAATAAAAACAGGGTAAGATAGAAAAACTAAAAGAAAAGATCGCCTACGGGCGAAAAGAGAGGTGTGTTTATGAAAAAGACGGTGAAAGCCGTTTGCAGTGCGCTTGCGCTTTGCGCGGCGTTGTCGACGGCAGGTTGTACGGACGGTTGTATGAACGGAGGCGATCCCAACGCCATCAAATTAACGGTTTGGGTTTCGGAAGCGGATCGCGCGTTTGCAACGCAGGTAGCAAACGATTTCAAGGCGGCAAATCCCGATAAAAATTATAATATCGTTATCGATATTCAGGGCGAAAACGACGTGGCGACGCGCGTTCTCAACGACGTGGAAAACGCCGCGGACGTGTACTCGTGCGCAAACGACCAGTTGAGCAAGCTCATCAACGGCGACGCGCTCGCGCAGATCGCAGGCGAAAGATTGGAGCGCGTGAAAGCGGCGAACTCGGCGGGTTCAATCGATTCGGCGACGGTAACCGTCAACGGGAACGAGGGAGTCTACGGTATGCCGTATACGGACAATACGTTCTTTCTCTACTACAATAAATCCGTTTTAACGGAAACGGACGTGCAGACGATCGACGGTATTTTGAGTAAATGTACGGGGAATAAAAAATTTGGCTATCCCATGGACGACGGCTGGTATAGTAGCGCGTTCTATTTCGGTAAAGACCTCGGTTATGAGGTAACGTACGATCAAAATCTTGCGGAAACGAGTATTACCTGTGATTTCGATAATGAAATGGGCGTGGCGGTAACGGAGGCGATGTGGAATCTCGTCAAAGACGGACGTATGAAAGCGGACGCGGACGATTCCAAGATCACGGCAGGATTTAACGACGGCTCGATCATTGCGGCGGTTTCGGGTATCTGGAACAGAAAGACGATCGAAAGCTATCTCGGCGATAACTTTGCGGCGGCGAAATTGCCCACGTACACGTTGAATAAAGGGCAAGCGAACGAGGAGCAGGTACAGCTCGTGCCGTTTGCGGGCTATAAGCTTATGGGCGTGAATAACTATTCCAAGAATAAGACGGACGCGATGGATTTTGCGGAATTCTACACGAATAAAGAAAACCAAATCAAGCATTTTGAAGAACGCGGATTCGTGCCTACCGACGAGGCGGCGCGCGCGGACGAGAAGGTGCAAGCGGACGTATGCGCAAAGGCGATCACGGCGCAACTTGCGCACGCAAAAACACAAAAGGACGTGCCTTCTACCCTTTGGGTGCCTATGGAAGGGCTCGGCTCGGCAATGATCACGGGCGCGCAGAGCGGTAATTTTGATTTGAGCGGTCAGTTAAAGGCTTGCGTAGACGCGATCGAGAAAACGACGAAAAGCGGCGCAAATAATATGTAAGGACAAGGAGAGTCGATGATGGAAGAACGAAAAATGAAAAAACGGTCGAAGCCGAGTGTGCTGGGGGAAATCGGTAAGGCGCTGAAAAACGGTTCGTTTGCCACGCGGCTCTCCTTTCTTTTTATGGGCTTTGGACAGATCGCGCGCGGTCAATTCGTCAAAGGTTTACTCTATTTTCTGTTCCAAACGGCGTTTCTGCTGTTTATGATCTTTTTCGGCGGCAGATATATTTTGCACCTGTTTTCGGGGGATCTGGGCACGCAGCTTTCGGGGGAGATCTGGAACGAGGAATTACAGATCTTTGAGAAAGTCAAAGGGGATAACAGCTTTCTGATCTTGCTTTACGGCGTAATGTCGATCGTATTGATCGGGATATTTCTCGTAGTTTGGGCGATGAACGTGAAAGGGAGCTATGACAACGATTTGCGTTTGGAACGCGGCGAGCGGTTGCGCACGCTGAAAGAGGATGTGCGCGTGATGCTCAACGAGAAATTTTACGTGCCTCTTTTGACTTTACCGTTTATCGGCTTGCTCGTCTTTACGGTGATGCCGCTCGTGTTTATGGTGCTGATCGCGTTTACTAACTACGATTACGCGCACATGCCCCCAGGGAAATTATTCGACTGGGTAGGTTTTGCCAATTTCAAGGCGTTGTTTTCCCTTTCGGGCGGCGCGTCGGGTTTTGCGTTCGTATTTTTGCGCGTACTGCTCTGGACGTTCGTTTGGGCGTTTTTCGCAACGTTCACCAACTATTTTTTAGGCTTGATCATTGCGCTTATGATCAATAAAAAGGGAATAAAACTGAAAGCGCTTTGGCGTACGCTGTTCGTGATCGCGATCGCCGTGCCGCAATTCGTAACCCTGCTTTTGATGCAGAAGATACTCGACGGCGACGGAATACTCAATAAGATACTCGGCACGAATATTTTATGGCTTGCCGATCAAAGAAATATTTCGCTGTTGCCAAGACTTATGATCATTCTCGTCAATATCTGGATCGGCGTACCGTACACGCTTTTGATGTGCTCGGGGATATTGATGAACATTCCCGCGGATTATTACGAAGCGGCGCGTATCGACGGGGCTTCGCCGGCGAGGATATTTTTCTATATAACATTGCCGTATATGCTGCATATCACGACGCCGTATCTGATTACGCAGTTCGTTGGAAACATCAACAATTTCAACGTAATTTGGTTGTTGACGGGAGGTGGACCTGTGGATAACGTTTATTACGGCGG
>JAFTQB010000046.1 GCA_017462985.1 Clostridia bacterium
ATCATTCGCGACGAACAGGTCAGAAAGAAGAGCAAATCGCTCGGCAACGGTATCGATCCTCTCGAAGTCATCGAAAAATACGGCGCCGATTCTCTTCGCCTTTCCCTCTTGACGGGCGTTGCCCCCGGTAACGATACCCGTTATTCGGACGCAAAAGTAGAAGCGTGCAGAAACTTCATCAACAAGCTTTGGAACGCTACCCGTTTCGTTTTGATGAATACCGAGGGCAAGAAAATTCCCGCGATCGAAAGCGTGAAATTCTCGCCCGCGGATAAATGGATCATTTCCAAATTGCAAAATTGTATCAGAGAGGTTACGACCAACCTCAATAAATACGAAATGGGCGTAGCCAGCGACCTCGCGATGAGCTTCGTTTGGGACGATTTCTGCGATTGGTATATCGAGCTTTCCAAGCCCGCTCTTTACGGCGACGACGAGAACAGAAAAGCGGATACGCTTGCGGTGCTTTGCTTCGTTTTGGAAAACGCGCTCAAATTATTGCATCCGTTCATTCCGTTCGTAACGGAAGAAATTTATCAAAATCTGCCGCAAACGAAAGGCAGTATCATGGTTTCGTCCTTCCCTCGCTACAATTCCCGCATGTCGTATAAAAAGGAAGCGAAAGCGTTTGAAGGGATCATGGAGATCATCAAAGCGGTGCGCGCAATGAAAAAGGACGCCGATTGCCCCCCTTCGAAGAAGGTGGAACTGTTCGTCGTAACGGACAGCAAGCGGCTCGTGCAAGTGAATAAGGACTGTATTATGAAGCTTTCGGGCGCGAGCGCGCTCAACTTTGTGGATAGCGCGGCGGCGGTAGAGGGCAAGACGGTTTCTTCCGTCACCGAGATTGCGCAAATTTACGTTCCTTTGGGCGAACTTGTAGATATCGAAAAGGAAAAAGCGAGATTGGCGCAAGAGATCGAGCGTATCGACGGCGAGATCGCAAGAGCGCAAGGCAAGCTGAACAATCAAAACTTCACGGCAAAAGCGCCGCAAAAATTAGTGGACGCGGAGCGCGAAAAATTGAAAAAGTACGAGGATATGAAAGCAAAATGCCTCGCACAATTGGAAAGCTTATAAGAATAAGCCCGACGGGATTTTCGTCGGGCTTGAATTTTGTTAAAAACGGTTGACAAAGAATGGAAAAGGTGGTAGAATAAAAGATGCAACACAACCGAATAAAAAGTTTTTTAACGGAAAATACTCCTTGGGTAAAGGTGTATTTTTTCGCGTTACAAATTTCCGTTAGAGGTTATTCGATTGTGTTGCAGCAAAGCGAGAAAGACATTTTTACGGGTGTCGTTTCGTTTTGCGAAGCGGCACTTTTTATAATATACAGGAGGATTTAAGTGGAAATATCGTTAAATTGTCCGCATTGCGGAGAAGAATTGATTGTGGAAGAAGCCAACGCCAACAAGGTGAAAATTTGCCCTTATTGCGGCAAGCCTTTGAAAAAGAGCAATCATCGCGCGGGCGAAATTGCAACGCAAGAGAGTGCGAAGAAATTGAACGAGGCTGTTGAGCAGGATCATGGGGGCGTAAAAGAAGAACGGGAACCGAAGCCGAAAAACGAAAAAAATAAACTAATGCGGATCGTCGCGATTTCCGTTGCGGCGCTGTTCGCTTGTAGCTTGTTGTTTTTTAACTTAGCGCCTCTTTTTTCCAAGAACGAACCGATGGACGGCGGCTGGGTAGTGAGTCCCGTTGTTTACTATGAATCGGGTTTCCACGGCGAGTGTACGGCATACGATAGTGTGACGATTGTAGGATATACGAAAAGTGAAAGCAACGCATTAAAAATACCCGAAAAGATCCAAGGATATTCGGTAACGGGAATTTCAGACGGCGTTTTTAAAGATGACGACGAGTTGACGAGTGTGATTATTCCCAATAGCGTAACCTCGATTGGCGAGGGCGCGTTTCAAGGTTGTTCTAATTTGACCAACCTTGCGATCGGCAGAAATGTAAGTATTGCGAAAGGGGCTTTTGACGGTTGTGATAATTTAACGAATGTTTATTACGACGGAATGAGATCGGAGTGGCAAAAGGTCGCGGGGTCTAATGAAGTGTTGATGAACGCCACCGTTCATTTTTATGATCAAGACGCAACAACGGGAAGCGCGAGTGGAATGTTGTGGCGCGTAAATCAAGAAAACGATATAACGATTACGGGCCGTGATGAATATGTGGATGTGGGCGATGATTTGACAATTCCCGAAATGATCAACGGTCGGTTTGTAACGGAAATTGAAATGGGAGCGTTTGGAGGCAACGCTTCAACAACAAATATAATACTTCCCGATACGTTAAAGAAATTAGGATTTGGGGCATTTGGAGGTGCGGGGTTTAGCGAAGACGCGCGTTACTTAGGCACAAAAACAAATCCTTATTTTGCGTTGGTAGCTATCAATAGCGCTCTTACGACCTTTAATATTCGCGCGGAAACAAAAATTGTTGATTGCGGTGCGTTTTTGAGTGAGAATTTAACGGAAATTACCGTTGACGAGAATAATGATACATACCAATCGATAGACGGGAATTTATATTCAAAGGACGGTGCGGTTTTTGTGCGGTATGCAACGGGAAAAGAGGACGTTGAATTTTCGGTTCCCGACGGGGTAAAAGAGATTGGTGATTTTTCGTTTGCTGGGACCAATGGCGATAATTTGTGTGCGGTTACGCTTTCCGATAGTGTAACTTCTATTGGATACGGTGCGTTTGCTGTTAGTAGTTTAACGAGCGTAATTATTCCCGACAGTGTAACATCTATTGGTACGTTGGCGTTTGGCGGTTGCGATAGCTTAACGACTATAGTCATTTCCGACAGCGTAACTTTGATTGGTGAGTCTGCGTTTGCTGCGGACGGTTTAACGATTTGTTGTGAAGCGGAAAGTCAACCGAGTGGTTGGAATACAAATTGGAATTCTTATGATTGTCCCGTCGTTTGGGGGTATGTGGCGGAAGAATAACATCGGCTGACGGCTGGTGTAAAATGATTGCGTTCAATGAATTGCCACGATACACGCCGTGAGATTCTTCGCTGCGCTCAGAATGACGTTTCCGCGTTGTCGTTGCGAGCGAGTTTACGAGCGCGGCAATCTCATAAAAATAAGAGCATTTTATCTTTTTCGGTGCGGAATAGATTCCGCGCCGTTTTTGTTTATTTAAAAAGAAAACTGCAAAGAAAAAACTTTAAAAAATCCCGTTCAAACAGTTGACAAGGGCGCAAAAAGATGGTAAAATAATACTGTTCGCTTTGGGCTTACTATGCCCTTTTACAAAAGAAGGGTAGGACAGGCAGGGGCGAAAATCACTTTGCTTTCTTTGAATTGCGTAAGGGCAATTTTGAGAAATATATTCCAAAATTCTTACAAGGAGGTCAACAAATGCCTACTATCAACCAACTCATTAAAAAGGGCAGAGAAAGAATCACTTACAAGTCTAAGAGTCCTATTCTCGACGAATGCCCTCAGAAGCGCGGCGTATGTTTGTCCGTTACCACGACTTCTCCCAAGAAGCCGAACTCTGCTATGAGAAAGATCGCTCGTGTGCGTCTTACGAATAAGCAGGAAGGTACGGTTTACATTCCCGGTGAAGGTCATAACCTTCAAGAGCACAGCTCCGTTTTGATCAGAGGCGGCCGTGTTAAGGACTTGCCCGGTGTACGTTATCATATCGTACGCGGCGCGCTCGATACCGCCGGCGTTGCAAAACGTAAGCAGTCCCGTTCCAAGTACGGTGCGAAGCGCCCTAAGTAATTTCGCGCGAAAGTAGCTCCCGTACACACCGAAAAGCTGTTGCTTTTCTATCAATGAGCGTGAGGTAACTCACAAAGTCGGTTGCGTTTTAAGACTGAAACCAAAACGCGTAAAATCCTACTTGTAATCGGAATATAGCTCAAAAGCCCCGAATAAAAGTAGGCAGTATGCGGCAAAGCCGCAGAAGGTTCGCGCAAAACTCATTCGCGCGATAGCTGTACTGAAGGGTCAATCCCTTATCAAAAAAATATTCAAAGGAGGATAAAATTATGCCTAGAAGAGGTAATGTCCCTAAAAGAGACGTGTTGCCCGATCCTATGTACAATAGCAAGGTTGTTTCCAAATTGATCAACCAAATTATGCTTGACGGCAAGAAGGGTACCGCTCAGACGATCGTTTACGATGCATTTAAAATCATGGGGGAAAAATTGAACATGGATCCCCTCGAAATCTTCAAGCAGGCAATGGAAAACGTTATGCCTGTCGTTGAAGTAAAAGCTCGCCGTGTAGGTGGCGCTAACTATCAAGTGCCCATCGAAATCCGTCCCGAAAGACGTCAAACCCTCGCGATTCGTTGGCTCGTTATCAACACGAGAAAGAGAAGCGAGAGAGAAATGTCTGCGAGATTGGCGGCAGAACTCATCGACGCCTACAACAATACCGGCGGCTCGGTGAAGAAGAAAGAAGATACGCATAGAATGGCTGAAGCAAACAAAGCGTTTGCGCACTTCAGATTCTAAAAGAGGTAACTTATGGCAAGAGAATACGATTTATTCCATACCAGAAATTTTGGTATTATGGCGCACATCGACGCGGGGAAAACCACGACGTCTGAACGTATCCTTTTCTATACGGGTAAGACCCACAAGATCGGCGAAACGCACGAAGGGTCGGCTACGATGGACTGGATGGTTCAAGAACAAGAACGCGGTATCACCATTACGTCGGCGGCGACCACCTGTATTTGGAAAGGGCACCGTTTCAACATCATCGATACGCCGGGCCACGTAGACTTCACCGTTGAAGTTGAACGTTCGCTCCGCGTGCTCGACGGCGCGGTGGCTACTTTCTGCGCAAAAGGCGGCGTTGAGCCTCAATCGGAAACGGTTTGGCGTCAAGCGGATCAGTACAAAGTACCCCGTATTGCATACGTCAACAAAATGGACATCAACGGCGCGGACTATTTCCGCGTAGAAACGATGATCCGCGAAAGATTGGGCGCGAACCCCGTTCCCATCGAGCTTCCCATCGGTAAGGAAGATACCTTCAAGGGGATCATCGACCTTATCACTATGGAAGCTGAAGTATATTACGACGACCTCGGGAAAGATTTCCGTAAAGAACCCATTCCCGAAGACATGTTGGCGATCGCCGAAGAATACAGAGCGAAGCTTGTGGAAGAAGCTGCTTCCGCAAGCGACGAACTGATGGAAAAATACTTCGAAAACGGCGACCTCGAAGCTACGGATATCATCGCGGGGCTTCGTGCGCGTTGCTTGAATATGGAAGCGATCCCCATGCTTTGCGGCTCGTCCTATAACAACAAGGGCGTTCAGTTCTTGCTTGACGCCGTAATCAACTTCCTGCCCAGTCCTTTGGACGTGGCGCACGTAAAGGGTACCAATCCCGATACGGGCGAGGAAGAAGAAAGAAAGACGTCCGACGACGAATATTTCTCGGGGCTTGCGTTCAAGATCGCAACCGATCCGTTCGTTGGTTCGCTCGCTTATTTCCGCGCTTATTCGGGCGTGCTTTCCGCGGGTTCTTACGTGTATAACTCCACGAAAGAAAAGAAAGAACGCGTAGGCCGTTTGGTGCAAATGCACTCCAACGAAAGAAAGGATATTTCCGAAATTTGTTCGGGTGATATCTGCGCGATCGTTGGTTTGAAGTTCACTACGACGGGCGATACGCTGTGCGATGAAAAGCATCCCATCATTCTCGAAAAGATGGTA
>JAFTQB010000047.1 GCA_017462985.1 Clostridia bacterium
AATATTCGTACAAACCTTATTGAGGAAGTGGCGGTTATGTGAAACGATGATAATGGTATTTTCAAAGTCCATCAAATAGTTATCCAGCCAACGCACCGTTATGATATCGAGGTTATTCGTAGGCTCGTCCAAAAGAAGTACGTCGGGATCGCCGAATAACGTTTGCGCAAGCAATACGCGCACCTTTTGTTTTGCGTCCAGCTCGCTCATCATTGTGTAATGCAAATCTTCGCCGATCTCCAAGGCATTCAAAAGCTGCCCTGCCTGATATTCGGCGTCGTAACCGTTCATTTCGGCAAATTCGCTTTCAAGCTCCGCCGCTTTAATGCCGTCCTCTTCCGAAAAATCGGGGTTTGCGTAAAGCGCGTCCTTTTCGTCCATTACCTCGACAAGGCGTTTATACCCCATCATGACCGTACGCAAAACCGTTTCGTTATCATTCATATTCTGATTTTGCTGTAATACGGACATACGCTCGTTTTTATACAGCGTTACATAACCCTTTTGCGGTTCGATCTAGCCCGAAAGTACTTTCAGAAAAGTCGATTTTCCCGCGCCGTTTGCGCCGATGATCCCGTAGCAGTTGCCTTTCGTGAATTTAAGATTTACGTCCTCAAACAGTTTTTTACTGCCATATTGTAACGATACTCCCGTAACCTGTAACATTTATATACCTCAAAAATTATATTTCCTTGAAGATTATACCATATTCAAACTTTTTAAGCAAACGTTTGTAACGGGCAAAGAAAAAAAGCTTCCGAAATAATCGAAAGCTTTTCACGTGATTATTTGATGAGTTTGTCAAGCTCTGCGGCAACGTCCGCTACCGTAACGAGGTTTTCCACCTCGTCGTCGGGAATCATGATCCCGTATTCGTCTTCAAGACGGCTCAAAAGTTCCACCACGTCCAAAGAATCTGCGCCGAGGTCTTCCACGATTTTCGCGTCGGGAGTTACTTTATCCAACGACAGATTAAGTGCTTCGGCAAGCATTGCCTGAATTTTTTCCAACATAATGATATCCTCCGTTAAAATGAAGTTATAAACTACTTTTTAATTTTAATATAAACGCTTAAAAAAGTCAAGTGTTTTTCCGAAATATTCCGATTTTCTATCCGTTCTTCTTTTTCATCGTTAACGCGATCCTGTTTTTCTTCAAATCGACTTCTTTTACGCGCACTTGCACTACTTGCCCGACTTTCAAAACCTCCGACGGGTGTTTGATATACCGTTCGGTGATCTCGGAAATATGTACGAGCCCGTCCTGATGCACGCCGATATCGATAAACGCGCCGAAATCGACGACGTTTCTTACCGTTCCCGTAATTTCCATTCCTGCTTTTAGGTCCTCTATGCTCATAATGTCCTTACGGAGCATAGGCGCAGGGAGTGCGTCCCGAATATCCCGCCCCGGTTTCATAAGCTCGGTTACGATATCCGCAAGCGTTTCTCTGTCCAAATCCGTTTCTCTTGCCGCTTTTTCCTCGCCGTACGCTTTGATCTTTTGACGAAGATCGGCAATTCGGCGTGCGCGTACGTCCTCTTTCGTATATGAGAAAAGCCCGAGCAATTTTTCCGCTTTTTCATACGATTCGGGATGCACCGCCGTATTGTCGAGAATATTATCGCCGCTGTCCACACGCAAGAACCCAGCACATTGCGTAAACGCCTTTTCACCGAGCTTTGGAACTTTCAAAAGCTGTTTTCTCGATTTGAATTTGCCGTTTTCTTCGCGATATGCCACAATATTTTTCGCAACGGCGGCGTTTAGACCTGCCACGTATTTCAAAAGCGAAACGCTGGCGGTGTTCAGATCTACGCCTACGCTATTCACGCAATCTTCAAGTACGCCGGAAAGCGCGCTATCCAACCGTTTTTCATTCATATCGTGTTGATATTGTCCCACGCCGATGGATTTGGGATCGATCTTGATAAGCTCTGCAAGCGGATCTTGTAAACGTCTTGCAATCGATACGGCGCTTCGCGCGGTAACGTCGTAATCGGGAAACTCTTCCGCACCGAGCGCACTTGCCGAATACACGCTTGCACCCGCCTCGTTTACGATCACGTAACCGACTTCGCGCCCCGTTTCCGTTTTGATTTCTTTGATGAGCTCGGCGATGAACATTTCGCTTTCCTTGCTTGCCGTGCCGTTACCGCAAGAAATGACTTCCACCCCGTGTTTGGCGATCATGGCTTTGAGTGTTACTTTCGCCTCTGCGATTTTATTTTGCGGCGGCGTTGGAAATACGACCGTTTTATCGAGTACCTTACCCGTGCCGTCCACCACGCAGATTTTACAACCCGTGCGGTACGCCGGATCCCAACCCATCGTGATCTTATCCTTGACGGGCGGTTGCATTAAAAGCGGTTTGAGATTGAGCTCGAACATTTTGATCGCCTGCTCGCTTGCATCTTCGAACATTTGTGCACGCACTTCTCTTTCGACCGACGGCTTTATCAGACGGTCGTAACTATCCTCCGCCGCTTGCTTTACGAGCTTGGAAGCCTCACCGCCGTCCCTTAAAAATCCTGCCGCCGTGATACGCTTGGCAAACTCCTCGTCTACCTCGATCGAAACTTTCAAAAATTCTTCTTTCTCTCCGCGATTCAAGGCAAGTACGCGATGACTTTTGATTTCCGCGACCGGCTCGCGATAATCGGCGTACATTTCATACGTTTTATTTTCGTCAGCGGCTGCTTTCCCCTTTGCGTAAGTAGAAACAATCTCGCCGTGACGGAAAAAGAAATTACGTAATTTTTTACGCGTCGTTGCGTCGTCGGAAATGATCTCGGCGATAATGTCTTTCGCACCGTCGATCGCGTCCGTTGGCGTAGGTACTTCCTCATTGATAAATTCAGCCGCTTTTGCTTGTACGTCTAACGATTTATCCTGCGCCAAAATCGCGTCTGCAAGAGGCTGTAACCCCTTTGCGATCGCAACGGAGGCGCGTGTTTTACGCTTTTGTTTGTACGGACGGTAAATATCCTCCACTTCCGTTAAAATCGTCGCTTTATCCAGCGCCGCGCGGATCTCGTCCGTCATTTTACCTTGCTCGGTGATGGAATTTGCCACTTCTTCCTTACGTTTTTCAAGGTTGCGAAGATAGGTAAGGCGATCGTTGAGCTCGCGCAAAACCTGATCGTCGCAGCTACCCGTCATTTCTTTGCGGTAACGCGCAATAAAGGGAATGGTGTTGCCCTCGTCGATCAGAGAAACAATATTTTTCGCGTGGCTGGGGGTTAAATTGAATTCTTCGGTAATCGTTTGTAAAATGTTCATAATTTCTTACCCTTCTTTTATTTTTAAGGAACGTAAAAATTCCTTTTGTTCGTTCGTCAGACGATAACTTTCTATCGCTTTTTGAATGGATTTATTGTGCGTTTTCCTTTGCAAAATTCCCTTTTTTAACAGTTGGACGCCGAAATCGAAATATTTAACGAGTATTTCCGCCGTGAGCCACGCCACCGCCATATGTACGTAATACGGCTTCGTGTCCGCTTGTAAAATATAACTTTCAATGCATTGTAAATATTTTTCTTCAACGTAGAACGACAACAAGGTAACTAGCGCGTATCTTTGTTCGAATTCTCCGCCTTTAAGAAATATTTTTTCGATCACGGGTAAAAACGCGTCTTGATTTTTTTGAATGCATTTGGCTTTGAAACAATCGCAAGCCGCCCAATTATCGATGAAAGATACGCAGCTTTCCACTTTTTCCGCAAACTTTTCGTACGGCAATAAAGAAACCGCCGTGAGTTTTATAAATGTTACTTCGTAATATTCGTTGGGAAAGCAAAGTAGTTTGTCAATTTCCACCGCGTATTTTTTTGCGATCCGTCGCATAATCGGCGTGCGTACGCCTATAATTTTTTGTTTCGTAGGAATGAGTCTACGTTGGAATTTAGCAAAATCCACTTCCGCAAAATCTTGCAATTCATTGATTAGATCGGAATACTTCATCAAGCGCCCTCCACCATATCTTCTCGTCATATCTCGGATTTGCAGGACTCGTAGATGGCATTTTTTCAAACGGTATCGTCAAATCCGTATAATGATCGGTAAATAATTGATAAGAAAGCGTTCCGTTGAGTAGTATTTTTCGGATATCCGCATGATCGAGTACTAAGCGCAGATCGGCTACTTCCGCATTTTTCACGGACGCGTCGGCAGAGCCCTCGATCTCGCACGCTGTTACCATATCCCAAAGCGCAATATTTCTCCGATATAAAAACGCTTTCTTTTCCTCCGTGCTTTCGGGAATCGTTTCTCCAAAATATCCGCAAAGCATTTTCCAAAAACGGTTTTGTTTATTACCGTAGTAAAATTCGATTTTTCTGCTTTTTACGGACGGAAAACTGCCCAAGATCAAAATTTTACTGTTCTTATCGTATACGGGCGCAAAGCCCGTTTTTTTTATATTATTCATACGAGGGGAAACGGCTCGTCCGTATTACCCACGAGCGCGATCGCCTTTTGTTTTTCGTCGAACATTTTTTGCAAGGTTTCGTGCGTATCGTCGTAGGTCATTGCGTTGATATCGGCAAGCTTTTTCTCGAAATCGAAGACTTTATTAAAATACAGCATATATTTTCCGTATAACAACATTTGCGCATTACTGCTTTCATTACTGAAAAACATTCCCGACTTCATCTGTTCGCGGCTGCGAGCAAACTCCTCTTTCGTAATGCCCTTTTTCTTCATTTCTTCCACAACCCTATCGATCGCCTCGTACGCTTGCGCTTTTTGTTCGGGATTTACGCCTGCGTAAATGACCTGCAAACCGCAATCGGCGTACGCCGAAAGATAGGAATACACCGAATATGCAAGTCCGCGTTTTTCACGAACCTCTTGGAAAAGCCTTGCGCTCATCGTGCCGCCAAGTACGCCGTTGATCGCGTTGACGATATTTTCCGACTTATCTCCGCGAGCCACGGACGGGTATGCGATCGCAATATGCATTTGTTCGATCGGTTTCTTTTTGACCAGACTTTTTCTATCCGCGATAAGCTTTGGCGTACGCGTTTCGAATTTGCCCGCATTCAAATCTCCGAAATATTCCTCCACGAGCGCTTGCGCCGTTTGCGCGTCGATACCGCCGGCAAAAGATATAACGATATTTTCGGGACAATACCGCGCCTTTTTATACCGCTCGATATCCGCCACGGTAAAACCTTTTACGTTTTTAGTCGTACCGAGAATATTTCTGCCGTAGTTTTCTTTTCCGAAAAACGCGCGTGATAAAAGATCCAAGCAAAGGTCTTCGGGCGTATCCTCGTTCATGGAAATTTCTTCGCAAACCACTCCCTTTTCCCGTTCCATTTCCTCTTCGGGAAAGGTGGAATGTAAAAACAGATCGGAAAGCAATTCAAAACACGCGGAAGTGTGTTCGGACGTGCATTTGGAATAATAACACGTAATATCTTTTCCCGTGAACGCATTGACTTGTGCGCCGAGCCGATCGAATGCGTCGGAAATTTCAAATGCGTTCCGTTTTTTCGTTCCTTTGAACTGCATATGTTCGATAAAATGCGAAATTCCGTCCTCTTTATCCGTTTCCGCGCTTGCGCCCGTCCCCACGAGTATACCCATTGTTACCGACATCAAGCCTTGCATTTGTTTTACAACGAGCCGCAACCCGTTTTCGTATTTCTTTTCGAATACCATAATTTTTTATCCTTTTTCCTGTAAATTTTCCGACACCGTGAGCGTGGAAAGCGATTGAGATTCGTAATATTTCAATATATCGTCGAGCGCGTCCGCCGTGGCTTCCATGGGATGCATCAAAACGAACTCGCCGCCCTTGACGTTTTTCGTGGCGCGCGTGTAAATGAGCGCGGCGTTTTTATCCCGCCAATCGATCGTATCACGCGACCATAAAACCGTTTTCATATTCAAAGCCTTGCATGCGATCAAGGTATCGTTATCATATGCGCCCGAGGGCGGTGCAAACAACGTGGGCGCAACGCCTATCGCCAATTCTATAAACCTGTTACAATCGGCTATTTCCTTTTTATTTTGTTCCACGGTGAGTTTATCGTGATCTTTATGAAAATAGCCGTGATTTCCGATTTCGTGCCCTGCTGCGTAGATCGCGCGTAAACATTCCACGTTATCGTCCGCCCAACAACCGCCGATAAAAAAGGTCGCTTTGGCGTTTCGCGCTTTTAAGATATCGAGAATACGATATACTTCTTCCGTTCCCCAATACACGTTAAACATCAACGAAACACCCGTAGATTCGCTACCTGCCGAGCGGTATAATTCCGTGCCCTCACTATCCGTCGCCACCGCATTTTCGGCAGGCGCTAAACAAAGCGCGCCCACGGAAAGAACGAGGATCCCGAGTACGCAATTAGACGCTACGCCCATTTTCCAACTCTGCCGCATTTTGCGACGTTCGTTTTTGCTTTTCATATCCACACCTCGAAAAAAGATTTCCGTATTATCCTATTTTTCTTTTTTCAAGGTTATGCCTTTATTTGATTTTAACGATGGTAACCCCCGTTTCTCCTTCGCCGTATTTCCCCAAACGGTATTCCGCGACGTTCCGATGCGTACGGAGTAATTCGTGTATACCTGCGCGTAGCTTGCCCGTTCCCACACCGTGCACGATCCGCACTTCTTCAAGGTTGGAAACCACAGCGGCGTCTATAAACGTCTCCACGTCAGGCAGTGCTTCGTGGACCGTCTTTCCGATCACGTTGATTTCCAAAGACGGCAAAGGTTTCGGATGGAGCGTTTTGGTGATCCGCACCTCTTTTTTATTCATAGTTTGTGCTTTTTTACTACCGATTACCATAGCAAGATCGGAAAATTTACTGCGAACGCGGATATTACCGCACAAAACTTCTGCTTCTTTTTTGGGTATACGTACGCTTTGAATAACGCCCGTTTGATTTATATTTTTCACGTAGACAAGTGCGCCTATTTTCAGATCTTTCTCCGTTACCGGCTGATATTGTTGCTCAATGTTTTCTTCACTTTCGCTTTCAAACGCTTTATCGCTCAAACGGTTTTTTAAGGTCCTTGCTTTGATAAGATCGGCTTGACTTACGCTTTCCTTTTCAAAAATCGCTTCGATCTCTTCCAGTAATTCCTCTGCTTCCGCCGTACGCTCGTTTACGATACGCCGCGACTCTGCCTTTGCCTGCGCAAAAAATTTATCCTTTTCCTTTTGTAATTTTTCCCGTTCTGCCTGTAAAATATGCAGCTTTTCCTGCCACTCCGATTTCAAGAGATTGCTTTCTTTAAGAGTTTCCTCTGCTTTGATCCGGCTTTCTTCTGCGCTCCTTACGATATTTTCAAACTTTTGCGCGTCTGCCGAAAGATTAGACAGCGCGTCTTGTAAGATCGCTTCGTTTAGCCCCAAACGCCTTGAAATGGCAAGCGCGTTGCTTGACCCTGGTAAGCCGATACGAATAACGTACAACGGCTGCAACGTATTGGAGTCGAACTCCATACAAGCGTTTTCGATACCTTTTGCGGAAAAAGCGAACTCCTTTAACGCCGTATAGTGCGTAGTAACCACGCCGGCACAGCCCGTTTTGAGTAAATGCGACACGATGGCTTTTGCAAGAGCCTGTCCCTCGTCCGGATCCGTTCCTCCGCCCAGCTCGTCGATCAAAACCAGACTCTTTGCGTTTGCGTTATTAACGATATGAATGATATTCGTGATATGCGAAGAAAAGGTGGATAGACTTTCTTCAATACTTTGCGCGTCGCCAACGTCGCAATAAATTTCGTCGAACGTGGATAAAACAGCGCGTTTGGCGGGCACGAACAGGCCGCACATAGCCATCATAGAAAACAGCCCTACCATTTTTAACGTTACCGTTTTACCGCCCGTATTCGGACCGCTGATCAGTAAGAAACGGTAATCTTTGCCAAGCGATAAGCTGACGGGCACGACCTTTTTCCGATCGATCAAAGGATGTCGCCCTGCCTCGATTTCGATAATCCCTTCGCCGTTGATCTGCGGTTTCACGCACGAAAGTTTATAGGCGTATTCTGCGCGTGCATACGCGCAATCGATCTCCTCCAACACGGCAATATCGGTAAGAAGTTCATCACCGATAAATCCCGCGCGATGGGAAAGCTCGCTCAATATCCTTTCCACTTCTTCTTTTTCGTCCATAGCGAGCGTGCGTAACTCGTTATTCATTTCAAGCACTTCTTCCGGCTCGATAAAAAAGGTCGCGCCGCTTGCCGAACGGTCGTGGATAAAGCCCTTGATATTGCGCTTATATTCCGCGCGAACGGGCAATACGTAACGGTTGTCGCGCATAGTGATAATGCCGTCTTGTAAATATTTCCCCTCGCTCCCCGAAAGATATTCGTTAAGCCGCGAACGGATACGCTCGTTTAATAAACGAATTTCTCTGCGAAGTTCGTATAATTTATCGCTGGCGTAATCGCTAACCTCCGAATCGTTTAATATCTTCGTGCGTATATCCTCTTCGAGGTTCGTATCGTAATAAATTTTATCCGCCAACCCTTTCATATCGACGATCGTTTCGTCGTTTACGTTTTGAATGCTCGAAAAAGCAATGCGCGCCGCTCGGAGCAAATTTTCCGTTTTCAAAAGCTCTCCGCAGGAAAGCGCCGAGCCCTTTTTCGCGCGCTCGATCTCGTCGGTAAAGGGCGGAAAATACTCTATTTTACTCACGCCGTGGTGAAAGAGTAAAGCAATACATTCTTCCGTCGTTTTCAGGCGTTTTTTTGCCTCTTGTACACTCGGCGTAGGTTCGGTTTCAATCAAACGAGCTTTTCCGCCTTCGAGCGTAGCATAATTTGCGGCGAGCGCCAAAATTTTATTCAGTTCCGTCTTTTCAATCGCTCTTACGTTCATCTTTTTTCCTTTTACTTAAAGTACGCCGCGTTTCAAATGCCCTGACGTACGGCTATTATATTTCGTTTTTAACGTTAAGTCAAGCAATTGTCCGCTCCCTTTTACGCTCGCCCCGACCAGCTCTGCACAATTATACACCTCGAACCGACAGTTACCCTCTGCCGCGCGATACCGCCGTACGGGAAAATTTCTACCGTTTTCGTCGGTCAAGATATAACAATCCTTTTGATCGCAGGACTTGCACGATTTCCCAAACGGACAATAGCAAAGATCCATCAATTTGATATTGCCGCAAGTGAGCACGAATGCATTTTCCCCGATCAAGTCAACAAGCTCCTTTTCGTTTGCCTCTTTGGAAAGCGCGTAATATTGTACCCTGTCGGGGAGTTCTTGCAGGGCTATGCGGTTGATAAGGTTTAACCCCGTGCCTGCGAATACGCGAACGTTATGCGTTCTTGCGAAAACGAGCGCGCCGTAATTTTCCGCGTATATACCGTCTATCAAACATTCTTCCAAACGTTTTTCTATCGCCTGCTCGTCCTCTGTGGTTAGAAACGGCGGATAGTATAGATATTTTTCAAATTTACCGTTCTTGAAGCTTTCGGGCAGAGGCGCGTTATAATCGTTCGGTTTATATATTCCAATATCCGCTTGTACCTCCTCGAAATCCGTGGCGATCACCGCCGTTTTATGATTCTCTCCCTTTCTTTCTTCAAATTTCAAGGGAGTATATTCGGTATATCGATAGTTAATCTTTTCTTCGGAAATTGCAGAATACAAAGATCTACGCAACGCGTTCAGCTCTGATTTGGGAATAAAAATACTTCCTTGCAAATCGATTGTACCAAATTCGACCTCTACGGGTAATCCGTCCGTTTTCAAAAAACAATTTTTTAATTCTTCTTCCGTTAAAGGTATGCTTTTTGCGCATTGTAACGGTTCTGTCCCTACGATACGTACGTCGCCGCTTGCTACAACGGGAAATTCTCCCTCGTGGAAATATAACGAAACGATTAGTTTTCCCGATTTTCGTGCCTGTAACACCCGTTCGTTCACCGCGGTATCCGTCGTGATAAACACGCCGTCGCCGTTTTTCAAACGCGCTTTGGTGGAAAGTATAAAACCGCGTCTTTCGCTTTTTATAAACGCCGCGCCGCCCACCTCTTTTCCGTCGCGTAAAATCTTAAATGCGTCTCCCGTTTTCGGAAGAAAAGCGCTTTCCACGAAGTATTTTCCATTGACAACTTTGACAACGCCTATCTTTTCGCCGATATGCCCTTGTACCGCCGTGGATAAAAACCGCTTGTCCTGACCGAATGTAAGACCTTTGGTGTAATTGCCTCTGTTATAAGTCCTTTTCAAATCGGACAGCGTATTTTTCACGTCCGCTTTATCCAAGATCGCCCGATAATAACGAACTGCCGCGGCGACGTATTCCGCGCGACGCATTCTGCCCTCGATCTTAAACGAGATTACGCCTGCGGCAATATATTTATCGATATCCTCTCCTACGCTTAAATCGGAAAGAGAAAGCGCGTACGTCTTTTTTTCAAAGCCGTTCCGATCGTACGAATACAATTTACGACAAGGCTGTTTACATCTACCTCGATTACCGCTGTTTCCGCCTGCAAACGAAGAAAAGTAGCATTGCCCCGAAAAGCAGGTGCAAAGCGCGCCTTGCACGAAAGCCTCCGTTTCTATGATTTTCGTAATTTTTTCGATTTCCGCAAGCGGCGTTTCCCGCGCCAAGATCACGCGTGAAAAACCGCAATCTTTGGCAAAACGCGCGCCGTTTTCCGTACATACGCCTGCCTGCGTACTCAAATGCAATATAATTTGGGGATAAAGCGCTTTGATTGCTTTTCCGAGCAATGCGTCCTGCAAAATGATTGCGTCCGCACCTGCATTCCAAACGGAAACGAGCGTGCGCGTAAATTCTTCTATTTCCCTATCTTTTACGATCGTATTCATCGCCACGTAGACGGAAACGCCGCAAAAGTGCGCGTTTTTGATCGTTTCGACTAATCTTTCAAGATCGAAATTTTCAGCGCTTTGACGAGCGGAAAACGCGCTATATCCAAGATATATCGCATTAGCTCCGTTATTGATCGCCGCTTGGGCGCATTCTGCATTTCCGGCAGGCGCTAAAATTTCCAACATTGTTTTATCTTCCGATACTCCTCGTGATCAATTCTTCCGACGCGTCGTAACCCATACTCTTCAAACGGAAGTTACGCGCGGCAACTTCAATTATAATGGCAAGATTTCGCCCAGGGCTGACGGGAATGGTCAATTTGGGAACGCTGATACCAAAATAGGACGTGGACGACATTTCGTCGCCGATACGATCGTATTCTTTACCCTGTTGCCAATTTTCCAGCTGAATGATCAGTTGTATGTTTTTTTCGTCAAGAACAGAACCCGAACCGTACATACTTTTTACGTTGATGATACCGATACCGCGCAGCTCCATAAAATAACGGATGATATCGGGCGCAGTACCGTAGAGCTGGTTGGCGATCTCCTTGATAATCACGTTATCGTCTGCAATCAAACGATGGCCGCGTTTAATCAGCTCCATTGCCGTTTCGCTTTTTCCCACGCCACTTTTACCTGTGAGCAAGATCCCTACGCCAAATACTTCCATAAGTACGCCGTGTTCTGTTACGGACGGCGCTAATAAACGGTTGAGATAAATATAAAGATCGCTCATAAGGTCGGTGGTGATTTTCGGACTGCGAAAAATCGGGCAAGAAAATTGTTTCGCCGTTTCCACGAGCTCGGGGAGTGCCGGCAGGTCGCGACTTAAAATAATACAGGGAAGTTCCCCATGCTCTAACAAATGACTGATTTTCTCTTTTCTCTCTTCCGAAGTGAACGTACGCAGATATTCGTATTCCGAAAGCCCGAACACGATTACGCGGCGGGAATCGAAATAGTTGAAAAATCCGCCGGCAAGCTGTAACCCAGGGCGCTCTACGCTCATGCTTGCAAGCGTAACCACGCCTCTGCCTGTATATACGATTTCGAGTTTGAGATCGTAGGCGAATTTATCAAGCATTACGCTTTGTGTAACCTGTCCGTTCATGGTTCATTCCTCCGTATAACCGTACTTTTCAATGATTGCGGCGATCGCGCTTTCCTCGTTCGTATACCTACAAACGACCGCCTTTGCTTTTAACTCTTCCGCGGCGTTTTTTACCGCGATACCGAGTCCTGCCGCTTCGATCATCGGCAGATCGTTCCATTGATCCCCAACCCCGATCGTCTTTTCCAACGGAACGCCGAAATAATCGGATAAAAACTGCACCGCCGTGCCTTTGGAGTAATTGGCGTTAATCACCTCTACGAGTACGTCTGCGCTTTTCGTGATAAGGCAGCCTGCGAAGTTTTCTTCGGCTAATTTACGCATAATTTCTGCGTTATCTTCAGGAGGCGTCATTGCAAGAATTTTATACGAGCATATCCCCTTTTCTTTCACAAACTCGGAAAGCGGCTGATCTTTTACGAGAACCGCTTTATGGCGTACCGCCCTTTCATACCAACGAAGCGCCTCGTCGTCTTTATTTGAATAATATTCTTCAAAGCCGTATACGTGATAATGCAGATCGAGTTCTTCCATCTTACGACAAATAGCAAGCGTCATTTCGTGGGAAAGCGGGTTATTCTGAATGAAGTTTCCGCTCTCGATATCCACGATCACCGCGCCTTGACAGCAGGAAACGAGCCCTTTTAATCCCAACTCTTTGGTTCGAGGCAAAATCCCGTAATGCAATCTGCCCGTAGAAATGGCAAATTTACCGCCGTCGTTGATATATTGCCAAATAGCTTTTTTGTTCTTTTCGGATACGTTTCCGTCCTCTTGTACGAGCGTACCGTCAAAATCGGATACGATCAAGCCGTAGTTAATCTTTCGCATATTATATATCTTCCTTAAAAAACTTATAAATCTTTTTTGCAAGCTCCTCGCCGATCCCCTCGGCGGAGGCAAGCTCTTCTATGCTCGCGCTCATAATTTTATCGATCGTTCCGAATTTATCCATCAGCGCTTTCTGTTTTTTCTTACCGATCCCTTCGATCTCTTGCAATACCGACGCTAAATTGCGTTTAGAATGCAGATTTCTGAAATACGTGATCGCAAATCTATGCGCTTCGTCGCGAATACGTTGCAACATTTTCAACGCGTAATCACGGTGATCGATACGAATACTCTCTTCTGAAAACAGCGTGAATACTTCTTCTTCCCGTTCGGCAAGCGAAATGAGTTCTATATCGTTTACGCCCATTTCGTCAAACACTTTCTTTACCGCCGAAAGCTGACCTTTGCCGCCGTCGATAATCATGAGTTCGGGCTTCGGAAAGCGTTCTTCTTCCTCCGTACCCAGCTTTGCAAGGCGGCGGCGCATCATTTCTTGATGCGAGGCGTAATCGTTCGCACCCTCAACGGTGCGTATCTTAAAGCGACGGTAGCTGTTTCTATCCGCTTCGCCGTCAATAAAAACGACCATAGAGCCGACCTTATCTACGCCGCTGATATTCGAAATATCGTAACATTCCATACGTTTGGGATATTTTTTCAAGCCGAGAATATCTTTCAAGCGTTTGCAGGCGTTTTTCGTCATATCGTCTTTATGCTTGATCTTATTAACGGACTTGGATAAATACTCCGCCGCATTGCTTTCCGCCATTTCCAAAAGACGTTTTTTCACGCCTTGCTTGGCTTGTACGATCTCTACTTTTTTACCGAATTTTTCAAGAAAATAATTTTCAAGCAATTCCTTTTCACAAAATGTCTGTACGATAATCTCTTCGGGTAATTCGTGATTTGTATAATATTGAATAATAAACGCCGTCAAAGCGTCCGTTTCGGAAAACGAGCCGTCTTCCAGTGCGAAATTTGCGCCGCCCTGCATAATACCGCTTCGCGTGATCAACACGTTCACGGCGGAATATAAATAGTTCGTTTTCAAAGCGATAATATCCGCGTTTATCGAGCGGTTGAGCGAAGTGATACGCTTCAAGCGGAGTTTGGAAAGCATTTGCAACTTTTCTCTATACTCCATGGCCAGTTCGAATTCCTCGTTTTCAGCAAATCTCGTCATTTTTTCGCGAAGAATTTCTTCCGCTTCTTCGTAATTTCCGTCTAAAAACGAAATAGCCTTTTTAATACGCTCGGCGTATTCTTCTTTCGAGCAAAGCCCTGCGCACGGCGCAAGACAGCGGTGCAAATGATGCATAAGACAAGGTTTTTTCGGTTTCCCTGAAACGATCGTTGAACAAGTGCGCACGTTATAAACCGAGCCGACGATATCGAGGATATCCCCACAGCGTACCCCGCCCATAAACGGACCGAAATATTTACCGTCCTTTTTGATCTTCCGCGTGATCGAAACGCGTGGAAATTCCTCTTTCGTATGCACTTTGATATAAGGATACGTTTTATCGTCTTTGAGGAGTATGTTATACTTCGGTTTATACTTTTTAATAAGGTTGTTTTCAAGCGCCAACGCGTCGATTTCCGTCTGCGTGATGATGTAGTAAAAATCGTCGATATTCTCTACCATCGCAGCAACCTTTTCAGGCTTTGCGGAAGTATGGAAATATTGGCGCACGCGGTTTTTCAATACGCGCGCCTTTCCCACGTAGATCACGATGCCGTCCTTGTCCAACATGATATACACCCCAGGACTATAGGGCAGTAATTTGAGTTTTTCTTTCAACTCGTTCATAACTTCGTACTTTTATTATATACCAAATTACGAAAATTTGCAAGGGAATGAACGAGAAAATCACGCTTAACACCCTAAAAACTCGATTCCTTTTAATAAAACGTCGTTAATTGAATCGTCGGTCAAGCTGTAAAATACGATTTTTCCCTGTCGAATACATTTTACAATGCCTGCGCTTTTCAAAAAACGCAGTTGATGCGAAACGGTCGTTTGGTTGATGTCGAGTATTCGCGAAAGGTCGGTTACGCATAATTCGCTGATGGCAAGAGCCGATAATATTTTAACGCGTGTATAATCGGAAAACACCGAAAAAAAGCACACAACGCCCTCGAGAATATCCCCTTGCGGAACGTAATCCTCGATCAGACTTTGCGTGCGTTTATCCAAAAGTAACATTTGCGACATATGAATTCCTCCGAATATGTTTTCTTGGGAATATGATAACATAATCACAAAATCACTTTCTGTTCTATTTTGCCTAAAAACTATTTATTTTGTCATTTCTTTGTCAAGAAATCTTTTTCACTTCATAACCAGCTTCACTGATAGCGGCAGTCAGCGTTTCGTCTGCCACTTCCGTCGTAAGCTCTACGGTTGCGGATTTCTTTTTCAAATTGACGTCAACCGCCGAAACGCCTTCCACGCCCGAAAGCGCTTTCGTTACGTGTGCCACGCAATGTTGACACATCATACCTTCGATCTTCAAAGTTTTTTTCATAGCTATATCCTCGCTTTTATTGTTTTCTTTCTTTTTTCCAAAATTCGTCAGTCGCAATGCATTCGTAACTACGAAGAGCGAGCTCAAACTCATGCACGCCGCCGCGATCATCGGATTGAGCGTTACGTTTGCAAACGCAAATACGCCTGCCGCAACGGGAATTGCCACGCAGTTATAGAAAAACGCCCAAAACAAATTCTGATGAATATTCCGAACGGTGGTCTTGCTCAAATCGATCATTGTCGCCACGAGCCGCAGATCACCGCGCGATAACACAACGTCCGCGCTGTCGATCGCCACGTCCGTTCCGTTCCCCATAGCAACCCCAACGTCCGCCGCTTTAAGCGCAGGACTGTCGTTGATACCGTCCCCGACCATTGCGACAAAGCCGCCGACCGAGCGTACGCGTTCCACCGATTCGGCTTTATCTTTGGGCAATGCTTCCGCAAAATACTCCTCGATCCCTGCCTGTGCGGCGATCGCTTTCGCTACGCTTTCGTTGTCGCCCGTGAGCATACCGACGCGAATTTTGCGTCGCTTTAATTCCGCTACGGCGTCGGCGCTTTGTTCTTTCAAAGTATCCGCAAGCGCAAATATAGCGAGAATTTTTTCCTCGTCTGCTAAAAACACGACCGTTTTACCTTGCTCGGAGTATTTTTTCTCATATCGATAGGCGTCCTTTTCTCCGATCTTTTCAAGTAAACGACGATTGCCCAAACGGTAAGTTTTGCCATGTATTTTCGCCTTTGCGCCTTTGCCTGTTTCGTATTCATATTCCTCTACTTCCACCGACGGTTGATCGGTTTTTGCAAACGCGCGCACGCACTCTGCAATCGGATGATTAGAATGACTTTCTATTCCTTCGGCAAGGCGCAAGACAAACGATTCGTCCTGATAAAAACACTCGAAATCGGTTACTTTTGGTTCGCCGACGGTAAGTGTTGCCGTTTTATCGAGCAATACGCAATTAATATCTTTCGCCTTTTGCAAAGCTTCGGCGTCTTTATATAAAATACCCAGCGACATGCCGCGTCCCGTTGCCGCCATAACCGCTACGGGGGTAGCGAGCCCGAGAGAACAGGGACAAGAGATCACGAGCACGCTGATAGCGTAATTTGCCGCTTGCGAGATATCTTGCTTGATTGCTATCCAAACGAAAAAGGTAACGAGAGCTATCAAGGTTACGACGGGAACAAATATCCCTGCGATCTTATCGGCAGCTTTCTGAATAGGCGCTTTGCTTGCTCCTGCCTCTTTGACCATTTTTACGATTTGCGACAGCGTGGTATCAGCCCCGACTCTTTCTGCTAACACCTTAATAAATCCGCTTTTTACGATATCCGCGCCCGTTACGGGATCGCCTTCCTGTACTTCTACGGGTATACTTTCACCTGTGAGCGCCGCGCGATCGATAAAGGCGTGTCCTTCGATAATTTTGCCGTCAACGGGAATATATTCGCCCTGCTTTACGATCAGCACGTCGCCTACGACGATTTCCGAAAATTCACGTTTCATTTGCGCGCCGTCGCGTTCGACCGTAACCGTGCTTGGCATCATTTTGATAAGCTTTTCGATCTCGTCGCCCGTTTTGCGCTTGGACTTTTCCTCTAACCATTTTCCAAGGGTTACGAGCGCCAAAATCATTGCCGCCGATTCGTAGAACATATGAAAATGCCCGTCGAGTTTTCCGCAATATAATAAAATCGTGAATACCAAGCTGTATACGAACGAAACGCCCGAACCCATTGCCACGAGCGTATCCATATTCGGCGCGCGCTTTACAAGCGCTTTTGCACCGCTCGTAAAAAACTTGAAATCTATGATAATTACGGCAAGCGCGAATATCATCTGCAAAGTTACGCTTACAATCTCGTTCGGTTGTGGCAAGCCGATCATGCCGCCCATAGAAAAATACATCAATGGCAATAAAAAAGCAAGAGAAAATATAAATCTCTTTTTTAATTTATCCGGCTGCGGCTTACGCTCTTTCAGTACGTTTTCGTCGTATTCGGAAATACCGTAACCGAGCGATATCACGGCTTGAAATATTTCCGATTTATTCACTATACTTTCATTATATTCAACGGTCATACATTCCCCCATTAAGGAAACGTCCGCTTTTTCAACGCCTTGTAAACGTCGTACGTTTCGTTCGATGCCTGCCGAGCACGCCGAACACGTCATTCCGCTTACGCTAAATTTTTCTTTCATAAAAATGCTCCTCGATCTTTCCTATTTAGTATATCATAAACGACTTTGATTGTCAAGTAAATAAGCCGTTTAACTACGAAACGCAAAAAGACGGGTGCTTGATACCACCCGTCTGATGATTGCACATAGACGAAAATCAGTTCTTCTTCTCTTCTTTGGGAGCAACGACTTCCGCGCCGTCGTAATAGCCGCAGTTTTTACAAACTCTGTGCGCCTCTGCAAGCTCGTGGCAATGCGGACATTCTACAAGCGTTGCCGCCGTTGCCTTGTAGTTTGCGAATCTCTTGTTCGTTCTGCTTTTCGATTGTTTACTTTTAGGTACTGCCATAATAACACCTCTCGTTTTATTTCTTTTGATTTATTCTTTATCGGTTTCGCTTGAAAACTCGATACCGTTGCAATCCTCGCCGCAGGAAATCGTGAACGGCATACTTGCCATAATCGCCTCGTTCACCGCTTGCGTAAGATCGACTACGCCGCCAAAGTAGGAATAATCCTCACCGTTTTTGAAAGGCTGAAAATAGGCGTCTATTTCTCCTTCCACTTCCGCAGTTGCGTCTTTTAAGCAACGGGAGCATTGACCCACGAGCCGAAAACTAACCGTGCCGCGGATCTCGAACGAATCGTCCTCGTAAAGCTCGTAATCAAAACGAACGTTCACGGGCGAATCGAACTTCACGAACGGAATATCGATCAGCGTTTCGGGCGCGGAATACTCAAATTCCATACTACCCGTATACTTTTTTTGTGCATTGAGTTTCCGAATATCAATTCTCATCATAAAACCGACTTAACAAGTATAGTATATTTCTACAACTTTGTCAACTTTTTTTTCGATAGATTTTACGATTTTTTACAATAATTCTACGGTTTCTCTCGCAATGACCAATTCTTCGTTGGTAGGAATGATCAAAACCTTGACTTTGGAGTTCTTACCCGTGATGTCGCGAATCGCTCCGTTATTCTTCTCGTTGTTTTTATCGTCGTCGATTTCCAGACCGAGATATTGCATATTGTCGCAAATAGCTTTACGCACGCAAGCCGTATTTTCCCCAACGCCCGCCGTAAATACGATACAATCCACGCCGTTCATCGCCGCCGCATACGCGCCCACGTATTTTTTACAGGAATACGCGAACATATCAAGCGCAAGCTGTGCGCGCTCGTCGCCTTGATCCGCCGCTGCCGTCAGATCGCGGAAATCGCTGGAAATTCCCGAAACACCGAGCATACCGCTCTTTTTATTGAGATAGGTCAACGCCTGCGAAATATCAAGCCCCTCTTTCTTTGCAAGGTATTCTGCCGCCGCGGGATCGATATCGCCGCTACGCGTTCCCATAGGCACACCTGCAAGCGGCGTAAAGCCCATCGAAGTATCGATACTCTTGCCCCCGTCAACCGCCGTGATCGACGAGCCGTTGCCAAGGTGGCAGGTAACGATCTTCAATTCCTCTGGCTTTTTGCCAAGGTATTTCGCCGCTTCCTGCGAAACGAATTTATGGCTTGTGCCGTGGAAACCGTAACGACGGATCTTATATTTTTCATAGTGCTTATAATCGATCGCATACATATACGCGTGTTTAGGCATCGTGAAATGGAAACTCGTATCGAATACGAACGCCATAGGCGTTTTGGGCATAGCCGCAAGACAAGCTTTCACGCCGATGATCGCAGCGGGATTATGTAAAGGCGCAAGATCGCAAAGCTCTTCCATTTTTGCAAGCGAATCTTCCGTAACGAGCGTGGGTTTTTTGAACGTTTCTCCCGACGCCACCGCGCGATGACCTACCGCGTCGATCTCGTCCATCGAAGAAATAACGCCGATTTCTTTATCGGTAAGCGCTTTCAAAACGAGCGCCACCGCTACGTTATGATCGGGCATCGCCTGCTCGATCACCGTTTCGTTACCCTTTGCTTTATGCACGAGTTTTGAGCCGTCGATACCGATTCTTTCGCAATTACCTTTTGCGATAACCGCTTCCGTTTCCATATCGATAAGTTGGTATTTCAAAGACGAACTACCCGAATTGATAACAAGAACTTTCATTTTTTCACCTCTTTTTGCTTAAAGTTGCGTTTGTAACGCCGTAATAGCCACCGCCGCTACGATATCTTCCGATTTACAACCGCGCGACAAATCGTTCATAGGTTTTGCAAAACCTTGACAAATAGGACCTACCGCCATAAATCCACCCAATCTTTCCGCGATCTTATAACCGATATTGGCAGATTGCAATTCGGGGAAAATAAATACGTTCGCTTTACCCGCAACCTCCGAATCGGGAGCTTTGAGCGCCGCAACGGACGGCACGATCGCCGCGTCGAATTGCAACTCGCCGTCGAGTTTCAATTCGGGAGCTTTTTCTTTTGCGATCTTCACCGCTTCCGCAACGAGGGTTACGTTGTCGTGCTTTGCACTACCTTTCGTAGAGAACGAAAGCATTGCCACTTTCGGATCGATTCCGGCAATCGCTTTCGCGGAGTTTGCCGTAGCAATAGCGCAATCGGCAAGGCCTTCGCTCGTATACGTGGGATTGAGTCCGCAATCGGCAAAAACAACGAGGCCGTCGGGGCAGAACTGATTACCCTGCGGCGGACAGATCATAAGATTGAAGCTGGAAACGGACGAAACGCCTTTCGCCGTTTTGATGATTTGAAGTCCGGGACGGAGCGTATTTGCCGTCGAATGACACGCACCGGAAACAAGTCCGTCTACCTCGCCCATCTTCAACATCATCGCGCCGAAATACGTACCGTCTTGTAAAAGCTTTGCCGCTTGATCGGGCGTCATACCCTTGGATGCGCGCAATTCGCAAAGTTTGGCGTTATATTCGGGCAGTTTTTCCGAAGTCAACGGATTAATGATGGTAACTCCCGTCAAATCCACGTCGGGGTTAGCCGCTTTGATCGCCGCTTCGTCGCCAAGCAATACGATTTTCGCCACGCCCTCTTTCGTCGCGTCCGCGGCGGCTTTCACCACACGCGAATCTTCCCCCTCGCAAAGGACGATAGTCTTTTGGAGTGCTTTTGCCTTGATTTTGATTTCATCAAGAATATTTTTCATTGTTTTTCTCCTTGAAACGCTTTATTATTTTTTCATTTTCGTATATAATAGATATAAACCGAACGGTCAGATTATTGCAACCGCTAATGTATATTATAGCACACATTTTTGGTAAAGTAAAGAAAATCAAAGGAAATAATATGAAAATTTGCGCGATTATTTGTGAATACAACCCTTTTCACAACGGACATCTCTATCAATTAAATGCCGCGCGTTCGCTTTCGGGGGCAGACGCAGTGATTTGCGTGATGAGCGGTAATTTCGTGCAACGCGGCGAAGCGGCTATCCTCGATAAATACACTCGCGCACGACATGCCGTACTTGCAGGAGCGGACGCAGTTATCGAATTACCTGCCGTATTCTCTACCTCCAACGCCGAATTGTTTGCCAAAGGCGCAGTTAAATTAATCTCCTCTATTCCTGCGGTACAAACACTTTGTTTCGGTGCGGAAAACGCCGATAAAACGGCTTTTAAGCTGGCAGCGAGGTATTTGATCAACGAGCCGAAAGAAGTATCGGAAAAAATAAAAGAAGAAATTTCGCACGGCGTAAGTTATGCAAAAGCTCGCGCGCAGGCGTTTGCGGGGTTTATTCCCTTTGACCTCCTTATCTCTCCGAATAATATTCTCGGTTTAGAATACACGAAAGCGTTGCTTTCACTCGACTCTTCAATAGAAATCTTACCTGTATTGAGAAAAGGTTCCGGATATACCGACGGAGAATTAAAGGAAAACTTTTCTTCCGCAACGGCTATTCGGGCGTCGATCGAAAAAGGCGAAACTTTGCAAAACAATCTTCCCCCTTTCGTTGCGCGTGATCTTCCCGTTACAATAGAAAATATACTTGATACTTTGGAAAAATACGCCGTTTTATCTCGAAAAAAAGAAGAAATTGCACGCATTTGCGATTGCACGGAAGGTTTAGAAAACGCCTTAAAGAAAGCAGCCGAAGAAAACGTAAGTTTTGTACAAGCCCTGACTTCTGCGCGCTATACATCCTCTCGCATACGTCGTATCGCACTGCAAAACCTACTTAAAATCGACGAAAATCTTATTCGGGAAAGTCTTAACGCGCCTTTATATTTGCGCGTTTTAGCCGTAAAAAAAACGCGTAGCGACGTTTTATCTGCTCTCGGCGAAAGCTCTTTCCCTTTACTTATTCGTGCGCACGATGAAGATATACTTTGCGGTGTAGCCGCCGACGCACACGAAGTCGACCGTTTTGCGGAAAGAGTTTACGGATTATTATATAAAACGCAACCAGAGAAAAATATTTTTATATAACAATAAGCCCACTCGATCGAGTGGGCTTATTGTTATATAAAAATAT
>JAFTQB010000048.1 GCA_017462985.1 Clostridia bacterium
CAAAAAATCAAGCGGTTATTGATAAAAAATTATCAATAACCACCAAAATCTTGACACTACACAACGCAAAGCGTTGCAATTCACGGAAACAATCATTTGCGCACGCATTTTTCATCGTCCGCGATCTTTCGTTTTCCTCTCCTCGTTCACGTCCCTCACCGTCCTCAACCATTCGTTTCCGTGCCTTTCGCCAAATTGATAATTTTTTATCGATAAAATTTTATCAATATCTGTATTATAACAGAATTTTTTCAAAAATCAAGCGGTTATTGATAAAAAATTATCAATAACCGCCAAAATTTTGACACTACGCAACGCAAAGCGTTGCAATTCACATTTTCAATTCCCGCATCAACGCTTCCCGCGCCGCGCTTTCCGCGCCGTACTCCCTCGGCGTTTCTCCGCCAAGCGCCGTTTCAAAACAAATTTTTCCGCCTCGAAGCACCGCCGCGCGGTTTCCCATTGCAATCGCCTCGTCCAAATCGTGCGTAACGAACACCACCGCTTTTTCTTCCTGTTTTTGGAGCTTGCAAAACAACTCGATCATTTCCGCTTTCGTCGCGCTGTCCAAATAAATAAACGGCTCGTCCAAAAGCGTCACGGGCGCGGACGATAAAAACGCCCGCACGATCGCCACCCGACGCGCCTCGCCGCCCGAAAGCCGCGAAACCCGTTGTTCCGCCAATTCCAAAATACCCGCCTGCTGCAAAAATCCGTCGATCAACTCGCACCTGCCCCCTGCAAATCGCAAATTTTCCCGCACCGTCAGCCACGGAACGAGCCGCGAAGTCTGAAACACGTAAGAAACGCTTTCCGCGCCCTCGATACGCCCCTCAAATTCGCAAAGCCCCGCAATCGAATTTAATAAAGTCGTTTTCCCCGCGCCCGACCGCCCGAGTACGCACAGCGTTTCGCCGCGCGCCACGGTCAACGAGAGATCGTCCAACACTACTTTTTCGCCGTATTTTTTCGTCAAACGCTCGATCTTCATTGCAACGCGTCCTCCCATTTTTTAATCAGGAAGCCGCCTACTAGCTCGATCAAAAGCCCGATCGCACAAACCGCCGCAGTGATCGCCATCAGCTTCGCCGTCTGCGCCCAAAGGCTGGCTTCCTGCATCCACCCGCCTAAGCTTTGATAGGTGGAAGCGAGCACTTCCGCCGAAACGACGAGCTTTAACGAAAAGGAAAACGCCGCCACGCTCTCCAACGCCACGCGCGGCAACACGGACGGCAAATACAGCCCCAAAAGCCGTTTTTTCATCGGCACTTTATACACCTTGCACATCTCGACCAGCTCCCGATCCACGCCCCCGATCGCGCCGATGATCGCCGTGTATAACAGCGGAAACAGCGTTAACACGCCCACCGCCACGGGCGCGGCGGAACGGGTCGTCCCCACGAGGATCAACAATAAGACCGCCATAGTAGGAAGCGAACGCAGGATCACCACTATCCCGCCGAAAATTTTCGAAAATACGGGGGACAGGGTGGAAACGAGCGCAAAAAACGCCGCCAAAACGAGCGAGATCAAAAACGCGATCACCGCCCTCAGCAGCGTAGAAAACAACGCGCCGTAAAACGCGGCGGTCAAAAACACTTTTCCCAATTCTTGCAAAACGCTCAACGGCGAAGGCAACAGGTATTCATTTTGTAAAATCGCAAACGCCGCCGTCCAAACAAGGACGAGCGCCGCCACCCCGACGAGGGGCAACCAAAACGCCTGTTTTTTCATTTCACACCGCCGCAAAAAATTCCTCTTTCGGGATCGCCGCGTCCGCCGCTACCCTTTTCATCTTTTCCAAAAACGCTTTTACGCCCGCTTTCGCCGCTTGCGCCCGTACCAGCCGCACCGATGAATGTTCGATCGCTCCGTCCGTCAGATTCTGCGCCGTCAAGGTAGGCGTAAGCCCGTCCGCAAGGTTCTTTGCCACAGCCCCTGCAATCGCGCTCTTTTCCGCGCTTTTCAGCCACGCCGAACCCGCTTCGATCTTTTCCAAAAGCCCGTCCACGAACGCCCGATCGCTTTCCAAAACCGATCTTTTCACCACCAGCACGGCTTGCGGATACCCGTCCTCGCCGCCGTAGAGCGCCTGTAAACTCCCCACGAAATCAAGCGCGGTATTCTCCGCTTTCATATCCGCCGCAGGCGAGGGCGCAACGAATACGTCCACGCCCTCGGTATTCGGCAAAACCTCCGCGGGCGTAATCGCTTTCAAATTCACTTTATCGCTTGCAATTTCCGCGCCGTCCGTAAGCTGTTGCCAAGGAATTTCCAATTCGTTCAAAACGATCTTCACCGTCAGCCCGGGCACGTTCGCAAGCTGTACCACGCCCACCGTTTTCCCCACGAGCGACGAAAGATTTTCCCGCGTGTATTGCGTATCTTCCGTTGCCAAAAGATATAAATTCCCGTGCGTAACCACGCCTACCGTTTGATAAACGTCTCCGTTGCCGAGCAATTTCGCCGCAAGGTTGACGGGCAAAACGCACGCGTCGGCAACGGGTGCAGCCCCCGAAACGAACGCGCCGATCGTCGCGGCGTCCACCACGCGATATTCCGCGTTTTCGTCCTCCTCGCTCATCGCGTAAGCCAACGCGAGCGCAGGCGCGCCGTCGGGCGTATAGATCTTCCATTTTTCGTCCGTTTTCCCGCAAGCGCAACACCCGCACGCTACCGCCGCGAAAACGACCGCCAACCACCGTTCTTTTTTCATACTCTCAAATCCTCACGGCAACCCGCCGCCTTTTCGCCGCTCACTTCTTCGCCAAATACACTACCTTTGCCGTCATACCGTCGGTAACTTTGGACCAACCCCACTTCCATTTCCGCGTTTGCGCTTTCGTTGCCACGGTCACCGTCAAAAACTTCGAACAGGTAAGAAACGCTTGATCCATCTCCGTAACGCTTTGCGGAATATATACCTTCTGCAATCTTCCGCAATACCGAAACGCATTCAAACCGATCGACGTTACGCCGTCGGGAATCGAAATTTCCTCGATATGATGCAACCAACCCATAGACTCTGCACCGATCGTTTTCAAGCTACTCGGCAGTCTGATCGCTTTTGCATGATTCGGACCCCGTTCCCCCAAATGCATATAGCAACTTTCTGCGATTTCCGTTACTCCTTCGGGAATAACGATTTCGCCGTTCCTGACAAAAAATACCCCCGTCAATCGTCCGTCCACGATCCTGCAACCGTTTGAATCGATATTCCATTCTATCTTATTAGAGGAAACAGAAAAATTCGCCCACCTTGCAGGCTGTTCTTTCGCTCCGCATAAAAGATAAGCAAGAACAACCGGGATTCCCCCCGCCTCGATTTCGGTAACCGTTTCGGGAATATACAAAACCAAATTTTGTTTGCTCTCGCCAATCGATGTAAACGCTTGCCTGCAAATCTTTTTCACGCTTGCGGGAATATCTATAAATTCAAGCGCGTGGCAGCTTTCAAACGCGCCCGTGGTGATTTCCGTTACCCCGTCGGGGATCACGGCTTCTTTTAAAGCCATCGCGCCCGCAAAGATCTTCCCCAAACGGCTAAAATTCTTGGGCAAGCGAATCTCCGTTGCAGCGCAACCGCCAAAAGCGTAGTCTTGGATGTCCGTTACGCTGTCGGGCACAACGATCGAAGAAAGGGGCATGCCGACGAACGCATTTTCGCCGATCGATTTCAAGCCTTCCGGCAAAACGAGCGCGTTCACCGCCGTACAACCCGCCAGCGCTCTTTTGCCGAGCGTTTGCAAGCTGTCGGGCAACGAAATTTCCTTGATCGCGTTGGTATTGGGAAGCTTCAACGCATCCGCTTCGATCGCAATAACGCCCTGCGGAACGGTAACCCTGCCGCCGTTGCCGCGATAGGCTTTCAGCGTGCCGTTTTCGATCAGCCACTCGTCGTTATCGAGGCTCAAAAACTTCGTTCCCAATCCGATCACGCCCTTTTCGCCCTCTAACGCTTCGCCGCAAAACGGACAAGTTGCCTTTTTGACGATCGATTCTTCGCCGTACCAACGGCTTTTACAATGCTTACACGCTTGTTCAAATTGCATAAATTTACTCCTTTTTTTCTTTTTCCCTACTTGTCATTGCGATTGAAATACCGCATAATCATTCCCCTATCTGTCATTGCGAGCGAAGCACCGCGCCTGTCATTGCGAGGATTTCCCCTTATCGTCATTGCGAAGGAGCGATAGCGACTGCGGCAATCTCATACAAAATAATGCAATAATTGATACGAGATTGCCACGCTCGTAAACTCGCTCGCAATGACAGTTTAAATACTTCCGCAACGCAAAGCAAAGCGTTGCAATTCACGCGCCTTGGCGCAATTCACTGAGCGTTAGCGAAAATTCACGCTTGCATAGCAAGCAATTCACTCCTTTTGGCAATCATTTCACTTATTCACTCCCCTTTCACCGCTTCCACGCGATGGATCGGCAAGCCTTGTTCCACCCATTTTTGCTCGTATTCGGTTACGATATTCCAATCGGGGTTCCCCTTTTCGTGCAGGTCGTAGGTCAAATTTTCCAAAGCAAAGCCGCACGCACGGTATTCTTCCAAGGAAAACTCAAAGAAATCCCGATTGTCCGTCTTTTGGATCACTCTCCCGCCCGTTTTCAACAGCTTTTTATACGTTTCCAAAAACCCGCGATGAGTCAGCCGTTGCGTAACGTATCCCAGCTTTGGAAGCGGCGTAGAAAAATTCAAATAAATATTTTCCACCGAATTTTCGGAAATATAGCACGGCAAGCACTCTGCACGAATATTCAAAAACCGCACGTTCTCGGCGTTTTGCCGCTCCGCGTTTTCCATTGCCGAAATCACCACGTTCGATACCATTTCCAACGCGATATAATTCCGATCGGGATTGCGCCGCGCAAGCTCGCAAACAAATCCCCCCTTGCCGCAACCGATCTCTAAATCCACGGGGTGATCGTTCCCGAACACGGCGCGGTAATCCACCAAAGCGCGGTAGTTTTCCGCCGCCTCTTTCATATTCAATATCCCGTTCGCTCCGCGCGCCAACAGCCATTTCCCGCAGGATTCCATGCGCTCGTCAAAATGCCGTTTCTTTCTCATTCTCTGCGCCATCGTTCACCTCTCAAAGCTTGCCCGTGCTCCCAAAGCCGCCTACGCCGCGCACGGTATCCGAAAGCTCGTCCGCGCCGTAAAATTCCGCTTTCAAAAAGGGCGCGATCACAAGCTGTGCAATGCGTTCCCCGGGCGCAACCGTCTGTTCGATTTCCGAATGGTTATGCAGCGCCACCATCACTTCCCCGCGGTACTCCGCGTCCACCACGCCCACCTTATTCGCAGGCGCAAGACCGCGCTTGGAAGCCAACCCGCTACGCGCGTAGATCAGCCCCGCGTACCCTTGGGGGATCTCCATCGCAAGCCCCGTTTTCACCAGCTTTGTCTGATGGGGAGCAATGGTAAGAGGCTCGTCCAAAACGGCGTAAAGATCCGCCCCCGCGGCGTATTCCGAACCGTAGGTAGGGAGCACCGCTCTTTCGTCTAATTTTTTCACAGCAATTTTCGGCATAATCTTCTCCTTTTTTCGTAAAAATATTTCCACTTCCTTATTATACCAAACCAAACGAAAAAAATCAACTTTATCGCACTCGATCGAAAAGAAATTTATCCACTCCCGCACCCGTCATTTCCCACTGTCATTGCGAGCGGAACGCCGCGCCTGTTATTCTGAACGCAGAGAAGAATCTCGCGGCGTTTCGCGCGGCAATCCCATATAATTTTCCCATAATGCAACGCGAAGCGTTGCAATTCACGCATACGCAGTATGCAATTCACTGAGCGCAAGCGAAAATTCACGCTTGCATAGCAAGCAATTCACAGCGAATAATCATCCACCCGTATAACGGGTGGTTTTTATTTTTCGGGCATAGCCCTTGTTCACTGGCGTAGCACAAATGTGCTCTTTAGTTGACCTGCCAGTCATGCATGTATTACTTGCTACCCGTCAACGAGTCTCGCGGATCAAAGAGGCTTAACTGGTCAGCCTCTTTGTCCGCTTTTAATTGATTTGCAACATATTCTTGTATCGCTTTGGTGTTTTTACCTACCGTATCAACATAATATCCCTTGCACCAAAATTCGCGATTTCGGTA
>JAFTQB010000049.1 GCA_017462985.1 Clostridia bacterium
AAACTCATACATACCCCTATCGTTTTAGGATTTAGGGGTATTGCGCTTGTAATAAAATCCATAAGGAGGCTTTGCATGAAAATTGACACATCATGAACATATTTGCACAGTAAAAATGTGCACATTTTGCCTGATTTTTTCCATTTATTTAGTGAAAACTAAAAAAATTCGTCCAAAAGCGGACCATTTGATGTTTTTGTGTCTGTATTAGGGGTAGGAGGAGAAAAGTTTGATACATTCTGAACACTAAAACAGTGTCCGATTTCTTCAACTTTTTCTCTACTTATATATTGAAAAGAAAATCACGGCAAAAGTGAACGCGTTTATGCTTCCCGACGGGGAAGTTGACCTAAATTTTCTACAAGGAGATTAATGACTGAAAATGAAATTAAATTTGCATCAAACTACATAGCGAATATCGCGTTAGAACCTAACGGCGCAGAAAAAGTTAATATTGCCATCCAAAGCTTACTTTCTACCTATTTGAAGGAAGCTTCTTTAAACGCGCCCAAAAAAGATGATTTTAAACCACTATCTACTATTATTACATTTACTCAAAAGGAGATTTCCCATATGGATAAAGACTTCAAAAAGATATTTATTGCAAACGGACTCGTCGCTCGCATTCGTACCAGAAAATGCGGCGTCAACAGCGTAACTTACGATATCCGTTTTCGTTCCCAAGGCTATAATATAACTTCTACCTCAAAAAATTTGCAAGAAGCAAAGGCAGACTTTCTGCGTAAAACAAGACCCGAAGAAATTGAGAAATATAAAATGAAACCCTCCCAGAGAAAACACGCAGCAAAAAATGCGCTTTATACAATTTTTCAAGAGTGGCTTTCCTTGAAAAAAGGAACTATTGGCGATAAAGAAATAAGACGCTTTGAAACCAACTTCCAAAACCTACCCGAAGAATTGCGTTATGCCTCTATACACGATATTCGAGCCGTGGATTTAGGCTCTATTATGAAAGACGTACAACCGCGCAAATACGAGGAATTAAGAACGCTTTTTAACGGCATTTTCAAGTACGCCGTGGCAAGCGGATTAATACAAAACAATCCAGTAGCTTTAATTAAGTTTAAACGCTCGGAAAGAAAAACCCGCGAGGCTTTATCCGAAGACGAAATTAAAGCGTTTTTAGGGCGTGTTAAAGAGGCGAAATACGATCCTATTAGACAGTTTGCCTACGTCCTCTATTTCTTCGGTTTACGCCCTTGTGAAATCGATGAAGAAACCCACCGCGAAGGAGAATTCCTTATTGCCCGCAACCGCAAACGTAAAAACGGGAAAATCGAGTATAAGAAAATCCCCATACCTACGCAGACACAGGGATTGATTGACTGGGAGAAACCTTTAACGACTAATTTACATAGACTTAAAATCAACGACATTATGAAAGAATTGCTCGCAGGGAAAACAGCGTATTGCTTACGACACACCTTTGCGACAACTTGCCAGCAATACGTTCGTCCCGATATCGTAGATATTTGGATGGGCGATTCCCCTACAAGATTGGTTGGACGAGTATATACACATTTCCCTGATAAATTCATGCGTGAGCAAATGGATTTGGTTGTATTCCCGACTATTTAAACAACGTAATATATACTATTTCAAAGGCTATCTCTACAAAAATAGAGGTGGCCTATTTTATTGCCCAAGAACAAATATACGCATGCAAGATGCAAAGTGTATAAAGAGAATATTTTAAGCTATATTTGCTTGAATCCGTTGAAAAATAAGGAGAAAAATACACGCATTGTCCCAAATCACTGTCCCAAATGGGCATTTTTTGCCCTTTTTTGAGCGTTTTTTAACGGTTTTTATGCATTTATGCAACAAAAAACCGCACTTTTGTGAATAAAAATGCGGTTTTGGTGGGCAGAGGTGGATTCGAACCACCGAAGTCGAAGACGTCAGATTTACAGTCTGATCCATTTGGCCGCTCTGGAATCTGCCCATATTCAATTTTTAAGTTATGGAGCCGGTGATTGGACTCGAACCCACAACCTGCTGATTACAAATCAGCTGCTCTGCCATTGAGCTACACCGGCATGGTGGTGCCTTGGGGCGGAATCGAACCACCGACAGGCAGATTTTCAGTCTGCTGCTCTACCAACTGAGCTACCAAGGCATTTGGCGACCCAAAACGGGCTCGAACCGTCGACCTCCAGCGTGACAGGCTGGCGCTCTAACCAACTGAGCTATTGGGCCATTTTGCCGCCGCACTCAAACAAGTGCTTGTATATAATACTCTATTTCCAAATATTTGTCAAGCGTTTTCTTTGCTTTTTTTGCCAAAATTAAAAAAATTTTTTATTCTTTTTTTTCGTTTCCCGTTTTCATCGAAAAAGCGAGGGTTCCCTCGCTTCATTTCGTACCTGCCCGCCTTGTTTTTATTTTTTATAAAGTTTCGCCAAGCCGCCTTCGGAAGTTTCACGGTACAATCCCGAAAGATCTTTTCCCGTTTCGTACATCGTTTGCACCACCAAATCAAACGAGATTTTTCTGCTCCCGAACAAAAACTTTGCAATCTCCGCCGCGTTCAACGCCCTCATTGCCGCCACGGCGTTTCTTTCGATACAAGGAATTTGCACCAAGCCTGCAATCGGATCGCACGTCAGCCCTAAATGATGCTCCATCGCCACTTCCGCCGCGTATTCTTGCTGATCAAGCGACATTTGATACAGCTCTGCAATCGCTGCCGCCGCCATCGAACACGCGCTGCCGATCTCTGCCTGACAACCGCACTCCGCGCCCGAAATAGAAGCGTTCGTTTTGATCAAATTCCCGACGAGTCCCGCCGCCGCCAACGCACGGACGATTTCCTCGTCCGTATAATTTTTACGCTCTTGCAAATATTTCAACACCGCCGGCAACACCCCGCAAGCGCCGCAAGTGGGCGCGGTTACGATCGTCCCGCCCGACGCGTTTTGTTCGCTCACGGAAAACGCATACGCACAAACCAATCGGTGTTGGCGCGTTTCCGAATCCTCTTCCTCGCCCGTTCCCGCATAAAGCACGTGCGCTTTTCTTTCCACGCCAAGCCCCCCGGGGAGAACGCCCGTCGCCGTTACGCCTTGCGCAATCGCCTCTTTCATCGCTTTCCAAACGCTCGCAAGGTAATCTTTCAGTTCTTCACCTTCAAGTTCAAACGCATAATCGGGCAACCGTTTGCCCGCCTTTTCCAAATACGCTTTGATTTCCGCGAAGCTTTCTAACGGATAAACATCATCGCGAACGATATTTCCCCTGCCCTCGATCTCGATCGCGCCGCCGCCGACGCTGTAAACGCGTAAAAACGCCGTTTTTCGTCCGTTTTCGTACGCGTAGAAGTCCATCGTGTTTGGATGCTTTAATTGCGTTTCCGCAAGATTATTTTCCACCTCAACGCGACCGAGCACGTTGCGAATAACCTCTTCCGTGCCGTGCCCCTCGCCCGTTTTTGCCAGCGAGCCGTATAAGACCACTTGAAAGCGTTCCGCCGTAGGATTTTCTTTTAAAAAGAGTTCGCAAGCGTGTTGCGGCCCGATCGTATGCGACGAGGACGGACCTTTGCCGATGCGGTATAATTCTTTTAACGATTGCATTTTATCTTTTGCTCCGCTTAATTTTCCTTATTACAATATCAATCCGCAAAAACAGCTCTTTCTACGAGAGCTGTTTTAATTGCCGTTTTCTAATAACGCTTTTTCCCGCAATAACTGCAAACGTACGAAGAACCGAAGATCCCCCGCTTTTCGTAGATCGAATAGAAGCTTCCGCAATGAGGGCAGCGGTTATCGAGAAACCGCGCGACCTTATCGCCCGCACTATTACTGCCGTTTTGCTTTGCCTTTTGATACCATTCGAACGCAAGATTGTAATTTTTCGTAACGCCAACGCCGTTTTCGTAGCACCCGCCCAAAGCTTCCTGCGCCGAAGCATGATTTTGCTCCGCCGCCTTTTGATACCAATACACCGCGCGCGTGGGATTTTTCGCCACGCCTTTGCCGTGCTGTAAACAGAACCCGACGTTGTATTGCGCGCTCTTCAAGCCCTGCTCAGCCGCTTTTAAGTACCAAGCGTACGCTGTTGCATAATCCACGCCCACGCCCTCGCCATAATAATACAGCTCGCCGAGGTTGTTCTGCGCGTTCTTCTGCCCCTGATTCGCCGCTTGACCATACCAATAGCGCGCCTTTACAAAATCCTGCGTAACGCCCTTGCCGTGCTTATAGCAATATCCTAGGTTGTTTTGCGCGTTCGCGTTGTTCTGATGCGCGGCTTTTTCGTACCAATATACCGCCGTTTGCAAGTTTTGACTCACGCCGTCGCCATAATAATAACATTCCGCAAGCATATTTTGCGCCGAAGCATAGCCTTGGTTGGCAGATTTTTCATACCAATAATATGCCCGCGAATAATTTTGTTGCGTGCCGTTTCCGTAATAATAGCAATTTCCCAATTCGCACTGACCGTTTTTATTGCCGTTATTCGCCGCCTTTTCAAACCAATAAAACGCGTTTGCGGCGTTCTCCCTCACGCCCTTTCCGTATTTAAAGCAATAACCGATATTGTATTGCGACCAAGCATAATCCGCGTCCGCGCCCTTTTTATACCAACGCGCCGCTTCCTCGTAGTCTTGCGCAACGATCGTGCCGTAATAATAAAGATCGCCCAGATCATCCATCGCCTTGGCGTTACCCGCTTCGGCGGCTTCTTGATAAAGCTCCACCGCTCTCGCGCCGTCCTTAAGTACGCCAATCCCGTTTTTGAAACATTTCGCAAGCGAGCAAAGCGCGCTACCGTTGCCCAGATCCGCGCCCTTTTGATACCATTCGAACGCTTTATTGACATCCTTTGAAACGCCTTTGCCAAACTCGTAGCAATAGCCTATATTATACGCCGCCGCGGCGTTGTCTTGCTTCGCGGCTCTTTCGTACCAAAGCGCCGCTTCCGCGTAATCCACTTCTACGCCTTTCCCGTAATAATACAGCTCCCCAAGGCTGTTTTGCGCCGACGCATCCCCTTTTTCCGCCGCCAAACGGTACCAATACGCCGCCTTTTTGCAGTCGACCGCTACCCCCTTGCCGTTTTTATAGCAATAGCCGAGGTTATATTCCGCGTCCGTATACCCCTGCCCCGCGGCTTTTTCATACCAAGGGATCGCTTGCGCGTAATCCTGCGCCACGCCGTAGCCGTAATAATAACAGTCTCCGAGGTTGTTTTGACCGCGCGCATTGCCCTGATACGCCGCCAAGCGGTACCAATATTCCGTTTTGGAAAGATCCTTAGGCACGCCTTTGCCCAATTTATAAAGGAGCGCGATATTATTTTGCGCCGTCGGTTCGCCGCGTTCCGCCGCCTGTAAGTACCAATGCGCCGCCAAATCGATATCCTCCGCCGTGCCCAAGCCCTTTTCGTAGCAATAGCCGAGATAGCACTGCGCGCGGATATGGTTTTGCGCCGCCGCCAAACGGAAATATTCCACCGCCTTGGCGTAATCCTTGGATACGCCCCGCCCGTAATAATAGCAAAAGCCGATCCTATACTGCGCTTGCATAACGTCCTGCGCTGCGAGCATTTCAAATAATCTTACCGCCTCGCTCAAATTTCTTTCGCAACCGATCCCGTCGTACAGACAGGATGCATACACAAAATACGCTTCATCGCTCTCGCCATAGTTTTCCGAAACGTATTCGTAAAGCGCGGCGTGCCCGTCGGACGGATAGATAATATCGTCCACCAAATGCCCCTCGCGAACGGCTTGCAAATATTCTTCGGGGGAATACACGTATTTTTCGCCGCTTTTCCAATCTTCCATCGTACCGCTGAAAGATACCTTGATCTCACCTGCCATAATCCTTACTCCTTATCCAATATTTACTTTTTTGTTTTTACGCGATACATTTTGCTTTCGCCCATAATCTCGCTCACTTCCATAATCGAAACGAACGCCTTTGCGTCCAACTCCGCGACGATGGCTTTGAGCTTTGCGATTTCGAAGCGGTTGACCACCACGTACAGCATCTTTTTATTCGTACCCGAATAATATCCCGTAGCGTCCAAAACAGTGATGCCGCGTTTGAGCGTATCGGAAAGCGCGCCCGAAAGCACGTCGGCGTTTTCGGTGATGATCATCGCCGCTTTGCCCTTTTCGAAACCCTCCACGATAAAGTCGATCGTCTTTAAACCGACGTAATATGCCACAAGCGAATACAGCGCCACCGTCCAAGTTCCCGAAATAGCCGCCGCCGTGATATACAATACGGCGTTATAAATCATGACGAACGTACCCACGGAAATACCCAACCGTTTATGAAACAGGAGCGCCATTACTTCCACGCCGTCGAGCGCGCCGCCGAATTTGATAACCAAACCGCTGCCTATACCCGAAAGCAAGCCGCCAAAGATCGCGCCGAGCACCATATCGTTGCCGACGACGGGCGAGCCGAGCGAAAAATCAATTTTCAAAAAATTATTGATCACGAGCGAGCCGAGCGAATAAATACCGATCGCATACAGCGAATAGATCAAAAATTCCCAACCGATCTTTTTATGCGCGATAAAATAAAACGGAATATTTAAAACGATCAAAAACACCGCCATGGGAAGAAGCGTGTACTGCGAAAGAAGAACGCTCGTACCCGAAAAACCGCCGTCGTAAACGTTTAGCGGCGATAAAAATAAGCAAACGCCGATAGCATTGATGATCCCCGCTACGGTAAGCCCGATGAAATTAAGGGGGCGAAGTTTAATCTTTCCTTTTTCCTGCATTGTTTAGCCCTCCGAAACAGTTTTTTGTGCACCGTTTTATTGTATCATATAAAACGGGCTTTGTCAATCGTTCCGTTTGTGAAAAAATAAGAAAAACCGCTTTACGCACAGCGTAAAGCGGTCGATATTTTCTAGATCTTATCTTTTGATGCTCTTTTCCAATTCGATCATAAGCATGTTATGGTCGTAGTTGATATCGTTGTGCATATGTAAGAATTTATACATAGCGATTACAGGACCAAGCCCGAAAAGCATCGAACCGAACAAGTTCCAAAGAAGATAGCTTACCACCGTAAGTCTGGGTTTCAAACCGTAGCGTTCGCAATATTTCGCCATTCTGTCGACAGCCAAGCACTGCCAAACGATCGCATAGATCCCGAACGTGAGGATCGTCAAAAGAATATACGCGAGAAGCCCCGCCGTTTTCTTATGATCCGCGTCGCAGGTTTCGTTCAACTCTACCGATACCCTATGGATATAATAGAGAGGATAAATGCCGAGAGTGAGTGCCGTAAAGACGATGTAGATAAAAACGCCTCTGTTCGTTGCCAAATTTTTCATAGTGCAACTCCTTAGATAAAGTATTATTGGTTATATTATATAACAATTTATTTCGCTTGTCAACCACTTTTTCACAAATTGTTCACAAAATAAATGAAAAAACGAGATTGCCGCGCTCGTAAACTCGCTCGCAATGACGATCGAAAGTTTCATTCTGAGCGTTTGCGCAAGAAACTCTTTTCTATGCGGAATAGATTCTTCGTCGCTTTGCTCCTCAGAATGACAATTTTAAATGCTTCCGCAATGCTATCGTATTGATAATTCTTTATCAATTTCCATAAAAAAATTAACGTCCGCATTAGATAATGCAGACGTTAGATATAGCGTTTTTATTAAAGCATCGTTACAAGCAATTCCTCTCTGCTCTTTGCCGAAAGGTATGCGGGCGGAATATCGAACAAGGTCTTGCAGCCGTACACTCCCTCTTGGTTGAGCCGATACGCCGCTCTCGCGCAAGACACCAAAACGGAAGAAGTAAATTCCGCGTTGGAATCGAGCTTTAAGGAATATTCGATCACGTGCTTGTGTTCGCCGTTTTTGCCCGTCGCGCCGCTTCTGATCACGAACCCGCCGTGCGGAAGCCCCGCATGGTCGCGGTCAAGCTCCTCTTGCGTGATAAAATACACCGTGGTATGATAATCGGCAAAATAATTGGGCATCGTCTTGATCTCGCGTTCGATCTTTGCTTTGTCCGCGCCCTCTTTCGCCACCACGTAGCAAACGCGCTCGTGCTTTTCCGCCGTTTGCAAAACGGGATTTTCGCCCGCGCGCACCGCGTCCAACGCCGCTTGCACGGGAATGGTGTACTGCCGAGCGTCCTGCACGCCCTCCACGCGGCGCACCGCGTCGGAATGACCTTGACTCACGCCCTTGCCCCAAAAGGTGTAATCGTTGCCGCAAGGTAAGATCGCGGAAGCGTAAAGGCGGTTGAGCGAGAACATTCCCGGATCCCAACCCGCCGAGATGAGCGCGGTCGTTTTCGCGCCCGTCGCCGCCGCGTCCACTGCCGCCGCGTGTTGCGGAATCTTCGCGTGGGTATCGAAGCTATCCACTACGTTGAAATACCGCGCCAAATAAGGCGTTTGCTCAGGCAAATCGAACGCACTGCCGCCGCAAAGGATCATTACGTCGATTTCCTTTTGCATTTTGATCGCCTCGTCGGCGGGATATACGGGCAAGCCCGTAAGCGTTTTCACCGTTTCGGGCGCGCGGCGCGTAAACACGCCCACCGCCGTCAAATCGGGGTTTTGCCCGATTGCAAGCTCTACGCCTTTCCCTAAATTTCCGTAACCGTAAATACCGATACGAATACTCATAAACCTATTCTCCGTTTTTTGTTTTTTATTATAACATACCAAGACGATTTTTTCAAGCGCTGAACGCAAAAAAATTTCTTCCGTCTTTATTATGGTTATTATTTGCTGTTCTTATAATAGACGAAGCGCGTTGCCGATCGTTCGGTAACGCGCTTTTTCCTTTTCAATTAGTACATTTCGATATAGGCGTCGCGTTCCGCGCCGACGGAAACGTACTTGATCTTGCAGCCGCACGCTTCTTCCAAATATCTGACGTAATCGAGCGCTTCCTTGGGAAGATCGGAAACCTTTCTGCACCAAGAAATATCGCAATTCCAGCCCTTCACCGTTTTGAATACGGGCTTGCAATCGTCGAGCACGTCGATGAACGGGAATTCGTGAATGATCTCGCCGTTCAATTCGTAAGCCACGCAAACCTCGATTTCTTCATACCCCGAAAGAACGTCCATTTTCGTAAGCGCGATCTCTTTTGCGCCTTGGCAACGGATCCCGTAACGGGAAGCGACGATATCGAAAGGTCCCACTCTTCTGGGTCTGCCCGTCGCCGCACCGTACTCGCCGCCGAGATCACGGAGCTTGGTTGCTTTTTCCCCGAAGTATTCCGCCGTGAAAGGTCCTTCGCCAACGCAGGTGGAGTACGCTTTCATAATGCCGATCGAATTATCGAGCTGCAACTGCGGAACGCCTGCGCCGATGGGGGCGTATGCCGCGATCGTCGAGGACGAGGAAGTATAGGGATGAATCCCGAAATCGATATCTCTCATCGCGCCGAGCTGCGCTTCGAACATAATGTTTTTGCCCTCCGCGTTCGCTTTGGTCAAATACAAGCCCACGTCACAAATAAACGGCACGAGGGGTTTGCCGTATTCTTCAAAATACGCGATGATCTCGTCCGTTTTCACCTCGTCGGCTTTATAACCGCCCACGACGGTGAGATTTTTCCATTCCACAATGTCCGCAACGCGTGCGTACAGCTTTTCTGTATTCAAAAGCTCGCCCATACGGAACGCTTTTTTGAAATATTTATCCGCATACACGGGCGCGATCCCGCGGCGGGTAGAACCGAATTTTTTGCCCGCCAAACGATCCTCTTCCAAGCAATCTTGCAATACGTTATAAGGCATCGTGATCACGGCTCTATCGGAAATTTTAAGGTTTTCGGGCGTAATCTTGATCCCCGCGTCCTGTAAGCGTTTCATCTCGCCGCAAAGGTGCTTGATATCGATAACCATTCCCGGCCCCATCACGTTCACCACTTCTTCGCGCAAAATTCCCGAAGGAAGCAGGTTTAAAATAAATTTCCCGCGTTCGTTGATCACGGTGTGCCCCGCGTTATTGCCGCCTTGATAACGACAAACCACGTCGAATTTCTCGCTCAAAAGGTCAACCATTCTGCCCTTGCCTTCATCGCCCCAATTGATACCGCAAATAGAAGTAAGCATACAAAAAATCTCCTTTGTTTTTTATCCTTCATTCCCGCGCAAAAACGAGCATCTTTTCGCCATACAGTGAAAAAATGCCCGCAGCGTCTATTCATTGTACGCTTTATTATACCGCATTTATTTTGCCTTGTCAAGCCGTAATACGCCTTTTTATCACCGAAAAAATAATTTTTTCACAAAATATTTTTCCCGCGCCCCTTGACAAATCGCCAAAAAGGGTTTATATTATAAGGTAAGGAAGTAATTTCAAACGATTTTAAGGAGGATAAATTTATGTATTGCAGAGAATGTGGAGAAAAATTATCCCTCCGTTTTTGTGAAAACGAAGGGTTGATCCCCTATTGCGGCAAATGCGAGGAATATATGTTCCCGCAATTTTCCGTAGCCGTTTCGATGGTCGTTACCAACCGCGCGCAGGATAAAATCCTGCTGGCAAAGCACGTGGAGGACGACGATTTTATCCTGTTTGCAGGCTATGTGAAAAAAGGCGAGAACGTGGAAAAAACCGTTCCCCGCGAAATTAAAGAAGAACTTGGGCTGGACGTTGTAAAAGCGAAATATATGTCCTCGCGCTACCACGGCAAAAAGGACGTGCTGATGCTGAATTTTATCGTCATCGTGGAAGAAAACAAACCCATCAAGCTCAACGAAGAGATTTCGGAAGCGCGTTGGTGCACGCCCGAAGAAGCAATCGCGCTCATTCGCAAGGGCACGACGGCGGAATTTTTCTTGAACAACGCCGTGAAAGAACTGAAAAGAAAAATCTAAACGGTATCAACGCAAACGCTCCCTTTGTGGGAGCGTTTTTCTTTATAATTCCAATTTCAAATCCCCAGCTTTAAGCCAGCCTTTCTTTCTCATAAATTCCGAAATCAAAAGGTTGAGCGCCGCAGGCAACACGATCATCAAAAGAATGATGCCCACGATCCCCAAAGGATCGGCGGTATACTTAAACAGATCGAACACGCCCACCAAACCGCTCGTGCCCATGCCGCCGCCGGACGCGCCGCATTTTAAGCCGAACACACAGGTGGAAAGCGGCCCCAAGATCGCGCTCGATATAATCATCGGGAGCATCGTAATCGGTTTTTTCATAATATTCGGGATTTGCAGCATACTCGTACCCACGCCCTGCGCGATCAAGCCGCCCACGCCGTTTTCACGGAAGCTCGCCACGGCGAACCCCACCATATGGCACGCGCAGCCCACTGTCGCCGCGCCGCCCGCCAAGAGCATCGCTTCGTACGCCGCGCCCGAACCTTGCGCAAGCACAGGGCTTGCCACCGCCACCCAGATCGCCGCCGAAGACGTGGGCATCGTGAGCAATATGCCCATCACGACGGAAATGACGATCCCCATCACAAACGGCACCGCGCCCGTCGCGATAGAAATGAGCGTTCCGAGCTGATTGACGAGCCAAATAAACGGAAAAGATACGAACACGCCGCCAAACGAGATTGCCATCGCCCCAATCGGCACTAAAATAATATCCAGCTTCGTCTTACCCTCGTACAAGCTGACAAGCTCGACGGCGAGCATCACCGTAACGTACGCCCCGATAGGATTGCCGGGCAAGCCCTTGGCAACGAGCGCAGAAACGCCCGTCAAGCCCGCGCCGCCGATCAATAAGTATTCGGCAAGCGCGCCGATCATTCCCGCGACCGCCGCGGAAAATACCAACAGCTTGCCTTTTCCAAGCGCGTGGGCGATCCCTACGCCAATTCCCGCGCCCATTAAAAATTTCGCGATATTCGCAATGGCGAGCAAGGTGTTCCCGATATAATTATCCCCGATCCAACCTGCGATCTGCGCCAAGATCGTGCCCGCGATCAAGGTGACGAACAGCCCTTGCGCCATGCCCGAAAACGCCGTGATAAAATAGCGTTTGGGAAGCGCTTTCAAATACTCTTTCAATCGTTGCCCCGCCGTCTTTTTCGTCGGCTCTGCGGCAACGGCGTTTTCTTCTTGCTCCGTATTCGACATACCGTTTTCTCCTTTTGTGGAAAAATTTACCCATATTATACACCTATCGATAAAAAACGGCAAGAAAATGAACGGGCTTTTTTTTAATTTTTCATAAAAAAAGCCCACCGCAAGGGTGGGCGCAGCGCGATAGAGCTTATTTTCTTTCAAAGCTATCGCAGCAGGTGCATTTTTCCGCGTCGCAATCGCAAGTATTGCCGACGTGAATTTTTGCGAGCGTACAATAATCGCCGGAACGGTTGTATTTACAATCCGTAACGCCGCAACCGATACTCATATTAACGTCTTTTTCGTGCATCAAAACGGTCTACCTCCTTATTTCGTTATAGGCAGTATGCGCAAATTCCCGTTTTCCTATTGACATTTTCAAAATTTTCTTGTAAAATAGAGGCGTAACCAAATACAAGGAGCGAAAAATTATGAAAGTTATTTTAAAAGCAGACGTCAAAGGCAGCGGTAAAAAAGGCGATATCGTAGAAGTATCGGACGGTTACGCAAAGAACTTTTTGATCAAAAAAGGGCTCGCGGAAGCGGCGACGGCAAGCGGCATCAACGAAGTAACCCAACAAAAAGCCGCGGCGGCGTATCATAAAGCGGAAGAGATCAAGGCGCAACAAGCGCTCGCGGCGGCATTGAACGGAAAGACGGTGGTCGTTAAGATCAAGGTGGGCGAAAACGGCAAGGTATTCGGGAGCGTAACGGCGCAACACGTCGCGCAAGCGCTTGCGGAAATGGGCTTTGAAATCGATAAGAAAAAAATCAAAATGGACGGCTTGAAAACGCTCGGTTCTACGCAAGCGGAGATCCGCTTGATGGAAAACGTAACGGCGAAGATCACCGTCAACGTGGAAGCGTTATAAAAGAATGCAAAAACGAGGTTTGGAAGCAACCAAACCTCGTTTTTTATCTATCTACACGGCGGCTAAGACTCCTCGCCCTTATATCCCCAAACGACGGAACACGAGGAAAGCGAACTCTCGGCTTCCGTCCAATACTTATGCCAACCGCTCGGTTGATTTTCCGCCTCGCAATAAATCATTAACTTATTAAACCTACTCCCACACTCAAAAAACACTCTTGACTCCATCGATACAACGCTACGGGGAATTACGATTTTCTTTAAAGAGGCGCAACGGTAAAACGCCTCTTTCCCGATCGCTGTAACGCTGTCGGGAATTTCTACGCCCGTTAACCTACTACATTTATAAAAAGCCCACGATCCGATAAAAATTATGCTTTTCGGAATCGTAACGGATTGTAATTTATCTTGATTCGCAAACGCCTCGGAATAAATAATTTTTGATCTTTCATGAATACGACAAGAATTGATTCCCGAATAGCTTGCCCCCATACAAACCATGTAAGGATTGTTTTCATTTCCCAAATACTTCAAACTGCTTCCGTAAATTTTATTAAATTCCAGTTGATCACATCCCTCGAACGCGTAATCACCGATCTTCGTCACGCTATCGGGAATCGTTACCGATTTAAGTTTGCGGCAATACAAAAACGTACGTTGTTCAATTACCGTAAGCCCCTCGGGAAGCGCGGCCTCGGTCAATTTGTTACAAGAAACAAACGCTGCATCCCCGATTTTCGTTACGCTTGCGGGAATACGAATACTTTTGAGGTTCACGCAATGAAAAAAAGCGCCATACCCAATCGTATTCACGCTATCGGGAAGCGTAATGCGCCTTAAAGCTTTGTGTTTCCAAAACGCATTAGCCCCTATTTCGTTCACGACGCAACCCCCGATCGTTTGCGGAACGGTTGCCGTAAACAAACCTATATATCCTGCGATCCGTATCCCGTCGCCGGCGTCGTTTTCCTCAATAAAAAAACGCTTATAAACGTTTTTCTTTCCAAAAATCGCCCAATAAACGATTTCTGCCGCAAGAAACAAAACGCCGTAACCGAACAAAAATATCCACCCTATCTGCCACGGAAGATTAAACAATACCAACGCGCCCAAAAGCAATACCAACGCCGATACGACGATCGCCGTCAAAACGTTTTTTGTTTTTATCGTTTTTATGGCTTTGGAAACCTTACCCGTGCCCGACGGTTTTTCTCCGCCGCTTGCAGAAATTCCACCGTCCGCTGCCCGGCTCCCGCGCCACGGCTGACCGCAATGAGGGCATTTTTTTATTTTATGCGCTTTTTCCAAGTCTACGACGACTTCTTCGCCGCAACGCGGGCAATTTAACGATATTTCCATGTCCTTTTCCTTTTACTCGTAAAGTACAAATGTATTATGCCCCATTTCGGCAGTTTTGTCAAGCGCTTTTTAAGCGCCGACGAAAAGGAAGCAATAGCAAAAAAATTCTTTTCCAAAATCTTCTTTCAACCGCTTGCGAACGAGAAAAAAATATGTTACAATATAGCCGATTTAAATCTAAAAAGGAGTTTTTTGCAATGGAACAAAACAACCAAACGCAATCGAATATGCAAGAAGCCTTGCCGCCGAAAAAAACGAAAGAAAATTTGCTTCCGCCCGATTCCGCGCGCACAAAGGTTTTTAATGCAATCAAAATCGCGCTCATTTTACTACTGTCGTCTTTTTTACTTTCGTTTGCTTCCTATTGCTTGATCGAACCGAATAATTTCACGATCGGCGGAATTGCAGGTATCGCCATTATGGTCGCCTACGCCACTAACGGCGCCATTCCGCAAAGCTTGATCGTATTTTCCCTTAACATGCCCTTGATTATCTTGGCGTTTTTCTTTGTAAACCGAAGATTTTCCCTTTTATCGGGCGCAAACATTTTAATGCAATCGGCGTGGCTTTTTCTTTTGGAACAGCTGAAAGCCCCTCAACTTGAATTTGACGAAAGCACGCGTA
>JAFTQB010000050.1 GCA_017462985.1 Clostridia bacterium
AATATCACAGCCCTCAAAAACTTGTTTGGATAAAGCGGTTTTTATTCTTCCGTTCTCACTCTCGTTAACCAATGCCATAATTTTATATGCGCAAATCTTATTTTCTTTTACAAATTGAGAAATCGGTTTATCTAACACCAAGCGCGCCTTTGCCTTTACCGTATTTTCATAACGGGCTAATAACGCATCATCCATGTTCGCATAATAATCCCAAAGATCGTGAACGTGAATATGCAACCCCAGTTCTTCCATCTTTTCACAGCCTTTCACTGTTGTTTCATGGGAAATAGCACAATCAAAAATCACCTTTCCGCTCTCGATATCCAATATAATTGCGCCGTGGCAACAACAAACCATGCCTTTTAAGCCCAATTCTCTCGCGCGATTTAATATTCCGTCCGGCATTCTCCCCGTGGAAATGGCAAACTTTCCGCCCGCTGCTACGTATTTTTCGATAGCGTTTCTATTTTTTTCGCTAATCGTTCCGTCTTTCCGTACAAGTGTTCCGTCAAAATCGGATACAATCAGCCCGTAATTTATTTTTTGCATTTTTATATTCTCCACCTTTATACAAGTTCCGTTATTCGCCCTGAATTCCTTCAAAAACGGTCTTGTAGAAATTTTGCGCTATACTCCGATTGGTAAATAGATAAATTGTACAAAATGAATATTACATTAAAAAGGCTATGACAAACGAATATAATAGGTAGAATGCAAGGTCATTGGCAAGTACGCCGCAAATTCGTTCGCCGTGAAAATTTCTTCACGCAACAGTTTCAAATCGTTGTTTTCGTCAACGAGGAAATATTCCGCTTTCACACGATCGCCGTTTACTGCGTTTTGGATACATACTTTTACTTCTTTCGCTGCTTTTGAATCATCCTCGTCGTAATAGGTGATAAGAACGCCGCTCGTTTTCCCGTCCGTCGCCGCCACTGCGTATAAGCCGTCCGTCGCTTGCGATTGCACGTTCGTTCCCATTTCGTACAGTTCGCTAAACGCCTTTAAAACAAAATAGGTTTTGAGCGGGCGGTAGGTTTCCGTTGCCCAAATGCCGTTCATTCCGCTGGGGCGCGCGTCGTAATACATCAGCATATCCAATTCGCGAGCCTGCCCGATCGCCATCGCGCCCGCAACGAACGACGAACCTTTCAAGCCCTTTTCGCTGGCAAACGAATATTCCATTTCTTCGCCCAACCAACCGCGAACGTAATTCCATTCGTTCAAGATCGTTTCCGCTTTACCGTAGCCATTTTCCGTAAGTTTTTGTTTAAATTCGTCTACGATATAGGAAAACTTTTCCAAACGATTCGTATAACAATGATAGGAAAAGAAATCCAAAGGTACGCCGTACGCTCTACAATACGGCAAAAACCGATCTGCAAAGCCGCTTCCTAAAAAGCAAACGGCAGGACCCCCAATTTTTAAATCAGGGAATTTTCCTTTTAAATATTTTGCCGCCGTTTTAAAAAATTCAAAAAATTCTTCTTCCGTTCCTTGCCAACAAGGGTTGGAGCCGTCTGCGTTTTTGCAATCGGGTTCGTTCCAAATCTCCCAATACTTAATGCCCATATGAAAGCCGTTTGCCCAGCCTTCGTTATAATGCAAAATGATATGTTCGCAAATCCTCGCCCATTTCGCGTAATCTTTGGGCGGGAAAGTCCCCTTTTTCTTTCCGTGTTCAATACTTGCGCCAAGGCGATAAAATACTTGCGTACCCGCGGCTTGAATCCTTTGAAGATATCCGTCCGTAGGCACAAAATCGTAAGAAGCGGGATCGTTTTCGTCTGCGTCGAAATCGCAAAAGATCCTGTGCACGTCCACCGACCATTCCCCGCCGTAGGAAGAAAAGAAAGACGCGTCGTGCAATCTCGCATAAGGAATTTTTAAATCTTGATATAATTGAAAATTACCCTTTATCGCACGGACGCCGCCGCCTACAGGCCCGTTATTCACTGCGTGCATAGGCTTCATTTTTCCAACCGTTTTCGAAAAATCCACTTTGACCGTATTCATAACTTTAACCTCTTAAAGTTCGAATTTATTTTCTCTCAACACCCATTTTCCGTCGGTAAAATCGGGGAAGGCTACGGGTTGACCTGTTGCAAGCGACTGTTCGCTTAACACGGTGATCGCCATCCACGTTGCCATATCGTATACGTCGATCGGCATTTCCTTGCCCGCGTCGAGCGCTTCAAAAAACGCATTAAACACAAGGTAATCCATACCGCCGTGTCCTTCTTTTCCCGGTTTATAACCCTGCCAGCGTTTATGATCGTATTTTTCGTAATATTTTTCGATATTGTTATACTGTTCTTGCCATTCCCACATTTCCTCGGGGAATTCTTCTTCCAAATACACCGAACGGTTTTCTTCCGTGATCAGTCCTTTCGTACCGTGCACGACGAAGCCGCGGGAATAATAACGGGGTAAGGTGGTATCCAACGCGATAGTAACCGTTTCGCCGTTCGCGCATTTGAGGACGGTTGTTACCACGTCTGATTGACAAAAACGCTTGCCTTTGAACGCTTCCAAATCGTGTTTTTCCACATATTCTTCCAAACCGTGCGCAGACGAACCGACGGATACGAGGGAAACGAAACGGTTGCCGCAGTTGATATCCAACAATTTAGCGATTGGTCCGATTTCGTGCGTGGGATAATTTTCGCAATTTCTATGCAAGTATTCCCAAATGCGATAATGCTTTAAATTTTTCGCCATTGAACGAAGATCGTGTTTATACCCGCCCTCGCAATGCACGATCGTGCCCAAAAGCCCCAACCGCTTCATATTCAGCGCGAGCATTTCGATACGCCCGTAACAGCAATTTTCCATCATTATGATCGGTGTTTTCGTCCGTTCGTAGCAACGAACGAGTTCCCACAGACTTTCAAGACTGTACGCACCGCCCACTTCGCACGCGACGGCAATTCCTTTTTCCATTGCGTAGGTAGTGATTTTTAAATGCGCTTCCCAAGCCGTAGCAACTAAGATCACGTCAGGCTTCGCTTCGTCGATACACGCTTTATAATCGTGATACAGCGCAGGGCGCGCTCTGCCGTCGTCCTCCATTTCCTTTGCAATAAATTCCAGCCGCTGATCGTCCGTATCGCAAACGGCGACGAATTGCACGTACTTTCTCATTTTCAGAGCCACGCGATACAAACCCTCGCCTCTGCCGCCTACGCCGATAATTGCCATTTTGAAATTTTTCATTTTTTCGATCCGTCCTTTTGTTCGTTATCTTTTTCGATCAAACAGCCGACTTTATTCGCCGTGATCTTATATTCCCTATCAAAAGAATTGCCGCGTATTACCACACACTTCGTATGCCCGAAATAAAATTCGTATTCGCCGTTGGGAGCGTCTTCAAAACGATTGTTTTCGATCGTCAATTCACCGTAAATTTCCCCTGCGCTCTCTTCATCTTCTTTTCGCACGTTGGGATTGAAATAAACGACAGGTTCGTTTTTTCCGTATAGCCCGTAACCGCACCCTATAACTTGATTATTTCGAAAAATAAATTTGCCGACGGTTCCCGATTCAAACCACCCGTGCGTATCGTTTTGAATATTTAAAACGGCGTGCCCGGTTTTATAAAAGAGATTGTTTTCTACGACCACCTGTTTCCGCGTCGTACAGAGCATTCCTCTGCCCATCGACGGTCCAAAACGGTTATTACGAATCTCTACGCTCGCCGTTGCGGTAACGTTTTCTACGTAATCTTCATGCAAACGAAGTTCTTCGGGAATACTTCCGCTTAAATAAAGTTTGATATCCGTATTGTTCAACCGCTCGAATGAAAGCACCTCGGCTGTTCCCAATGCCCGATAGCTTCCCCCGACGGTAAATTCAATCGTATCCCCTTTTTCAAAGGCTTGAAATCCCCAACTTTCGCTGTGAACGAACCGTACGGTGATCGCATTTTCCGCGTTGCAGCGTTCCACAACGCGAAGATAAGTGCCGTGCACGTTGATGAAATCATCGTGTGCGCCCGAAGCAATACAGTCCTCGATCAAAATCCTGCCTTTGCAACCCGAAAAATGAAAGAAATCCGCGTTGCAGGCGACCGTTTTTCCCGCTTTCGGCGTACAATCCAACCGACGGTAAACGACACCGTCGCAAAATTGCGCCAACAATCCAAAACCGTGCATATCGCAAATACGCAAATTTTCAAGCGAAAGATCTTTACACCGCACGAATAATCCGCCTAACTGATCGCGAACGATCGAACGCGTTTGCAATACGCAACCAATGGGCAAGCACGCCTCGCGGTTTTTAAATACAACTTTCAGCGTTCTTTCGCCTATCCGTTCTACTCTTTCGAAGGTAGGAACGGAAGGACGGGGATCGTTTTCGCCGCTTCTGCAAAATTGCGAGCGCTCGGTTTTGGGATCGTAAAACATCGTTAAAGTCTTTGCGTTTTTATAGGAATTTTCCCAATAATACCGACCGTCTTGTCCCCGTTCGCCACACCAAACGAGCGTATTGCCGTCAAGATAGAACGAAGAACTTTTTTCTGTTTCCAAAAAACATATTCCGTCATCGCAACTTTGAACGGTATACTCGCTCATCGTCGGACGCGCGTATTCGACAGTAAGATTTTTAACCGTGAGATTTTCACAACGATCAAACACGAACGGCGTAAAGATCCCGTGCAAGATCAATCGCGCGCCGTTGCCGTCGATCGTAATATCTTTTCTTGCTTTCAAAAAGATCGCACAACGGCGAAACCCATCGGGATTTTCAGCCGCAGAAGCCGTATTCGAAGCATAATACCCCGTAAGGCGTATGGCGTCCTCTTCCCACAAATGGTATTCCTTTTCCTTTTCGAGCAGGACGGTTTGCCCGTCCTTTATCTCCGAAAACAGATCGCAAAAATTCAACGACATCAAAATTACCCCTACGCTTTTACCAAGCGGAAATTCCCCATATACAGCGTACAGCTTTCGGAAAGCGGAATATCGCTTTGCCCGCTCACGTAGCATTTTTGATGAACGGTAATGAAATGCGTATTTGCGCCCAGCGTATCCCAATTCGCCACCAAATAGCTATCCAGATCTGCCGAGATCGTTCCCCACTTTTTCCAACCAGCCGTAAGCTGTTTCCATTTCCAACCGCCCGTCGACGCGTTCGGATCGTAGCCGAACGCACCCGAAAGCGTATATTCGCCGTGCGTGGATTCGTACCAATAATCGTATTGCAAAGAATAGCCCTGTTTTGCCAACAGCTCGTAATACGCCCTGCTGTGCATAGGTTTGAGCGTTGCCGTAATCGAGGCTTGGGAAACGGTGAATTTCAAATAATTGCCGCTACGCGCCGAACCGTCTGAATTCGTAGGCACGCCCGTCTTTACAGCCTCGCCCTGAACTCCCGCGGATACCGCCGCTTCCAAAGCGCTTGACGCGTCGTTCCATTCCCAATCTTTCGTCAAATCGTAAAAATCAACGTTGATCGCCGCAAGCGACGATTCGCCGCTGTACGCCTCCACCAAATAATATCCGCGCCGAACGGCAGTAAAATCAACCGCGCTTGCCGTTTGCTCTATCGGTGCGCCGCCGTTCATCGGAGTGAGCTTCCAAGAAAGATCGGAAATTCCGCTAAGTTCCTCTTTCGTTGCCGAATTGAACAGATTGAAGAGATCGTAGCTGTTTGCGCCGTTTAAATCAAGCACTTGCGCCGCTGGCTCGCTTCCGATGTAAACCGTACTGTTTTCCACCGAACCGTTCGTTCCCGCAAAGCCGAACAGACTTTCGATATTCACCATTCCCGCTTCGAAATTATCAAGCAGATAATCGTCCAAAGAGAATGAAAGCGAATTCCAACGGTTCGTAAAAATTTGATGACGGTAGCTTTCTAATTTATCTTCACCGTTCATCGAGCCGTACACCTTACCGAACACGCAATCGATCGCCGTCTTTCCATCCGTGTGCGTTGCTTCGATCCAAAAATCGAAAGAAACGGCAGCGTTTTGTCCTTTGAACAATTCGTAATATCCCTTACTGTGTACAGGCGTCCAATCTAATTTGTACGCTTGACTGCCACCCGTCGAACGAATTTGAAAATATCGTCCGATCCTGCCTGCAAACGCCGCGGCGTTTTGCGATTTATCCGCAAGTGAAACCGTCGTTCTATCCGTTGCGCCATTGGAAAGCAGCTTCACAGAACCTACCGTTTCCGCACCGACGGTATTCCAAACGAATCCGTCGTTCAAATCGTAAAAATCCGCGTTATCGAAAAAGACGATTTCTTTGCCCGTTTGATTTTCCGCTTCGGCATAAACGAGATAATTCATTTTATCGACCGAAGTAAAATCCACGAAAGAGGAAGCAAGCGTTTTTACGCCTTTCCCGTTCTTTTTCGCGATTTTCCAAACGACCGTTCCGTTTTGAGCGGCGCTCGCAAGCTTCTCTTGCTCGCTCGGGGTCATCAAAGAAGTCAGATCGTAACAATCCATGCCCGCTACGTTGACGAGCTTCACTTCCTTTTCGTTTATTAGATCGTTAATCAAACAGAAATTTGCGTTTTCAAAATAGACGATCTTGTTGCCCGCCGCCGTAACAAGTTCGGCGTATAACAAATAATTTCCCTTATCCGTTTGGCTAAAATCAAGTTTTCCGTCTTGTAAAAGGATCGCTTCTTCCCCATAACGAGGCAACAGTTTCCAAACAAGCGCGCCGCCTTGAGCTTCCGCTTCCAACTTCGTTTTTTCTTCCGCACTCAACGAATCAAGCACGGCAAACGGAACCGTTTCGTCCTCAATATAAACGGGTTTTTCCTCTTTGACCATGATCAAGTCTTTGACGGAAATAATGTATTGATCGCCCAAATACATACCGTCCGCACCAAGCACCTCGATCTTAGCCGTCGCCGAATGAGTTTGCCCGTCCATTGTCTGAATGGAATATACGATTTCGTAGCCTCTTGCGTCAAGCGCAAAGAAGCTCCCGCCTGAAAGCGTTACCTCGTCGCCGCCAAATACTTTTACCAACGGAGTTGCCGTTAAAACGTTGCCAACGCCGTCGATTACAACGGGACTTTTTACAAACACGCTTTCACCGAAATCCACTTCCGTTTCCGCGTCGGGCAATTCGCTTTGCAATTCGCCCTGACCGTTGACGAAATAATAATCGGAAAGGCTGCCGGAAAGATCCCAATTTTGATTGATATAAATATCGTTCGTTTGATCCGACGGCGTTTGTTGCGTTTGCTCGTCGCCGTTGGACGGCGTTTCTTCTTGAGGATTGCACCCGATCGCAAACGCCGAAGCGCAAGCAACAATCAAACAGGCGAGCGTTATACTTCTCCATTTTTTCATTGTTTTTCCTCCTTAATTCGCCGCTTTTTCCACGCGTACGTTATCGATATAGAAGGTTTGCGAACTATTCGACGTCCGATAGCCGAAAGTGATATCGATAAGGTACTGGAAGCAAGCGTCGTTTTCGGGATCGGCGTTCGGCGCAGAGTTGATTTCGGAAAGAGGAATCCTCACTTTCAAAAGATTTCCCGCCGTAACGTTAAAGACCGTTTCGCTGATATAGGCGCTTTGTCCCGCCGTATAAATATACATATGGATCGCGCCCTCAAATCCGCCGTCCGTAGGCGAATACAGCTCGAAACAGAAATAATCATCGTCCGAAAGCTTGGAAAAATTCGCGAATTTATATAAGTTTGCTTTGCGCAAATAGAAATAATAATATCCACCCGCCGCCGTAGCCGTCGTTTGCACTTTCAGCGAACTGCCGCCGTCGGAAGTGAACGCCTTCGATTGCGAAAGCGTAGGTCTTGCATTGCCCGTAGACATCGCCGTACCCGTTATCTGCCAAAGACTGTCGAACGAGCAAATTTCGTTTTCTTTCAATTCCCCTTTCACCGATTCCCCGATAGGCGAATCATTTGAATATAGACGCAATGCGTCGAGATAAAAATTCGTTTCTTCCTGTTGACGGTCGAAATACAAATATACGCCCTCAACGTTTCGCACCGTATTTCCCTCGCCGTTCTTGCTTTCGGGGATCAGCTCTCTCGTTACGGAATATCTCACCGTCGTCCATGCGTTCGGCGCGAGCGTAAACCATTCTCTTGCGCTACTCCCGTTATAATACGAATAATAGAGCGCAAGTCCGATACGTTGCTGTGTATCGCTCGAATTATACAAGTCGAACTCGACCGTTCCCGTTTTGGAAAAATCACGGTAATCGCGGCCGTCCTTTTTAATATTCATCGATTGATACAAGCTCGGTGTGTACGCGTCGTAGCCGCCGTCAAAAGGATCCGCCATCACGGTGATCTTCGCGCTTGCCTCGCCGTGGCTGATATACGATTCGTCGCTTTGCACCGTAACCTTTCCAAGCACGGTATACATCATCATCGAATTGAGGTCTTTTTGCGTTTCAAAATCGTTGACGAGCCGAACGGGATTGGAGGGAATGACGGACTCCGACTCCGTTGCCCGAGCCGTCGTTCTATCCGCGCTAACGCCGCAAGCCGTCGCCGCCAAAATGAGAGCCATTGCCGTCGTTAATAATTTTTTCATTTCTTTAGCCCTCCATGATCATTTCGCCGATTGCAATCGCCACCGTATCGGTGAGCGTTTCCTCAGACGGCGATTTGAAATTAAACCGAATATCCATTACTTGACCGCGCTCCGCGCAATTGAGGCTTGCTATATCCAGTTCCACTTCGTTCCAACCTGCCGCAAGCGTGATCTGACCTACCTGCAAATAGCCTTTGATGATCTTTCGTTCCGCCGTAACGGAAAGAGTTACTTCATCGCCGTAATTGTAGATACGCACTTTTACCGTCTTATATTTTTGATCGATCGCAAGCGCTTCCACGTCGATCTGCATCGACGGTTTCCCGCCGATCTCGTCCGTCATCGATACTTTTACCACGCTTTCGCCATCGATCGTATCCGTCGTTTCTTCCAAAACAACGTCGGAACGGTACGCCGAGATCTTCCCGATCAGCGCGTCGCTTTCCACGATATTCGCAGGTTCTCCAAGAGGCAATTCCACGCCGTATTCTTCCCCGTTCACCGTCGCCTTTAACGCAAATACAGTTTGCTCGCGAAGATCGATATCAACGGCGTATTTCGTAACGCCGTTTTCCGTCGTTCCCGAAAGCGTTTTACCGCCCAAAGCAAGCGTTACGCCCTCATCCGCCGAAATAACGAAGTTCACCTCGTTGAGATTGCGCGTAAAGCTTTCGATCACCACGCCCGCTTTTGAAGCGAGAAGCAAGAAATCAGCAAGCATTTCGCGGGAAGCGATGAGCTTAGCGTTAATATCCCCCGCAGTATAGTTGCAACGCGCGTTCGTATATAAAGCGTTCGTCATAAAGTTGAGCAACTGATCGAATTTAGCCCCCGAAACGCCTCGTTGCGTATAAAATTCTTCCAATTCGTATAATAAGTCGTAGTCCTCGTTCCCATCGCGAATGGATTCCAAGCGCAAACAAGAAACAGGGCCGAAAATGCCGTACTCTCTACCGGGATAGAGCAAGAACCCGTCGCCGTTCATCGTAGAATAACGCAGAGGCTCGCTATAATAATCCTGTACTTGCACGGAAGTGCCCGTATATTTATAGAGCGTCGAACTCCAAAAGAGATTTCCCTCGATATCATAATCGTAGAGCATCCAATTGAGCAACCGAGAAGAAATCAGCTGATCTTCCAAATGATAAGTGGGATAAGGAGCGCAAGGATTAACCGCCGTGTACGCCCAAGTTTGCCCTACGCCGTATTCGGTTGCATATTGTTCAAAGGCTTCGCGGTTTCCTTCCGTTGCATATTGATCGATCGTAGGCACGAAAGTAACGCTCGGCGTATCCAATCCCAATCCGCCGCCTTGATAAATGCCGTCGAGCGAAGCACCCGTCAAGATATGCTCCATCGTCAAAAGGCTACTCTTCATTTCGCCTTTCAGTTCGCTGAATCGTTCGTCCGTCATCGTTTCCGGCTTTGCAAGCGTCTCTATCCATTCGGCGATCTCCGCGTTGTATTCTTTGATCTTGTTATAGTTATATTCTACTCTGATCCTACCCGAAGCCGCACCCGACGCGTCGTACTCGTCGCAGAAAGTCATATAGGTGTACGCCTTTTCAAACAGGTCGAGATCCTCTGTTAAAGCGCGCGTTGCAACGTCTTTCAAAAATCGTTGATAGGTCTCTTTTCCCACGCAAGGAATACTCGCCGTCGCCGGATTCCCTGCATTATCCGTATATGTTACCGTCGCGGTAGAACCGATCGTCGGCAAACGCCACGAGGCTACCTTTTCATTCCTCGCCGTAGCTACCGCGTCTTCAATAAATTCTTCCGTCCTGAAAGTATTCGTTCCCTCCTGCTTATAAGCCGTATAGCTGTTGTTGAGCGCCATCGGGAAATCGCTGGGCGAAATCCTGTAATCCAGCAGGAAATCGTAATAGGTTTGCATCATCTCGGGCGTAGAATCAAGCTCCGCATACGAGACCCAATCGTAATTGATTCCAAACGAGGTCTTGATATGCGTTTCATCCGAAAGAGCGTATCCGTACACGGTTACTTCCACGGGGATATCAAAGGACTTTCCGTCTGCCGTTACTTTGAAAGCGCCCGTATATACGCCTTCCTCTTGCGTTTTCGGCGTGTTCAGCGTTACCCAAACGCCCTGATTATCGCCTTTTTCTATGCTGTTTTCCCCATAGGAAACCGCCGTATCATAAGGCAAAAGCGCGTCGGGATACCAACCTACAGAGGTGGGCGTACCCGTATCAAAAATACGGTCGACGTAGATATATTTCTCGTGATACGCCGAAAAGGCGTCTTTGGAAAGCGTAGTACCGTTTTCATTCGTCAGATCGGCAAGCTGTACGGTGTATTTCGTATCGTTTGCCGCCGTGATCATAATTTGAGCCGATTCATATTCGTTTTGGAACGTCGCGATTTTTAACGTTTTCTCATTGTGCCGCGTCGAATAATTCGTTTCACGGAGCAATTTTTCCGTTCCGTACGCCGCCCAAACCACCGTTTCTTTCAGCGTTTCGTCCCCGTCTTGAGAAGTTTCGCCGCCGTCGCAACCAACGAACGGAATCGCCGTCAACGCACAAAGTATCGCAACAGCGCGTTGCCCCCATTTAGAAATCGTTTTCTTTTTCATAAATACCCCTTTTTATTAACGAATCCCTGCTTTTTGCAACAATAATTCGTATTGCGATTGCGTATAGAACTTAATATCCGCTTGATAAACGTCCCAAGCGCTCAATCGGTCGTTCTTGTTTTGCGCCGCAAAAGGAACTTCTACCGATACGTTTTTCGTAACTTGTTGCAAACCGCCGAGATAATTGAGTTTAAATACGTTTTCGGGCGGCAAGGAAACGACCGTTTTCATATATTCGTAGTGATCTTGTTGCAAAGGATAGAAGCTATCGAGCTTCGTAGCCGAAACTTCGTAGTTATACGGCGTCATCGTGCCTTTCGTGGCGTTCATGAACGCTTCGATTCCTTTATCGGAAGCCATGAACAACAGGAAATCTTTCGCAACCTCTTTTCCCGTCGCATAGGCGGGAACAAACGCTTCGTGCCCCGTCATTCGATACATCATATTGCGGGCTTGGGAAATCTTCGTATAGTCGGCAGATTTCAACTCCCCATACCCCGCGTCGGCATACGCTGCCGCCGTTGCCGTATAATCTTTACCCTCGTCTACGCTTTGTACGACGAACGCCAACTGCGTATCGTTTTTTACGCTCGTACATTTTTCGGTGATCGTGCTGATCACGGGCATTTTCATCATTCTGATCTCTTCCGTTACCAACGCGCCTTCCATTTCCGTCATCAACCAGTCGCCTATGGGCATAAAGATCCCCGCTTGCCCCGCCACGTAGTTGCTTTGAATTTTATAATAACCGTCTGTGGTAGACATAGAATGATTGTTTCCAAGATCGCGGTTGATCAATTTTTCGTAAACGTCTAAAGCGCGGTATCTGCCCGTTTGCGCAAAGATTTCGTTGGTGTATTCCCCTTCTTCGTCTACGCCGTTCCAATAATTGAGGTATTGCTGTTTTCCCTCGTATTGCGACCACCAAACGATAAACGGCGCATTAAAATAACGGCTTCCGTTCGAGAAAATAAACGGCGCGTCGCCTTCGGGCAATTTCGCTTTCAACGCCGCGGTGCAGCTGATCAGTTCTTCCGTCGTACGCGGCATAATATAATTTTCACCGAGTAATTCGTCTACGCGCGTCTTATTATACATCAACCCCATCATTCCGTTCACCCAAGGAATGGCGTAATAAACTTCTCCGCCGTTTAACAGCTCAATCTTTTCTTCTTCATAAATTTGCGCGTTCATTTTTTGCGCCATTGTAACGCCTTCGCCGGGGATTTCCACCGTTGTCAAAAGCTCGGTAAAATCTTCGAAATAGGGATTGCCTTTCGAATCCTTGGAATTATAATACGCACCGATCGCTTGACAGGAAAAGAACAAATCGACGGTATTTTTCTCCCCCATCGTGATCTGCGTGGGGATATAATCGCTCATCGAATTCATTTTCGGCGTGGGAATATTCAACTCGGGATACTTTTCTTTCACCCAAGCTTCCTCTTTGAACGCCGCAATCGTATCCGTCAGCCATTTCGTGCCGTAGCCTGCGTTCGTAACGAAAATTTCCAACGTATTTTCAGAATTATCCACCGCAGGCGAACAACTTGCAGCCGTAGGCAAAAGAATGCTTGCAGTAAAGGTAAGCGCCATTGCCAAAATGAGTTTTTTCTTCATCGTTTTCATACTTTTTCCTTCCTTAAAATTTATTTATCGCTATCTTTTTTAACCCTTTAAACCGCCGATTGAAATGCTCGTCATGATCTTGCTTGAACAAAGACTGAAAAGCACCAACGTCGGGATCATCGAAATGACCAACCCCGCGTAATAAACGGGAATATCCGCACGTGCCGTATTCGATTTATAATTGAAAAGCCCCGAAGCGAGCGTGGGAAAGCTCGGTTGATACAAAATGATCGATTGATATTCGTTCCAAGCGCCGATCGCGCCCGTGATCATATAAGTCAAGATAATAGGTACGGCTTGCGGCAACATAATTTGAAAAAATACCGTATACGGTCCCGCACCGTCGATTTCCGCCGCTTCCGCATACGACCAGCTCACCGATTTGAAAAAGCCGTAATACACAAGAAACGTTCCGCCGAAACCGCCCAGACCGCCGACGACCACTCGAAGAGGATTATCGTACAAGTTGAGCTGATGCCACAGCTTCATCGACGCCGCGCCGCTTCCTACGATGGGAATGGTGAGCGCAACGATCGCCACCGCATAAATAAAATCTCTGCCCGGAAAGCGGTATTTACTGATCACGTACCCTGTTACGCTCGGCACGATACTCGCCATCCCCGCCGTCAACACCGTATACCAAATCGAGTTGAAGATCAACCCGAAAAACGAAGTGCCCGTCAGCGGATCGTTGAGCGATTGAAACGCTTCCGTATAGTTTTCAAATTCCCAAACGGTTGGCAACGAAAAAGCGCCGCCGAGGTTATATTCGTTCACTTCCTTAAACGAGGACATAATCATCCACGCAAAGGGAAGAATGATCGTAAAGCATTGCAAGGCGAAGATTACGAACGCCACGCCGAATATCCATTTATCCGCGCCTTTATGCGACGTCATAATATTGCCGTCTTTATGTAGATTTTTGCGTTGATTTTTCCGCAATTCTTCCAACGAGCTTTCCAATTCTTCGGGAGTAGAGGTATATAAAGAAACTTCTTTTTTCATCGTTTTCTCCTCCCTTAATAATCCACGCTGGGAATTTTCTCGATGAGCTTTCTCACCGTAAGAATAATGGGAACGCCGACGCAAGTCAACACTAGCCCCGCCGCCGAAACTTCGTTATATGCGGACGCACCCGTATAATTTATTTTTTCAAATATCCACCAACCGATCGTAGAAGTTTTATATCTGCCTTGCGTAAACAACAGCACGGGACCACCCGCCCCGAAAATACCCGTCATTTGCAAAATGATCAGCGTGGAAAGCGTGTTCCAGATCAATGGGAACACCATATAAACGATTTCTTTCGGCGTAGTAATACCGTCCAAACGTGCCGATTCCAAGATTTCTACGGGGATACGCGCCATCGCGCCGCCGAGCAATAGCATATTGCCCGACCAGCCGAGCCAAATCGTATAAAATAAAATCGTTCCCGTTGCGTAATCGGAATTGGCAAGAAATTCGGGAGCTTCCATACCCATCGCCGTGAGTAGCGTACCGATCGGTCCGCTCGGATTGATAAAGCTCGAAAACGCAGAAGTGATCACGACGCCGCTGATGAGCGCGGGCATATACAATATTACTTGAATCGCTTTGTGCCCGATGATCTTTCTAAACAAGAAATACGCCACAAGTACTTGGAACGGCATCATCAACAAGTCTTTAAAGAAATAGATCAGGGTATTTTGAATAGAGATCAACAACGAAGAATTTTCCATTCCTTCGGAAAAGTTCAAAAACACCGATTCCATCGTTGCCCAAGACCATTCCCCCGTAGGAAGCTGAAAAGCCATCATGATCGAATTGAAATTGACGTACACCCAAAAAATCAAGAAATGAACGATCGGTATAAACAGCATCGTAACGATAAACACTTTGTCCATCGTCCTCAACGGTTTCCCGCCGTAGCTTTTCGCTTTTTTCTTCCTTACGGCAGGCGCAGTTACGCTCTCGCTCGCGATAGAAGGATTTTGTGTTTCCATAGCATTTTCTCCTTTATCCATCTACGGAAAAAAGCGCAAACGTTCGCCTTTTCCGCATCGTATCATTATTATATCACAGCTATTTTTTCTTTTATAGATAAAAATACTCCCTTTTTTAGCGTTTTCTAACCTTATACCCTATAAAAATTTTTCTATTTTTGTTGTTTTTTTCCATTGACAAGAAAAAATTTTTTTGTTATGATTAAACTATGTTACAGTATAATTTAAGATTGTTCCGCGGGTTATTGCAAGATCTTAGCTATCTTGCCAACGCGGCGATCACCTTTTACGATCACAATTTCAATTCCACTTCCGCCCACAGCGTAAACGTTGAGGAAAAAACGTTTTGCGCCAAAGTAAAAGAATGTGCACGCGAAAATTGCATGCACTCGGATACTTGCGCGTTCACACGGTTAAAAAACAAGGAAACGGCGTTTTACTATACCTGCCACTTCGGTATGATCGAAATGGCGTTTCATTTAAAGCTTGGGAAAG
>JAFTQB010000009.1 GCA_017462985.1 Clostridia bacterium
GACAGACAGACAGACAGACGGGCGCATTATGTAGTTCGCCCCCTTTTCGTACGCAATTTAATAGGAATAAATAAGCCATTTAGCGGTGGGCGTTTTGCGCCCGTCTGTTAAGTGGCTTTTTATTACATAAAAATTTTAGGAGGTTTTATCTGTGAAAAAGAAATTTTTAAGTATGTTGTTGGCAGTGTGTATGATATTACCTTGCATATTTGCATTGTCTGCGTGTGGAGATGGAGATGAAAAGCGTTATATTCAAGATTCTGCCGAAAAAGCTGAAGTAAGGACATATTTTAACAACGTTTTTGCCCCATTGGTTGACGACGAAGTTCAAAAAACTCTTACTTACACTTTAACTTACGAAGTATCGTTAACTCAAAAGTTGCTTGACTCAAACAACGAAGAAGCTGATTTTGAAACGATTATTGGTAGACCGCCTGAAAATCAAGCGTACAGTAGAAAGATAGAGGCAGGCTATAACGACGCGACGAAAAACTTTTATAAAAGGCTTTTGGGCGTTCATAGTCAAACAGGGGCGCAAATCAACGAGCCGTTAGAGTTTATCCAAAGGGACGGAACGAACACCGTTTACTACAATTTTGACCAAGATTATGCGTATAAGGTTTCGCCTAATCACGCCGACTTAATAGACGCAAATAAATCTATTAGCGGTTTTACTTATTTTGCCAAAAGTTTCGAGAGTTTTCTCGTTAACGACAACGCTAATTTTAATCAATATTCTACCGCCGAAAACAACAGCAAGTTTAGAGAAAAATTCGACGATTTTTCAGAAGTTGACCCGTGGTTAGACTACTTGGAATGGGGAGATACCGACCTTAGGACCGAATTCGTTTACAAGCAGGGCGACAGTTATTACACGAGGGCAAATATTTCCGCGTCCTATCCGTATAAGGATATCGACGGTTGGGCTTTAGTAGAGTTTACAAAAGAAGAATGCAAGGGTTTTAAGGCGGAGTTTTCCATTTCGAGTAGCGACGAGGTGGAACACGAAGGTCAAACTTATACGGGCTTTACGGAATTCAAGATTAAGATAAACGAGGTCGTTGAGTTTGATAAATACGACTCAACCAAAGAAATAACCGAAACCGAAAAATCGCACTTCGTCTCCACGATAGATACCGTTCGTACAGTTCAATTCCATTTCGAAGGAATCTATGAAGAGATGGAGTTTTACGTGCCTTATTCTTCAAGTTTAGAGTTACCCGATTTTATTGCGAACGCTTATGAAGGCAAACAGCATTTCCAAATAAAAGCATACACCGATGCGGAAAAGACGAAGGAACTTGCCCTTGATGGCTCTACAAAAGTTACTTCCGCAAGTGGTGTGATGAACGTTTATTTAGATGTTATCGTAGACGACGGCTTTGCGGTAATTTTGGAAAATATCTGTACTATTGACGAAAGTAACGACAACGCAACCGAGAGAAAAGCGTTTGAGTTTAAGGTAATCGACCTTTCTCAAACTACCGAATATCCTTCCGGGAACAATATCGCAACCACTTACGGCGAAACGGGCGGTTTCTCTTTTAGCCTCGGCGGTGACGTAGACAACGGAGGAGATAAAGATTTTCTCAACAACCCCATACAGTTGCAAAGTGGAAACTTTATCGTACTGAGTATTTCTTTCTTTAAGTAACAATGTCTTACTTATGAAAACTGCTACGCGAACAAACATGAACAGACTTGAATATAAACAAAGGCGGACATAAATTAATTTGCGCCTGCCTTATTGACTTTTACAACTTAATATCTATACCCTATTTAGGCGAGTAGAATTTATTCTACTTGCCTTTTTTGTGTTCAAAAAAATTTTTTTCGATTAGACCGCCACTTTTTGCTTAAAAATCGTCCTTTTAAGTGAGGGGCAAAAATTTTTACACTAAAAATGAATATTTTGACCCCATAAACGGCAAAAAATAGCCCCTTTATATGAGAGAAAAAATTTTTTAAGAAATTTTGAATTTTAGGGTTGATTTTTGCTCTAAAAAAGCCCTTTTAAGTGAAGGGGTAAAATAAAATTAAGGATTTTTAAATTTACGCAAGTACGAAGATATATCCGAACTTACGCCTGACCTTGTAAGAAACTTTATTGATAAGGTTGTTATTCATCAAGCGGAAAAGACGGATGGCAAAAGAAAACAAGTTGTAGAAATATTCTACAACGGCGTGGGAGCAATCCCACAAATCTCTTGAACGAAAAAAGGAAGTGGCACGGCTTCGTGCCGTACCACTTCCCATAAGAGAAAAATCTCTATTGAACACACCCTAACGGGCGAGCTTTTTTCAGCCTTTTTCCCGCTGATGCTTTCGGTAGTTGGCGGGGGAAAGGTTTTCCTTGCGCTTGAAGATCAAGCCGAAATAATTCGCGGAAGAAAATCCGCAAAGCTCGGCGATCTCGTTGACGCTTTTTTTTGTTTTTAGCAGCATTTCTTTCGCTTTGGTAAGCCGAACGGTCAGTAAAAAATCGATCGGGGAACAATGCGCGTATTTATTGAAATTGTATACGAGTGTGCCCTTGGATAAGAAAAATTCCGCGGCGAGATCGTCCAAAGTGATACGGTCGCTAAAATGGTTGTTGAGATAGTCGATCACCTTTAAAATGGTGGGCGGCATATCGCTTTCATCGGCGGCGGCAGGGGAAAATTGCTCGTTGCCGAGATTTTCGCTCAAAAGGTATATCGCGTAGGAAAACAGCGTCTTTATTTTTTGTTCGCCGTATTTTTGCCGCCGATCGACGCCTTGCAGCGTTTCGAAAATTTTCGTCATTTCTTCGTGGGCTTTTTTGGTGGGACGAATGATTTTTAGCGAATTTTCTTTAAAGATATGCCGTTGAAATTCGTCCAAATAAGAATCGGAAACGTTGATATTGTATCGCTCGAACGCGCCGCCCTCCGTTTTGTGCATTACGTGCGGGGGAATGATCACGACGATGGGCGCGTCGAGCTTATACAGCGCGTTGGAAAGCAGAAAGGTGCGGCTGCCTTTCGTGAGATAGTAAATTTCAAAGTGCGAATGGGAATGTAGGTCGTTCATCGACCATTCTTCCGCGCGCACCGATCTTTCAATTTCAATAAAACTCATGCTTTTTGTCCTGTTTTTGAAATATATATGTAATTTAATTAAATTTTAACGCTTTTTATATTGAATGTCAAGTAAATTTATGATATGATAGAAGAAAAAAAGGAGAAAGAACCTTATGACGAAAATTTTGCAATACGGCGAAGGCAATTTTTTGCGGACGTTCGTAGACGTCTACTTTGACACTTTGAATAAAAACGGGCAGGGCAGGTATGCGGTGAATATCGTAAAGCCTATCGTTTTCGGCACGCTGGAACGCTTTGAAAAGCAAAACAATCAATATCATATCGTGCTTCGCGGCATGGAAAACGGAAACTCCGTCGAGAACGTTTACGCGGTGGAGAGCGTGGAAAACGCGATCGATCCGTTTATCGATTACGAAAAATATATTGCGTTGGCGCGCGATAAGGATTTGAAGATCATCGTTTCCAATACCACGGAAGCGGGCATTTGCTATAACGAAAACGATAAAATGGACGGCTTCGACGGCATCACTTATCCTGCAAAGCTGACGAAATTTTTATACGAAAGATACCAAGCGGGGCTGGGCGGGGTGTATCTGTTGCCTGTGGAGCTTATCGATAATAACGCCGACGCGCTGAAAGCGTGCGTAGATCAATATATCGAGCTTTGGAATTTGCCCGATGAATTCAAGGCTTGGAACGAAGCGGAAAATTTCTATTGCAATACGCTCGTCGATCGTATCGTATCGGGATATCCCCGCGACGAAAAGACGAAAGCGCACTTGGAAGAGCTGATCGGAGAAAAGGACGAGCTGGTATCCATCGGCGAACCGTTCGGGCTTTGGGCGGTGGAAAAGAAAGGGAACATCGCGGAATATATCAAAGAGGGCGTACATAATATCGAAGTCGTTTTGACGAACGACATCGGGTACTATAAAAAGAGAAAGGTTCGCGTTTTGAACGGCAGTCATACCAACTTGGTGCCCGCGGGGCTGATGCTCGGCGCGGAAACCGTGTACGATTGTATGAACGATGAAAAGCTTTCCGCGTTCGTTGATCGCGCGCTCAAAGAAGAGATCATTCCTTTCGTTTCCGACGATATCGCGGCGACGACGGCGTTTGCCGAGAGCGTGAAAGAACGGTTTATGAACCCGTATCTTAATCATCAGCTCATTTCCATTTCGCTCAATTCCATTTCTAAATGGCGCGCGCGCGTATTGCCGTCGTTTAAAGATTACTATCAAAAATACGGAAAGATCGCTCCCAATCTTACGGTGGGCTTCTCGTATTTGATGGCGCTGTATTCTTCCATTCAAAAGAACGGGGAAAAATACGAGGTAGCGCTGAAAAACCGCACGGTAGAGCTGAAAGACGACGCGCCGTACCTTGAATTTTTTGCAAACGGAAAATCGATCGGGGAATTTATGGCAAACGAAGCAATCTGGGGCGAGAACCTGCTTTCTTACGCGGGATTTTACGATACCGTGATCGAGCAGGTCGGCGCGATCAAAAAAGGGGAAGTTCTGATTTAACGGTTAGGAAATTTTTATGAACAAACGAAAGATTTGGGAAGAAGCAAAAGGCTATTTGGGTATGATCGTCGGGTGCGTGTTTTACGCGCTGAGTATCGTATTGTTTTTAGAACCTTGCGGTATCGTTGCCGGCGGCGTAGCGGGGCTTTCCACCCTTTTGCATTTAATCAACGAAAATATTCCCATCGGTATGATCACGATCGCGATCAATATTCCTATCTTTTTATTGGGGCTGAAATACACGGGCTGGAAATTTATTTTGCGCTGCCTGTTGACGGTCGCGGTGCTCGGTTTAGCTACCGATCTGCTCGCGTTTTTGCCTGCAATGACTGCCGATCCGTTGTTGGCGTCGCTGTACGGCGGAATTTTCCAAGGCGTCGGGATCGGGCTGTTTATCCGCTTTGAATTTAGTAGCGGCGGCACGGAGCTTTTGGGGCGCGTGATCTCCAAATGGGTGAAGGTGATCAATATTCCCGTATGCGTGGGGCTGTGCGACGCGCTCATCGTCGTCGCGGGCGCGATCGTATTGCAAAGCGCGGATAATATTTTGTACGCGCTCATCGTCGTGTTCGTCAGCACCAAGCTCAGCGAGCTGATTTTGGTCGGTTTGGAAAAATCCAAGCTCTGCATTATCATCAGCAACAAAGGCAAAGAAATCGCGCAAACGCTCATCGAAAAAAGCCCGCGCGGCGTTACGATGCTCGACGGCGAGGGAATGTATACGCACGAGGATCGCGACGTATTGCTCACTTGCGTGAAAAATCGGCAGTTGACGCAGCTGCGTCAGATCGTGCACGAAATCGACGAAAACGCGTTTGTCATTATCAACGATTCGGTGGAAGTGCGCGGAAAAGGATTTACTTCTTGGAATAAGGAGCTTTAATTATGGAAAAAGTCATCATCAACGAAAAGGATAACGTGGGCGTATGCTTAAACGGCGAGGGGAAAATTCCCGCGGGGCATAAGTACGCGCTCAAAGCGATCAAAAAGGGCGAATACGTGATCAAATACGGCGAGATCATCGGCAGAGCCACGGCGGATATCTCGGCGGGCGAATGGGTGCATACGCACAACGTAAGATCACATTTGGACGAAAACGTGGCGTACAGGTACGAGTTTAACGCCGCAACGCTTGAAAAAGGCAAGGCGACCTTTTGGGGCTATAAGCGCGAAAAAGGCAGGGCGGGGATCAGAAACGAAATTTATATTATCCCCACCGTCGGTTGCGTCAACAACGTATGTATGCGTTTGCAAAAAGAGGCACAAAAATTGGTGCAAGGGAGCATTGACGGGATCTTTGCGCTCACCCATCAATTCGGGTGCTCTCAGCTTGGCGAGGATAACGAAAATATCAAAAAATTGCTCTGTTCTATCGCGCTCAATCCCAACGCGAGCTTCGTTTTGTTCGTGGGGTTGGGCTGTGAAAATAACGGCATGGACGGAATCAAGCAAACGCTTGCGCCTTACGAGCGCGATAATATCGAATATTTCAACTGTCAAGACGTCGAGGACGAACACGCGTACGGAATGGCGATTTTGGAAAAATTCGCAGAAAAAGCAAAAGATTACCGCCGAGAGGAAGTGGATTTTTCTCAGCTTTGTATCGGGCTTAAATGCGGCGGCAGCGACGGCTATTCGGGCTTGACGGCGAATCCCTTGGTGGGCAAGATCACCGATCGCACGGTGGCGATGGGCGGCAGCGCGATCTTGACGGAAGTTCCCGAAATGTTCGGCGCGGAACAGCTTTTGATGAACAAATGCAAAAATTTGGAAGTGTTTGAAAAATACAAAAAAATGATCGAGGATTTCAAGGCGTATTATACCCGCCAAGGCTTCCCCGTTTACGAAAATCCCAGCCCCGGCAACAAAAAGGGCGGGATCACCACCTTGGAAGAAAAATCGTTGGGTTGCGTAGAAAAAGCGGGCGGCAGCGAGATCGTCGCCGTGCTTGATTACGGCGAGCTTGTAAACGAAGCGGGCGTATCCGCGCTCAACGCGCCGGGGAACGATTTGATCGCGGCGACGGCGCTCGCGGCGAGCGGTTGCCAGATCGTGCTGTTCACTACGGGCAGGGGCACGCCCTTTTCCACCTTTGTGCCCACGATGAAAATTGCCTCCAATACACCCTTGGCGCAGCGGAAACACGGTTGGATCGACTTCGATGCCTACGGCATGGACGACGACGGACTGTTTTCGCTGCTCGTCAAGGCGGTCAACGGCGAATACCGTTGCAAGAGCGAAGATATTCGCGAGATCGCCTTTTATAAAACGGGCGTTACCCTTTGAGAAAATTGATACGAAAGCGCGGCGTTTATCGCCGCACTTTTTGCGTATAAAAATCCCCTTGCTTCGCATACTGTTTCTATTAAAAGAACGGGGGCAGGTATGCGTACGATCTATTTTAAAAGTAATCCGAAAATTATTGCGACGGGTACGATCGCAGGTCCGAAAGAATGTTCGGGCGTGGTGGGAAATTTCGTAGATAAAGCGCTTTCCGACGATACTTTCGGGGAAAGCACTTACGAAAAAGCGGAATGTAAAATGCTCACTTTTGCCGCACGAAAGGCGATTGAAAACGCCGCCTTGGAAGAATCGGAGATTGACTTTTTCATTTCGGGCGATCTTTTAAATCAAATCATTTCCGCTTCGTTTACGGCAAGGGATTTTGATTTTCCGTTTTTGGGCGTATACAGCGCATGCGCAACAATGGCGGAAAGCTATGCCTTGGCGGCGCTGTTGGTGGACGGCGGGTATGCCAATCGCGTGGTGGCGGCAACGGGCAGTCATTTTTCTTCTGCGGAGCGGCAATACCGTTATCCTTTGGAACTTGGCTGTACCCGCCCTCCGCAATCGCAATGGACGGTAACGGGCGCGGGCGGCGGCGTGGTGGCGAAAGCCGAACACGGCGCGGCGATCACGGCGGCAACGCTCGGCAGAGTGGTGGATTACGGAATTACCGACGTGAATAATATGGGCGCGGCGATGGCGCCCGCTTGCGCGGATACTATTTTGCGGCATTTGCAGGATACGGACAAGAGCGCGCGGGATTTCGACTTGATCGTTACGGGGGATTTAGGCGTGCTGGGCAGTAGGCTTTTAAAAGACCTTTTGTGGGAAAAGGGCGTGGATATCCAAAGCAACCATATCGATTGCGGCGAGATCGTTTATAACGTGATCGAGGACGAGTTTCAAGGCGGCAGCGGCGCGGGTTGCAGCGCGGTGGTTTTCAATTCCTATATTATGGATAAATTGCGCCGCGGCGGGTTAAATCGCGTGTTGTTCGTTGCTACGGGGGCGCTGTTATCCACGGTATCGAGCGGGCAGGGGGAAAGTATTCCTTGTATCGCCCATGCCGTTGCAATCGAAAATATGTGATCGGTTGCTTTTTAGCTTAAAAACGTTGACAATAAACGGAAATTGTGATAGAATGAGCATAACATTTTTATCTTAGGAGTGATGATTATGGCTTTGATCAATATCAAATTTTCATCGGAAGTTTTGGGCAGACAAACGAGTATCAACGTGATTATTCCGCAAAAACGGACGAACGGTGAGATTGGGATTGAAAATGCGGCGAAAGACGAAAAATATAAAACGCTTTTGCTGTTACATGGATTAAGCGACGATAACACGATCTGGTTAAGACGCACTTCGATCGAACGCTACGCCACCGAACGGGGGATCGCCGTCGTGATGCCGAGCGGGGATCGCAGTTTTTATACCGATATGAAATACGGCGATAAGTTTTATACCTATATCAGCCAAGAAGTATTACGTATTGCGCGGGAATATCTGCCTCTTTCCGAAAAACGGGAGGATAATTTTATCGCGGGAAATTCGATGGGCGGCTACGGTGCGTTGAAGATCGCTTTGAAAAACCCCGAAAGTTTTTGCGCCGCGGCGGGTCTTTCTAGTGTGGCAGACGTGGAATCGTTTATGACGAAGTATGCTTCTCATCTTCGCGAGCCTATTTTCGGCACAGGTGAAAAAGTTCCCGATAGCGAGGATCTTTTCTTCTTGGCGAAAGACGGTGAATCACAACCCATAAAGCCGAGAATCTATATGGGCGAGGGGAAAGGGGATTATATGTATGCGGATAATATCCGTTTAAAAACGCTGTTTGAGTCGCTTGACTACGATTATACTTATAGCGAGGACGAAGGCGCGCATAATTGGGCGTTTTGGGACGATTACATACAGCGCGTTCTCAGTTGGCTGCTTGATTAATAAAGGATTTTTTACGGGGTTGGCGTTGAGAGATTTTTTCACGGGATTGCCGCGCTACGCTCGCAATGACAGCGTGGGAAAACCGTGGGAATTTCATATAAATACGCTCTTATCTTTATAGCAAGCAAAAAACAACGGCAAAACCGTTGTTTTTTTGTATGAAACGGGGGATTTTTCCGCAAGATAATATTGAAGTTGAGGGGGAAGTCTTATGGGATTAGCGGAAATTTGGGAGATCGTATTCGGATTTATCAAAGCGTTCGCCGTGGGCGGCTTGATCTGCGCGATCGCGCAAGTGGTGATCAATTTTACCGATCTGACGGCGGGGAAAATACTCGTAATGTTCATGCTCATCGGCGTGGTGTTGACGGGCTTGGGGATTTATCAACCGCTCGTTGAATTTGCGGGCGCAGGGGCGACCGTACCCATTTGCGGATTCGGGTATTTATTGGCAAACGGCGCGATGCAGGGCGCGGAAACAGGATTGTTCGGTGCGTTCACGGGCGCGCTATCGGCGGCGAGCGCGGGCGTTTCCGCGGCAGTCGTGTTCTCGTTTTTAATGGCGATGATCTTCCGTTCGAAAACGAAAAAGAATTAAACGGTTACGCCCCGAAAGCAAACTGCTTTCGGGGCGTATGATACAATTTATATTTCCGATTGTTCGTTCAAAAGTGATAGTTCTTCTTCTACGGCTTTGAGACGATTTTTATTTTCGTTCAATTCCGTTTCGAATTTTTGGATACGCTGTTCCAACTCGTTTTTAACGGTTTTAAAATTAGCGTTTTCTTGAAAAAAATTTAACTGGCGTTTTATATTGTCGAATTCAGGGTGCTTAAATAATCGTGTGATAAGAAAAATGGTGAGCGGAATGGAAATCCAAAATGTGATTATAGTGCCGTTCGCATTTTCTTCTAATATACCCGCAGTAAGCATGAGGGCAGATAAAATTATAACGATTATTAAAGGTAGAAACTTGCCAAGCATAGCTTTTTTATAGGCTCGCCTCAACTCTTTTTGATAGCCGTGAAGCTTATTGATGGATTGTGTAAGCGTTTTGATTTGGTCGATTAAAAAGGCATTTTCCACCGTAAGTTTTTTTCTTTTTTGAAAATCCTTTACGGCTTGCGGAATAAGATCGTCCAATTTTTGTTCGACTTCGGCTAATTGACGGTCGCATTGTGCAACTTTTTGGTTGAGTGTTTCAATTTCTGGTTTGACCGTTTCAATATTGCTTTCTACGGCTTCTAATCGCGTATAAAGATTGGTTAAAAAATCGAGAAGTTGTTCCTTTTCTTGGGGCGCGGCAAACGAAACGGTGGATTGCTTTTCGTGGATTTCCGTTCTCAGCTTTCTTACCTGTTCCACCAATGAATTTAACTGTTCTTTCTTTTGATTAAGCGATTTTACAAAATCATTTCTTAAATCGTTAATTTCTTCGCGTTGCTTCAACAGCCGCTGTTCTTCTTCCGTCGGCGGGATCTTAATGCTTCCCTCGGCGGCAACGCTTTGCGTATAAGGTGATCTGTCCATCAATAAACTCCTACGTAAAAATATATACTGATTATATTATAGTAACAATTATTGTTACCGTCAAGTAATTTGTAACGAAAACTGTTACTATTTTTGTATGGAAACGTTTAAAGAGAGGTTAAAAGATTTAAGGACGGAGCGAACTATTTCGCAAAAGCAGCTGGGGGAAATCGTCGGTATGTCGAAGATGGCGATTTCGCATTGGGAAAGCGGACACAGCGAGCCGAGTATCGCGCAGTTGATTTTATTATCCAATTATTTTGAGGTGAGCGTAGATTATTTGGTGGGGAAAACCGATTTATAAAAGCAAAACGCCTCTTGGGGCGCAGGCTCTGCGCGCGTTAAGCCGTCAGATCGAGCTTATCGCCAAAGATATCCGTTTGTAAATAAGTATCGGGTACGTTTCCCACGATGATAAATTCACCGATCAAAATTTCGGTTACTACGGCAAAGTTTTCCGTGCGCGAGGGCATAACGATGCTGATATCCGCAATGACGTTTAAGTAGATAGAATGTTTGGTTTGGTTGATGCCCACGCTTTCGAAATCGGAAAAGAAATCGCAAGAAACGGAGCTGACGGGAATGATGCGGAACGGGATCCGCGGGCCTACGCCCGATAACGCTTCGATGCCCGTCAATGCGCCCAAGGGAATGGGGATGCCGTTTAAGCTCAAATTTTTCAAGTTGGATTGGGAAATGGACGCCGTATCCCGCGCGATCTTATTGATTTTCAACGCGTTTGCCGATACGGCGACGATCTCCCCGTGCTCGTCGCGTTCTACCGTTACGAGGTCGTCGTACCTCAGCTCGTCGCTGAGCGTATAAAACACCGCGTCGTTCACCGCCACGGTGGTGGAGGCGCGCATCGTCGCTTCGCTGATCGAAATTAGCACCCGCGTAACGTTGCGTTGAAAATAAAAGAAAACGACTACGCAAAGCAAAACGAATACGAGCAAAATAATAAGCAATTTTTTCCGTCGGCGCATTTTGCGCTTTTTTTTCGCGCGGTAACGCGGGAGATCGTATTCTTCGCGGCTCATCGGGCTAAAATACTCCGTATTTCATGCAAAATATTTTCGTTGCCCGCATGCACCTGCGAAAGACTCAACGCCGATTTTAAGCCTTCGTCCGAAAGCGTTTCCACGATCGACTGCAACAATCCGTCTATCTTGGATTGCTTTAACACACGGCACAGCCCCTTTTGCGCAAAATACGCGGCGTTTTCCGCTTGGTCGCCCCGCGTTTGCCCCTCTAACGGAATGAAGATCGCAGGCTTTTTCAGCGCTAAAATTTCAAACGCCGCGCCGGCGCCCGCGCGGGATACGATTACGTCGGCGGCGGCGTATGCGGCGCCCATGTCCGCGATGAATTCCGTTTGGCGGTAGTGTTGCAGGTTGGTATCGATTACGTTTCCTTTTCCGCAGACGTGCAAAAGATAATATTTTTTGCAAAGGATCGGCGCGATTTGCCGTACGGCGGAGTTGATCGCCGCGCTCCCGCTGCCGCCGCCGAATACCAACACCACCTTTCTTGTCGTGCCCTCGCAAAGCTCGCGTTTGGCTTGCGCGCGGGGATAATTAAACAGCTCCTCGCGAATGGGCTGACCGGTATATTTTCCGTTTTTCACCGTGTCGGCGGTTTCGGGAAAGGAAGTGAGCACGTATTCGCATTTTCCCGCCGTCAAACGGTTGGCAAGCCCCATGGAAAAATCGCTCTCGTGCGAAAGGCAGGGGATGCCGAGCGATTTTGCGGCATGAACGACGGGCAAGGCGACGAACCCGCCTTTGGAAAAAACGAGGTCGGGACGAAAAGCGCGCAAGCCCTCTTTGGCTTCCCGTATCGCGCGTTGCAACCGCGCGGGGATCGCAAGGTTATTTTTAAGCGCTTCCCAGCTAAATCCGCGTTTGAGCTTGGGCGGATGCAGGGAATAATAGGGGATTTTTAAAGGCGCAATAATGCTTTTTTCGATGCCGTCCGAACCGAAATAGCAAAGCTCGGTTTCCCCCGTTTTTAACAGCGTTTGAATAAGAGCGACGTTCGGAACGGTATGCCCCGCGCTGCCGCCGCCCGTGAATGCGATTCGTTTCATAATTTACCTACTTTGGGAATATTTGTTATTATAAATATATCCCGCTTTCGGTCCGCTTATGCAAAAAACGGCGCGTTGCGCGCCGTTTTTTGCCGTTATTCATACATTTTTGCAACGCTTAAAGCAAGCTCTTTCACCTTTTGCGCAAGCGGGGCGGGGGAAAGGACTTTCACGCCGCGACCAAGCTCCACGAGCTTTTTCACCAAGCTCTCGTCGTCGGGCAAGGTAACCTCGGCGTACCAAACGCCGTCCTTTTCAAAAAGGTTTTCACCGCCCAGCCAATCCTGCGCCGCAACGAACGCTTCGCGGGAAATTTGCAACTTCACCTCTACGGAATTTTCTTCCGTAACCCAGAAATTCAACGGGATATCCTCGCGCTTGAACGGGCGGCGGTTGAACCGCTCTTCCGTAACGAACGCCGTAAAAATGCGCCCCAAACGGAACAAACGGAAATCCCGTTGCTTGCGGCAAAAGGCGTATACGTACCAAACGCCTTGCTTAAAAACGAGCACGTGCGGCTCGATCTTGCGCACCGACTTGGAAGCGTTTCGATCCCGATATTCGATTTCCACGGCAAAACGCTCTTTAATACATTGTTCGATCAAACGTATTTTATCGGAAAATTTCTTCGTATCTCCCCACGTTCCGCTATCCACCAAAATCGTTCCTTCCGTACCTGCTATGGTCAAATCGCGGGTCTCCGCTTTGCATTGCGCGGATAATTTTTGCTTTGCTTCCCAAAATCGTTCTTCGGGGAGCTGGGCGTACATCATTTCCAGCGCTTCGATCGCGGAAGCGTATTCCTGTTCCGTCATAAAGCCCATCGGCAGCTTGAAGTTATCGGCAAGGCAAATGCCTCCGTCCCTGCCGCGCTTGACGTATACGGGCACGCGCAAAGAAAGTTCGTCCACATACCGATACACCGTCCGCACGGAAATTTCATATTTATCGGCAAAAAACGCCGCCGTGAGTTTTCGTTTGGAAAGCAGGTCGAATAGCATGCCAAGTAAAATTCCGAATTTCATTTTCGTTCCCTCTTTTTAAAAATTCTTAAAAATATTTTACAATATATGACAGACTTTGTCAAGTTATATATGCTAAAATCTTTTTGAAAAATGAAAAAAGGACGGAAAAAGCAAATGACGAATTTTGAATGGACGGTAGAAATGATGGAAGAGGCGGCGCAAAAGCGGTATAACGCGGCGGTCAACGGCGAGATTGCGCGGTCGCTCGCTTTATCGAAAGAGCGTTCCTTTTTGGAATTTTGTGCGCTTTTGGGGGTAAAAGCCGACGGTTTGAGGCAAAAAGTGATTGAAAACGCTTGACAAACGCGGGGAGAATATAGTAAATTAAAGCTATGCTTTAACGAGAAGGAGAAAAAAGTATGGCGAAAAACGTAATGGATACGCTCAGAGAGCGCGGTTTTGTCAAACAAACGGTGTACGAAGAAGAATTGTATGAAAAGCTGGGCAAGGAAAGCGTGCCTTTTTATATCGGGTTCGATCCCACGGCGGATTCTTTGCACGTGGGGCATTTTATGCAGCTGATCGCGATGCACCATATGCAACAGGCGGGGCATAAACCGATCATTTTGATCGGCGGCGGCACGGCGATGATCGGCGATCCCTCGGGAAGAACGGATATGCGCAGTATGATGACGAAAGAAACCATTCGCCATAACGTGGAATGTTTCAAAAAGCAAATGTCGCGCTTCGTCGATTTCGAGGGCGAGAACGCGGCGATCATCGTGGATAACGGCGATTGGCTTTTGGATTTAAACTACGTGGATTTCCTGCGCGATATCGGCGCGCATTTCTCTGTAAACCGTATGCTTACGGCGGAATGTTTTAAACAGAGATTGGAAAAAGGGCTTTCGTTCCTTGAATTTAACTATATGCTGATGCAGGCGTACGACTTTTTGTATTTGCATCAAAAATACGGCTGTTCTTTGGAACTTGGCGGCGACGATCAATGGAGCAATATTTTGGCGGGCGCAAACTTGATCCGTATCAAAGAACAAAAGCCCGCGTACGCGATGACTTTTACGCTGTTGACGACTTCCGACGGCAAGAAGATGGGCAAGACGGCGAAAGGCGCGGTTTGGCTGGACGAAAACAAAACCACGCCGTACGAATTTTATCAATATTGGCGCAATACGGCGGACGAGGACGTGGAAAAGTGCATGATGCTTTTGACCTTCCTGCCCGTAGAACAAATCAAAGAGCTTTGCGCGCATAAAGACGAGCGCATCAACAAAGCCAAGGAAGCGCTTGCGTTCGAGCTTACGAAAGAGGTGCACGGCGAGGAGCAGGCTCGGCTTGCCGAAAGCCAGGCAAAGGCGGCGTTCGGTGCGGGCGGCGCGGAGCTTTTGACCAAAGAAGTGCAAGGCGTTGCAACGGTGATCGACGCGATGGTAGCGGCGGGCGTTGCGAAATCCAAGGGCGAAGCGCGGCGTTTGATCGAACAGGGCGGCGTATCGGTGAACGAAGAAAAAGTAACCGACGTGAACGCGGCGATTCCCGCGGCGGAATTCGTGCTCCATAAAGGCAAAAAAGTACACTTGAAGATTATTGTAAAATAGCGAAAAGGGGCGAACGGCGGCGTTCGCCTTTTTTGAAAAGGAACGAAAATGGCGGAAAGATCGGTATTGACCGTTCAAGGCAGAACGGAAAGCGAAAAAATCATTGAAAGATCGCGCTTTCTCACCTATTCCACGCACGTGGAAAGCGAGGAAGAAGCGCGGGCGTTTATCGCGCAAATTCGCTCTGAACATTCGCTTGCCACGCACGTTTGCTATGCGTTCGTCGCCGATAAATTGGGGAATTTGCAACGCTTTTCCGACGACGGCGAGCCGCAGGGAACGGCGGGCGTGCCGATGCTGGACGTGCTGAAAAATAAAAAGCTTTTCGAAACGGCGGTGGCGGTGGTGCGCTATTTCGGCGGGGTAAAGTTGGGCGCGGGCGGGCTGGTGCGCGCGTATTCTTCTTGCGTTGCCGAAAATTTGGCGTTGGCGGAAATTTGCTCTTTGGAGCCGTGCGTGGAATATGCGATCGAAGTGGATTATACGGGGATCGACGGCGTGCAAAAATATCTTTCGTCCCGTCCCTGCTCCCTTATTTCTGCCGATTACGGCGCAAAAGTGCTCTTTCAAGTTGCGGTGAAAAAGACGGACGGCGAGGCGTTTGAAAGCGGTTTGATCGACTATTTGCAAGGCAGAGTGGAAATCGCCGCTTGCGGAGAATATTATCGCGCGTTTAAAGTGGAATAACATATTCCAAAGGAATTTGTCATAGACTATTGACAAGCGGGGAAAGGTGTGGTACAATCATTTTAGAAGGATTTCCGAAATCGTTTTTTCGGGAACGGTGGGGAGTTCATTCATGGGCTCCCCGTTTTTGTAAGGTGGATTATGAAAAATAAGCGTTCGGCGGGCGTGCCGAAACAACAAAAGGTGTATTTTACCTACGAACAGCAAATTGCCAAATTGCGTAGCGACGGGCTGATCGTCGAAAATGAGCGCCGCGCGATGGCAAGGCTGAAATGGGAAGGATATTATAATTTTGCCGTCGGTTATAATCGGCTGTTTAAGGACGCGCAAAAACGTTATCTTCCCGGCGTGAAATTCGAACACGTCGAAGCGCTGTTCGATTTCGATAAACATCTTCGGGGGATCGTTTACGAATACGCGCAACAGGTGGAGTGCAATTTAAAGGCGCTTATCTCCGACGAATTCAGTAAAAAATACGGCGTGGACGAACGCTCGTATTTGGCGGAAGAAAATTTCGTGCAAACGGAAGCGGAAAAGCCGCTCGTGCGATGGATCATCGGCACTTGCCGTACGGCGTTGAAAGACGCTTGCCGCGAGGGCTCCGGTAGCTACCGCGACTATATTGCGTATTACGCAAAAACCTACCGCCACGTGCCCCTTTGGGCGCTCATTCGCGCGTTGAGCTTTGGGAACACTTCCAAATTTTTGCGGCTAATGAAAACGGACGATAGCCGCGAGGTGGCGAGGGAATACGGCTTGGGCGTGCAGGAGCTTTGCAATATGACGGAAGTTTTGGTGTGCTTTCGAAATATCGCGGCGCACGGCGAGCGCGTGTATTGCGCGCGGTTGCCGCACGTACGGCTGACGCAAAAATTGTCCGTTTTACAAAAATTGCAAATTCCTAAAAAAGCGGACGGAACGCCGCTGTACGGACGGTCGGATTTTATGGCGTGCTTAATCGTGTTTAAGTACCTGCTGCCGCCAAACGAGTTTTTGGAGTGCTTCGAACGCTTAAAAAGAGAGGTGGAAAAGCTGGAAGCGTGCTTGCCGCCGTTTGCGTACCGTCGCGCGCTAGAAGAAATGGGGCTTTCCGGTTCTTGGAAAAAATTAGATAAGATAAACGTCTGAAAGGGCGATAAGGAGGAACGATATGAAATATTGCGACGTAGGAGAAGTGCGCGCTTCGCGCGTGATCGTGGGCTGTATGCGTATTGCGGACAAGCCGCTTCGGCAGGTGGAAAAGATCATCATCGAGGCGTTGAAGGCGGGCGCGAATACATTCGACCACGCCGATATCTACGGCAAAGGGGATAGCGAAACGGTATTCGGCGTAGCCGTCAAAGACTTAGGCTTAAAACGCGAGGATTTTATTTTACAAAGCAAATGCGGCATACGCCAAGGCTATTACGATTTTTCGCGCGAGCATATTTTATCGTCGGTGGAAAACAGCTTAAAACGGCTGAACAGCGAATATTTGGACGTTTTGCTTTTGCACCGTCCCGATACGCTGATGGAAGAGGACGAGGTTTGCGAGGCGTTCAACAAATTGCAATCGGACGGCAAGGTACGGGCGTTCGGCGTGAGTAATTTTTCGCCCGCGCAGATCGCGCTTTTGCGCTCTGCGGGGATCAAAATTTCCGCGAACCAAGTGCAGTTTTCTCTGATGCAATCCGCGCTCGTGGACGAGGGCTTGAACGTAAACACGCAGAAGGCGGAAGCCGTCGATCGTACGGGCGGTCTGCTTGAATATTGCCGTTTGCATAAGATACGCTTGCAGGCTTGGTCGCCCCTTTCCTACGGATTTATGGAAGGCGTGTTCGTCGGCAACGAAAAATTCCCCGCGCTCAATACTTGTTTGTTCCGTTTGGCGGAAAAGTACGGCGTTTCGCCCGCGACGATCGCGATCGCTTGGATCTTGCGGCATCCCGCTTGTATGCAAGCCGTCGTCGGTTCGACTACGCCCGAACGGATCGCGGAGCTTTGCAAAGCGGCGGAAGTACGCCTTTCGCGCGAAGAATGGTACGAATTATACCGCGCCACGGGAAAAACGCTGCCGTAAAGAAAGGCAATAGCGCCGAAACGGGCGTTAGAAAACGTTCGTTTTGCGGATTGATTTGGCAACGAAACCGTTCCGCTTTGAATTTCTTGTGCAAAATATACAATAGTAGGGGGCAAGTTTGTTTAAATTGCCCATTGTAATTTTTTACCGATTGTAGTAAAATAGTAGTATCGAAAAATAATAATATCCATTTGGAGGAAAAAGATTATGTCAGGACTTTTGCTGAAAGGCATTAACAAAGTGTACCCCTCGGGCGTACAGGCAGTGTTCAATTTCTGTCTCGATATCAGAGATAAGGAATTCATCGTATTGGTAGGTCCTTCCGGTTGCGGTAAGTCTACCACGCTCCGTATGATCGCAGGGCTTGAAGAAATTTCGTCGGGTGAACTTTATATCGACGGCAAATTGGTGAACGACGTCGTTCCCAAGGATAGAGATATCGCGATGGTATTCCAAAACTACGCGCTTTATCCCCACATGACCGTGTTCGATAACATGGCGTTCGGTTTGAAGCTTCGTAAAGTACCCAAAGAAATCATCGTTCAAAAGGTAAAAGCGGCGGCTGAGATCCTCGGTATCACCGATTATCTTACGAGAAAACCCAAGGCGTTGTCCGGCGGTCAGCGTCAACGTGTTGCGCTCGGCAGAACGATCGTTCGTGAACCCAAGGTATTCCTTCTCGACGAACCTTTGTCTAACCTCGACGCAAAACTCCGTGCTTCCATGAGAACGGAAATTTCCAAGCTTCACGCAAGATTGGCTACGACGTTCATCTACGTTACCCACGACCAAGTAGAAGCTATGACGATGGGTACGAGAATTGTCGTTATGAAAGACGGCTTCATGCAACAGGTAGACACCCCTCAAAACCTTTACGATTATCCCGTAAACCTGTTCGTTGCAGGCTTCATCGGTACGCCTCAAATGAACTTCTTTAAGGGTTCGCATCTCGTTTCCGAAGGGGATAACGTATACGTTACGTTCGTAGGCGGCAACAAGATCTTGCTTCCGAAGAGCGTTGTTGCAAGAATTAAGAACTTGGAAGAATATCTTGATACGGATAAAGAGCTTACGCTTGGCGTTCGTCCCGAAGATATTCACCAAGATCAAATGTTCATCGCGAACTCTCCCGATACCGTCGTAACGGCTCGTATCGAAGTTATCGAAAAACTCGGCGCTGAAACGCAAATTTACTGCGAACTTGAACACGAGGGAAAAGAATCGTCCGTTATCGATAACTCCACGCAGATGATCGCTAAGATTTCCAGCCGTGCGGTTGTGAACTTGAAAGACGTTATCGAACTCGCGTTCGACGCGCATCACCTTCATATGTTCGACGGTGAAACGGAAGCTACGATGCTTGAAAGAGACGAAGGCTACGAAGTCATCGAAGAAAATGCGGAAGGTTCGGCGTTCGTTCCTCCTACACTGCAAGAAATGCGCGCGCAGATCGACGCGGCTCGCGTTATAACGAAAGAAAT
>JAFTQB010000051.1 GCA_017462985.1 Clostridia bacterium
ACGACGACGCTGACGACGAGGACGATGACGACAATGAAGAAGAGGAAGACGCGCCCCGTGGCAACAAGAGAAGAAAGGACGATGATTTTTAACGAAAAAGCGGCGCGGGAAGCGCCGCTTTTCCCGTAAATACGAAAAGGAGAAAGAAACGATGATTGAAAAAGGCGTATACAGGCATTTTAAAGGGGGCAGGTACGAAGTGATCGGAGTTGCCCGCAACAGTGAAAGCTTGGAGGAAACGGTGGTTTATAAGGCGCTTTACGGCGACGGAGCGCTTTGGGTGCGTCCGCTTTCCATGTGGAACGAAACGGTGGAATACCAAGGTAAAAAAGTCAAACGCTTTGAAAAGGAAGATTGAGAGCATTTGTTTTTTTAGCGTAAAATCATTGACAATTGTGAAAAAATGCGTATAATTAAATACGGTCGCGCAACCGTGCGCGCCAAGCCCATGGGCTTTATTTTATTTCGAGGAAGGAAATAAAATAAAAAACAATTGTCAAGCTTGTCCGCATAGCGGACGAAAAAAGGAACGCCGATGTTACTTGCGACGAAGTTTTTTTACGATCATTTCACCGCCGACGAGATTTGCGGAATGTACACCGTAGGGCATTTTTGTTCTATGGCGGCGTTTGCCGTTTTGCTCGTCGCGGCGCTTTGGTGTTCGCGCAAGCTCACGGAACGGCAGTTGGACAAGCTGCATTGGATTATTGCCATTGCGACCGTTTGTTTAGAGGCGGTAAAGATCACCTTGCGCGTGATCAAAGGGCAGGGGGCGGACGATTGGATGCCGCTGTATTATTGCAGCTTATTTATGTTTGCGATTTGGGCGGCGAAAAGCAAAAATACCGTCTTGCAAAGGACGGGCTACGCGTATATCACGATGGGCGGCGTTTTGGCGGCGCTCGCGTTCACCGTCTATCCGTCCACCTCGCTCGCGCTGTTCCCGATCTGGCATCCGTCTAGCTTCCACAGCTTTATCTATCATTGGACGATGTGCTATACGGGTCTGCTGTTTTTGCTCAAAAAACGGTATACGCCTACGGTAAAAGACAGTATTTTTTATACGGCGTTTATTCTGCTTGCCTGTATTCCGTCCTATTTCTTGAACGAATGGCTGGGCACGAATTGTATGTTCTTGCATTATGCGTTCAAATTGCCCGTGCTCGATCAGCTTCTCGCCTTTTCGCATCCTTTGTATATGGCGGTGGTGATCTTGGCGCAAGCAGTGGGAATGTATTGGCTGAATTTCGGGCTTTATCGATTGGCGGTTTGCTTAAAAAATAATAAGGAGAAACGCAAATGAAAGACTTCGGTTACGTATTGCAAAACTTTTTCACACATAAGGATTTTCTTGCGCCTGCGGAGCAGATCCCCGGCACGATGTTTACGCCGTTGCATTTTATTTTTGCGGCGATCGTATTGGCGATCGTGATCGTCGGCGCGATCGTACTCGTAAAACACCCCAACGCAATCAAAACCACCTTTATTATCCTTTGGGCGTCGATGACGGTGTTTGAAGTGGTGAAGATCGTTTGGGAAAGCACTTCGGGAAAGACGGTCGGCATCGAATGGACGGGCATTTTACCGCTGTACGCGTGCAGTATTTATATGTACGCGATGCCGTTTGCGATCTGGGGTAAAGGCTGGGTGAAGCAAGCCGCTTGCGGCTACGTTTGTACGCTGGGAATGCTTGGCGGAACGGTGAATTTCGTATATCCTATGACGGTATTGCCGTCCTATTCTTGCATTTCGTTTGCGGGCTTCCACACCTTTTTATATCACGGCGCGATGCTTTTTACCTGTATCGTTATGCTCGCTTCGGGGTATCACCGTTATACGCATATCCGCCGCGCCTTTGAACCGTTCCTTGCATGTATTCCCACGCTGATCCTTTCGATCCCTGCGAATATCGTCAATTATACCGTGGGCGCGGATTATATGTTTTTCCGCGGCGACAGCGCGTTTTTGCCCGCGATCTTCGGAAGCGTTCCCGATCCTTTGGTAACGGTGATCATTTACGCGTTGTATATTCTTGTTCCCGCGGCGTTCTATTTGCCTTCGTTGATCTCGCAAAAAATCAAATTCTCCCGCAAAAAATCGGAATCGATTTAAAGCGACGAACGCCCCGCTATTCGCGAGGCGTTTTTCTTTGCTTGTAAAAAATCAAAATCTTGATATATTTAGTATATTGTATCAATATTTTGATAAAATAATCACGAGAGGACTAAAAATGTACGGTAAATCGATCAAAAAATGGCGAACGGACGCCAAAATATCTCAAATCCAATTATCCAAGGCAACGGGGATACCGCAAAATACCATTTCTTGGATAGAAAGCGACGAGGGGATTCCCAACGTAAATCATTGTAAGATACTTGCGGAATATTACGGAATAACGATCGACGAGTTGATCGGGAAGGATTTTCCCGCGAAGAATTGGTAATTGACGGTCGAATAACGCCGACCTCTATCGTCATTGCGAGCGAAGCGAGGCAATCTCGTATCAATTTAATTTATCAAAGGAGTACGGTTATGAACGAAACGATGAACAATATTCTTACGCGCAGAAGCGTGAAGAAATATCTCTCTACGCCCGTTCCGCAAGAGCTGATTGAAAAAGTGGTGGAAGCGGGTACTTTCGCCGCGACGGGCAGAAACCGCCAAGCGCCGATCATTTTGGCGATCACCAACGGGCAGGTACGCGACGAACTGCGTAGAATGAACGCAAAGATTATGGGTATGGACGAGGGCTTCGATCCTTTTTACGGCGCACCCGTCGTGCTCGTCGTTTTGGCGGATAAATCGGTGAATACCTATCTTTACGACGGATCGTTGGTGATGGGAAATTTGATGCTTGCGGCGCATTCTTTGGGGCTTGGAAGCTGTTGGATTCACCGTGCGAAAGAGGAATTTGAAAGCGCGGAAGGCAAAGCGTTGCTCGCTTCCCTTGGGATTGAGGGCGAATACGAGGGAATCGGGCATTGTGTTTTGGGCTATGCGGACGGAGAAGAACCTGCCGCAAAGCCGAGAAAAGAAAATTGGGCGTATTATATTCAATAATGAAAACGGGAGTTTCTACGGCGTCGCTGTTTATGCGCGTCAACAACGAACGCGCTTTAGGCGCGCTGAATCGTCTGGGCGTAACGAAAGCGGAAGTGTTCCTCACCTCTTTTAGCGAATATTCCGAAGAGTTTGCCCGCCAAATGCTTACGGACAAAGGAAACGTAGAGGTGTTTTCCGTGCACGTGCTCAATTCGCAGATCGAGCCGCAACTTTTTTCCGAGCACGAGCGCGTGCTTTCGGATAGTTATTTTTGGCTAGGCAAGGCGATGGAAGCCGCGCGCGTTTTGGGCGCGAGCCACTATACCTTTCACGGCACGGCGCGTTTTAAAAAATCTTCGCGCGATCCCCGCAACGACCGTTTTCCGCGTATCGGGAAACGCTTAAAGGAAATTTACGATTTTTGCCAAGGCTTCGGCGTTACGCTTTGCTTGGAAAACGTGGAATGGTCTATTTACAACCGCCCCGAGGTCTTTTCGAAAATGCTTCCTTTCGTGCCTAATTTAAAGGGCGTGCTCGATATCAAACAGGCGCGTATTTCCGGCTACGATTACCGCGAATATTTGGAAGAAATGGGCGGCCGTATCGCTTGCGTGCATATTTCCGATCTCGACGAACGGGGTAAAATGTGCTTGCCCGGGCGCGGCGCGTTTGATTTCGATACCCTCGTCAAGCGTTTGCAGGGCGTCGGGTTTGACGGAAACCTTTTCATCGAAGCGTACAAGGACGATTTTTCGGCAGAGGACGAGCTTCGCGCTTCCGTGGAATACGTGGACGAAATTTTGTATAAAAATAATTGCCTCAGATAAAATTTTTTTGAAAAAATTTCCGCAAACTGTTGACAATCTTATTATTTTATGTTATATTACTAATAGGATTAAATCCTAATAATGGAATACAAGGAGAATGAAAATGAAATTTTATCAATGTGAAAAATGCAAAAAGGTGATCGTAAGCAAGGACGAAATTGTATTGCAGGGCTGGACGGAGCTGATTGAAGAAGCGGTGGAAGGCGCGCGCGAAAAGCATATTC
>JAFTQB010000052.1 GCA_017462985.1 Clostridia bacterium
GTTCAGGCGGCGTATGCGGCGCAGCTGCCCGTATATTCGATGAAAGCGATTTCCGACGTGGCGGGCAGCGGGAGCACCACCGAGCAGTTTTTGAAAAACAAATCCAAAGCGCTTGAAAATCTCAAAGCGGCATTACCTGCCTTTTTCGAAGAATTATAACCAAGGAGCATACAGTATGGTCGATTTAGGCGATTGGAACGAACGGCTTGCGCCGTTGTTTGCAGACGAACGGTATAAACAAATTCGGCGGTTTTTAATCGACGAATACAATACGCATACCGTTTATCCCGATATGTACGATTTATATAACTGTTTTAAATTCACCCCGTTTGAAAAGGTGAAAGTCGTACTGTTGGGACAAGACCCCTACCACGGCGAAGGACAAGCGCACGGGCTTTGTTTTTCCGTGCAAAAGGGAATACAAAACCCGCCGTCGCTCGAAAATATTTTTAAAGAGCTTCGCTCTGATATCGGTTGCGAGCTTCCCGCTTGCGGCGATTTGACAAAATGGGCAAGAGAAGGCGTTCTTTTGATGAACACTTCGCTCTCCGTTCGCGCGCATCAGGCAAATTCTCATTCCAAGTGCGGTTGGGCGTGGTTTACCGACAGCGTGATCAAGCTATTATCCAAACAAAAGGAAAACCTCGTGTTTATTCTTTGGGGCGGGAATGCAAGAAGTAAAAAGCCGCTGATCGATAAAACAAAGCATTGTATTATCGAAAGCGTACACCCTTCCCCTCTTTCGGCTTACAACGGCTTTTTCGGAAGCAAGCCGTTTTCGAAAACGAATGCGTATTTGGAAAAAAACGGAATTTCACCGATCGATTGGGATTTAACGAAATAACGAACAAAGGACGGCTTATCACCGTCCTTTTTCCTTGCCATAATTCCGTTATTCGTCGGGCGTAATGCTCATTCGCCGTATGCACCAACTTTTTTTGCCGCATTTGGGGCATTTCAAGTATCTTCGCGTAATGGTATGCATTCCCATAATATACGCGCCCGCCGTGGGTATAAATCGTTCTCCGCACTTCGCGCACTCGAACGCGCCCGAAGTCATTTCCAACGTCGCCGCTACGCCGCAACCGCCAAAGATGACAACTAATGCAATAACGACCAACGCAATACGCCAGTCGTCGGGCAGCTCTGCAAGCTCCGATACGAGAAGGAGCGATATTCCCGCAAGCAACGTTATAAAAACGACGATTACCGCGAGAATGATTTTTCGTTTTGTTTCTTCTTTTTCATTGATAAGCTTCATTATATTCGCCTCCGCATTTTGTTGATATTCGAAGGCTTCCAGACGCTTTCCCGATAAAAGTTCGTTGACCGTTATCCCAAGCTCCTTACAAAGCGGCAACATCAAAGAAACTTCGGGCAACCCGCTCCCCCGTTCCCATTTTGAAACCGTTTTGTCACTGATCGCAAGCAGATCCGCAAGTTCGCGTTGGGTAAGACCGCGTTCTTTGCGAAGCTCGGCGATAAACTTTCCGATTTTTATTTGGTCCATATCCTTTCACCTCCTGCGATTATTATATCATAAAAATGAAAGCAATTGCTCCCACGCGCCGTAGAAATCGCTCCACGAAGCGTAGATTTTAAAGTAATTTTTGCAAAATGAGCTTTAAAGCGTACTTGCAATGTTCGTAAGTTAATCCGCCTTGGAAATACGCCGTGTACGGCTCTTTTACGGGAGCGTCTGCGGAAAGCTCGATCGACGCCCCCTCGACGAAGCAGCCCGCCGCCATGATCACTTTGCTATCATAGCCGGGCATATCCCACGGCTCTAAGGTAACGAAGCTATCGACGGGCGACGCCTCTTGCACCGATTGAATAAAATCGCAAAGCTGTTTCGCCGTATCGAATCGAATGGCGCGCGTAATATCCGCTGGGATTTTATCAAGTTTAGGGAAATTCTCATAGCCAAGCGCTTCCATACATTTCCCGATCACAAGACTGCCTTTGATCGCTTGATTAACAACGTGCGGAGCAAGAAACAAACCTTGATAAAACAGCCTATAACCGTATGCGTAAGAGCCGACCTCGTTTCCGATCGACGGCGCGGTGAGCCTGCGCCCGATCAAATCGATATATTTTTCTGTTCCTACGATATACCCGCCCGTAGGAGCCAAGCCACCGCCGGGGTTTTTAATGAGCGATCCCACGGCAACATCCGCGCCGACGTCGCAAGGTTCGCGTTTTTCCACGAATTCCCCGTAGCAATTATCTACAAAAATACAACCCTTAAAACCCAACGAGCGAACAAAATCGCAAATTCCCCCGATTTCGGCAACCGTAAACGCGTCGCGAAGCTCGTACCCGCGCGAACGCTGAATATAGATCATTTTTAGCGAAGCGCCGATACGCTTCATTGCGGCTTCAATCGCCCGTTTATCAAATTTTCCCTCGTCCGTAAGCTCGGTACACTCAAACGAAACCCCGAAATCTTTCAGCGAACCGTTCCCTTCCCCGAAGATAACGCCGCGAATGGTATCGTAAGGCATTCCCGAAACGGATAATACGCTATCATTCGGGCGCAATACGCCAAAGAGCGCCACCGTGAGCGCGTGCGTACCGCTAAGAATTGCGGGGGAAACGATCCCGCTTTCCGCTCCAAACGCTTCCGCGTATACTTCCCCAAGTACAAAACGCCCTTCGTCGCCGTAGCCGTAGCCTGTAGAGCCGTTGAAATGCCGAACGGCAATCGAATGATTTTTGAACGCTTTCAGCACTTTTTCTTGATTAAATTCGCTGATTTCATCTGCAAGCGCAAAATTTTTGGCAAGCGCTTGCTCGCTTTGATAAATAAGTTCTTCTGCAGTCATGATAGTTACTCCCTTAGATTACTACGCTTGACATAATTGATATATGTGGCGTAGTACCTATCGTTTAAGTATGACACGCGTATATATTACGACAGGCATACTATGCTTTTTAAAGATAGTTAAGCACTTCTTCCGCCGTGGCGTTACTAGGGGGAAGCATGATATGATTTTGCATACGCTTGAAGAAAGTGAGTTGTCGCTTTGCGTAATTGCGCGTGTTTTTCTTGATTGTTTCGGCAATCTCTTCTATACGATCGCCGTTTTTCAAACCTTCCAACACTTCTTTATAGCCGATGCCTTGCATACATTGCATGTTGTCCGTTACGCCCTGTGCGATTAAAGCCGCTACTTCTTCGATCAACCCCTCTTGCAACATTTTATCCACGCGAAGGTTAATCCTTTCGTAAAGGGTTTCACGCTCGTGATCGACGGAAACGCAAAGAAAATCGAAACGGGGAACGGGACTATCGTTTTGTTCGGATTTTTTCTTCCCCGTAACGAAGAAAATTTCCAACGCGCGAACGACGCGTTTTACGTCGTTTTCGTGTAATTTTTCCGCGCTTTCAGGATCCTTTTCTCTTAAAAGTTGATGCAACGCGTTTTTCCCGTGTATTTGGGCGTATTCTTCCAATTCCTTTCGAACCTTTTCATCCGCCCCCGCGTTGCCAAATTGGCTTTTATATAGCAGGGAATTGATATAAAATCCCGTGCCACCGCAAATAATCGGCGTTTTCCCTTCGGATAAAAGCCGTTCGACGATCGGCAAAGCCAAAGCTTCATAATCGCTGACGGAAAAATTATCCTCAGGCGAAACAATGTCGATCAAATGGTGTTTTACGCCCTGCATTTCTTCAAAAGTAGGTTTTGCCGTGCCGATATTCAGCCCTCGATAAATTAGCATAGAATCGGCGGAAACGATCTCGGTATTCAATTTTTTTGCACAATCCACAGCCAAAGCCGTTTTTCCCGAAGCCGTTGCCCCGCAAATCACCAATACTTTCATTAAACTTTCCTTTTGAACATCTTTTCAAGTTCCGTTTTTGAAATTTTCGTTACGACAGGTCTGCCGTGCGGACATTTCAATCCCATATTTCCGTCGATCATTTGGAAAAGTTTATCAATTTCTGCTTGCGTAAGATCCATACCGCCCTTTACAGCCGCTTTGCAAGCCGCCATTGCCAACTTATCCTTTATAAGCTCTTCCAACTTGATCGCTTTAAATCCGCTGATATCCCCTAAAATCTCGTTGAAAAAATCTGCGAGCTTGATCGATTGCAGATCGACAGGTACGGCGTAAATTTTAAAAAGATTTTCGCCGCCCTCCTGTAAATCGAAGCCCATCGCGCGGATATCGTCCATTCGTTCGCGTATAAACGCGCTCTCAAAAGCGTTTAAACGAAGCTCATACGGCAACAACATAGGTTGTTGTACAATTTCACGCAAACTCATTTTTTCTTTTAAACGATCGAAGATCAAGCGTTCGTGCGCGGCGTGCTGATCAATAATAAAAACGTCTTCGCTACGCTCGTACAGCAAATAGGTATTAAATAACTTCCCGACGAAACGACAGGAGGAAATTTCGATACGGTTTTGCTTTTCGCTCGTTTCCAATTCCTCTAAATACCGCTTATTTTCCGAAAACGCGTCCGTCTGTTGCTCGGATCGACCTTGATTTTCAGCTTCGCCGTCATATTCGTGCGATTCCACTCGCAGCTCGTTGCGTTTAAAATACAGATCAGGGAACTGTTGCAACAATTTTTCAACCTTTTTAGGCTTACGCTTCGCATTATAGGGAAGCGGTTCGGGCTTTTCGGGACGGTTTACGAGCGTACCCGTAAAATCGTCGATTTCGTCAAGCGGAATGACTTTTTGCGGAGGAGGAAGCGCTTCTAGTCTGCTCAAAATAGAAGCGTCGTCGCCTGCGGGGCGAAGATTGGGCTTCTTTGGCGATGAAACTTCCTCAAACGGCAATTCGTCCACTGTTGGGATCTGCGGTTTACTTTGTCTAACCTCGGATACCGCCTCTTCAAACGTCATTACAACGGGCGTATTCGCCGTTTTTGTTTCCGTTATCGGGGAACGGGTCGCCGTTTTCGGCGTAATCGTTTCTTGCGTTTGAAGCGGCTGCGTAAACTTACTTGGAACGATATATTCCATCGCTCTTGACTGACCGTCCAAAACAGCGGCGATCACGGAATAGATACAACCGTAGATCATTTGGTTATCCGCAAAGCGTACGTCCGCTTTATTGGGATGCACGTTGACGTCCACGATCTCTGCGGGAACGTCGATATACAGAACGTAAAAGGGATACTGCCGCTTCATCAAATAGCTTGCGTAGGCGTTAGAGATCGCCGCCGAGATCGTTGCGTTGACGATATATCTGCCGTTTAAGAACACGCTTTGATAGGATTTATTCGGCTTGGAAAAATTTTGATTGCCGATATATCCGCGAAGCCTGATCCCATGCTTTTCCGCCTTAATTTCGTAGGTATTCTGTAAAATTGCCGCGCCGTAAACGCCCACGAGCGCTTCTTCCGCTCCGCCGCCGAACGATTGCAGTATCTTTTTGCCGTTCGCATAATAAGTAAACGAAATATTCGGGCGGTTGAGGATAAACCGCGAAACAAAATTCGTGATATCCGTTTCTTCCGCTTTATCCGATTTCAAAAAGCCCAAACGAACGGGCGTATTGAAAAACAGCATTTCCACCTTTACGTCCGTACCGTTTTGCCCCGCCGCGCGAACGATCTCGCCCATTTTTCCGCCGTCGGAAGAAAGCGCGTAGCAATCCCCGTCCGCCGTTTTGGAAATGATCGTCATTTTGGAAACGGAAGCGATCGAAGCCACGGCTTCGCCACGGAATCCCAAAGTCATGATACTTTCCAAATCCTCCGCTTTGGAAATTTTACTCGTGGCGTGCGGCAAAAAAGCGGAATGCAGATCGTCGTAAGCAATACCGCTGCCGTTATCAATCACGCGGATCAGCTCTTTACCGCCCTTTTCGATATGAATTTCAATTTCCGTAGCCCCCGCGTCGATCGCGTTTTCTACCAATTCTTTCACGACGGAATACGGACGGTCGACCACCTCGCCTGCGGCAATTCGATTGTAGACCTGCGAACTTAAGATATTGATTTTAGCCATATCAATTCTCCGAATTTATTTTCCCTTTTAAATCGTTTAATAACAGCAACGCTTGCATTGGCGAAAGCGTGTTTACGTCGGTATCTTGCAAAATGCGCTCCACCTCGCAAAGTTCGCGAGGTTCTTCCGCCGTATCCGATTCCTCAAACGCCGTCGCTTTTCCTTTGGAAATATTATTCTTTTCCAGCGCCCGCAAAATGGCTTTCGCACGCGCCGTGATCTCTTTTGGCACGCCCGCAAGCGAAGCCACTTCGATCCCGAAGCTCCTGTTTGCGCCGCCCCGCGCAATCTTGCGAAGGAATACCACCGCGCCGTTTAATTCGCGCACCGTTACTTTATAATTTTTAATGCCCTCTTTGCTGTTTTCAAGCTCGGTCAATTCGTGATAATGGGTAGCAAACAGCGTTTTTGCGCGAATATGCTCGGTTAAAAACTCAATCACAGACCATGCAATAGAAAGCCCGTCGTAGGTACTCGTGCCGCGCCCCACTTCGTCTAAGATCAACAAACTGTCTTTTGTGGCATGCAAAAGGATAGAGGCAACTTCCGTCATTTCCACCATAAAAGTACTTTGATCGAAAATGAGATTATCGCTTGCCCCGACGCGAGTAAAAATACGGTCGGTAATAGGAATTTCCGCCGCTTTTGCGGGTACGAAACAACCGATATGCGCCATCAGTACGATGAGCGCAACTTGGCGCATATAAGTACTTTTCCCCGCCATATTCGGACCGGTGATGATCGCGCTGCGGTTTTCGTCGTTATCGAGCAACGTATCGTTTGGCACGAAGCGGTCTTTGGATACCGCTTCTACCACGGGATGCCGCCCATCCGTAATCGAGAGCGGCTGACCGCTCGGCTTGATTTTCGGGCAGACGTAGCGGCGTTCTTTGGCGACTGTTGCAAAAGATACCAAGCAATCCAAAAGCGCGATCGAGGAAGAAATCGTCTTTAACCGATCGATATGAGAGAACATCGTTTCCAACAGCTCGGAATACAAACGAAGCTCCAATTTTAACGCGCGTTCCTTGCTCGTTAAAATCTTTTCTTCCAAAATTTTCAATTCTTCCGTAATAAACCGTTCGCCCGTCGTCAGCGTTTGCTTACGGATATATTCGGGCGGCGTTTTATCCTTGAACGAATTGGTGATTTCGATATAATACCCGAACACGCGGTTATAGCCCACTTTTAAGTTCTTAATACCCGTGCGTTCGCGCTCCCTCGCTTCCAGCTCGCGAACGATCGATTCACCGTTTTCTCCGATCGCTATAAGCTCGTCCAATTCTTGCGAATAACCTTTTTTAATAAAACCTCCGTCTTTCAAAAGCGCAGGCGGCTCGTTATCGATCGCCGCCGTCAAAAGATCGGCAAGCGGTTTCATATCCAAAAGCCCTGCGTCGATATCCGCAATGATCTGCGAAGAAAAACCCGTCAATAAAAATTTCAGCGAAGGAATCGCATTGAGCGAATCGGCAAGAGCCACGCAATCGCGCGGCATAAAATTCCCGTTGGAAATTTTTCCCGAAAGCCGTTCGATATCCTTTACGCTCTTGAGCGCGTCCGAAAGCCCCATGCGAACGACGGAAGCGTTCACAAGCTCCTCTACGCCGCGTTGCCGATATTCGATTGCTTCGATCTCTTTGAGCGGCGACAAAATCATATTATGCAAGAGCCTTGCGCCCATCGCCGTTTTCGTTTTATCCAAAAGCCATAACAGCGAGCCGTATTTTTTATTTTCGGCGTTGCTTCTTACAAGCTCCAAATTACGCACGGCAATGCTATCGAGCACCATAAACCGATCGCGATTGATCAATTTGATCGCGTTTAAATTGGAAAGGGAATGCTTTTGCGTTTCCCTAAGATATTCTACGAGCGCCCCAGCCGCCGAAATAAGGTTATCTTTTGCCCCTATTCCGTACGCAGCGAGAGATTTCGCCCCGAGCTGTTCCAAAAGATTTTTCTCCGCGTGACGGGCGTTAAACGCCCAAGGAAGATAGCAAGAAAACGCGGGAAGCATCTTGTGCTTGACCTCGCGAATATTTTTGGACGCAAGAAGCATTTCTTCGTTACAAATAATTTCTACCGCGCCGATCTTCATTAGATGCCCGATCGTATCTTCCAAAGCGGTTTCGCCCGTAAATTCCTGAACGCAAAATTCGCCCGTCGTGATATCCGTCCACGCCGCGGCGATCCGTTCGTCCTCTTTATAAAGGCATGCAATATAATTGTTTGCGCGCTCGTCCAACATCGTATCGTCGATGAGCGTACCTGCCGAAACCACGCGTACCACGTCGCGTTCCACCAAACCGCGCCCCGCCTTGGGATCGGAAAGCTGTTCGCAGATCGCCACCTTTTCCCCTGCCGCAACGAGCTTTGCAATATATACGTCAGCCGCATGATACGGAATTCCGCACATCGGCGCGCGCTCCTCAAGCCCGCAATCGCGGCCCGTCAGCGTGAGATCGAGAAGCTTCGAAACCCTGATCGCGTCGTCGAAAAACATCTCGTAAAAATCGCCTAAGCGATAAAAAAGCACGCAATCGGGATATTTATCCTTAATCTGCAGATAATGCGTCATCATATTTGACAGTCCCATAAGCTTGACCTACCTTTTGTTTACACCTTTTCCCCGTAAAGAGATATACCGTTCGCTTCCGTAATTTTCAAATCGACGAAATTGCCGATCTCGTTTTGTTCGCTTTTAAAATACCCCATTCGCCCGAATTCGTCGCGACCGAGATACAAGCCCTTCTTTTCGTCGTAGTCCTCGCAAAGTATTTCCACAGTTTTGCCCAAATATGCTTCGGATTTTTGACGGGTCAACGAATTGACGAGCGCAACGAGACGCATGATTCGATCCTTTTGTACCTCTTCGGGAATCTGATTTTCCATTGCGGCAGCTTTCGTACCCTGACGCTTCGAATACACAAAGGTGAACGCCGAAGCGTAATTTACCCGTTTCACGAGGTCTTCCGTCAAAAGATAATCTTCTTCCGTTTCTCCGGGGAAGCCCACGATGATATCCGTCGTAACCTCCGCTTCGGGAAAATAACTTCGAAGCATTTCGATTTCGGCAAGGTATTTTTCCCTTGTATAGCGGCGGTTCATATTCTTCAAAACCTCGTTCGAACCCGATTGCACGGGCAAGTGAACGAGCCGCATGATCTTGCGATGCTTTTGCATCACTTTCACGATCTCCTCGTTAAAATCCTTGGGATGACTCGTCATAAACCGTAAACGGAATTTTCCTTCGATCGAAGCCACCGCATCCAAAAGCTCCGCAAAGCTCACGCCCAAACCGTCCGTACCGTAGGAATTGACGTTTTGCCCAAGCAAGGTGATTTCTTTATATCCTTCGGCAACCAGCTTTTTCACTTCCGCAACGATATGCTCGGGTTTTCTCGAACGCTCGCGACCGCGCACGTAGGGTACGATACAGTACGAACAAAAATTATTGCAGCCGTACATGATATTCACCCAAGCGTTTGGATAACTCGTTCGATACGCGCCGTCAAATTCAACGATCTCGCCTTCTGTTTCACGGATTCTCACAACGCGTTTTTTGCCCGCTTGCTTTTCTTTGATCAGCTCTTCCAACTCTTCCAAGTTCAGCGTACCGAACATAATATCGATAAACGGGAATTTTTGTTTTAAAATTTCCGTCTTTCCCTTTTCCTGCGTCATACACCCGCCTACGGCAATGATCAGATTAGGATTATTCCTTTTTAGTTTTTTCAGCGCGCCGATATTGCCAAACGCGTGATTTTCCGCATTTTCCCGAATACAGCAGGTATTAAAAACGATAATATCCGCCGTATCCTCCGTTGCCGTTTCTTCATAACCCATACGGCGTAAAATGCCCGCGATCTTTTCCGATTCGTGCACGTTCATTTGACAGCCGTAGGTGATAATTTTATACTTCTTTTCCATACCTTTTCCAAAAATACATACTAATTTATTTTATTATACTCTTTTTAGCGAATTTTTTCAAGTCTTTCACGCTAATTTTAGCCGTTTTTCCTTAATAAAAACGAGAAAAAAGCAAATACTGCAATCGTATGAAAACGTTTAGAAAAGTCCTTTTAATCCTTTTAACCGTGCTTTTTTGCGCGTTCGCCGCCATGGCGGGATATTATTTTTTCGTAACGAAAGACGCTAAACTCAGCCGCGAGAAGCTGCTGCTCCCCGATACGCAGATCATCGTTTACGACGCAAACGGCGAACGGCTTTCGGGCGTTTTAGCATTTGAAAACCGTGATACCGTCGCTTTGAATGATCTTCCCAATTTCGCCGCTCAAGCGTTCGTAAACACTGAGGACAAGCGTTTTTATACCCACCACGGATTTGACTTTATCCGTATTGGGAAAGCGTTTTTAAAAAATTTGCAATCCGGCTCGTTTAAAGAAGGGGCGTCCACCATATCGCAACAACTCGTCAAAAACACGCATTTGAGCTTAGAAAAAACGGTGCGACGGAAGTTAAAAGAATTTAAGCTCACAGCCCTGTTGGAACGAAACTATACTAAAGCGGAAATTTTGGAAATGTACCTAAACACGATCTATTTTGGACACAGTTGCTACGGAATCGGTTCTGCAAGCGATTTTTATTTTGGAAAATCCGCCGAAACGCTCACCTTGCCGGAAGCTGCTATGCTTGCGGGATTGGTAAAATCGCCAAACAATTATTCGCCGTTTAAAAACCCCGAAAAATGCCTTGCTCGGCGTAAAACGGTGCTTTCTGCTATGCTTGCGCAAAAATCCATTTCCCAAGCGGAATACGAGCGAGCTTGTCTTGCCGCCCTGCCCGAAGCACCCAAGCAAAACGCCTCGCGTTCCTACGCGCACTACGCCGTCGAAGAATTTGAATCGATCGCGGAAGAAAACGATTTGCCGCTGAGCGGAAAAATCGAGCTTTACACCTATTTGCAACCGACCGCACAACGAACGTTGGAATCCGTTCAAGAAGAGGCAAGCAGCGATAAAACGCTCGCCGTGATCGACAACGAAACCCATGCCGTAAAGGCGTTCTTTTCTACGGCGGGAAACATTAAACGCTTGCCCGGCTCGGTGATCAAACCGTTGCTCGTTTACGCGCCTGCCTTTGAGGAAGGCATATTATCGCCCGCAACGCCGATTTTGGACGAAGCCGTAAATTTCAGCGGCTACGCCCCGCAAAATTACGATGATCAATACCACGGCTATATCAGCGCGCGGGAAGCGATTTCGAAAAGCTTGAATATCCCCGCCGTCAAAACCTTAAATTCGCTCACCGTCAATAAGGCGGTCGCTTACGCGCAAAAGCTCGGCTTGCCTATTTCGGAAAAAGACCGTTCGCTCGCGCTCGCTTTGGGGGGTATGGAACGCGGGTTTTCCTTTTTCGATATTCTTTCGGCATACACGACTTTTGCCTCGGACGGGCGATTTATGCCGTGCCGATTTATTAAAGAGATCAGACGCCAAGGTGAAATCGTATACACTCGCAACGATATCGCCGCGCACGCCTTTTCCCCCGAAACGGCGTATCTCGTTACCGATACTTTAAAAACTGCCGCCCAAAACGGCACGGCAAAAAAATTGCGTTCCCTTCCCTTTTCCGTTGCCGCAAAAACGGGTACCGTCGGCACAAAAAACGGAAACACAGACGCCTATACCGTTGCTTATACCTCATTGGATACCGTGGGCGTATGGATGGGAAATACCGACAATACTCCCGTTGACTGCACGGGCGGCGGCACGCCGTGCAACTTTACGAAAGCAATCCTGGAACGCATATACGACGGAAAGCGCGTACCTGATTTTGAAAAGCCGATCGGAATACAAACGACAACGCTGGATAAACTCGCCTACGAAAACGATCATCGGGTCTTGCTCGCCGACGAAAAAAGCCCTGCCGCTTTCCGCTTGCAGGAGCTGTTCAATCGATCGTATTTGCCGCGGGAACGATCCCGCGTATTTTCCGCGCCGAGCATTGTTTCGCCCGCGATCAAAGTGGAAAACGGCGGCGCAATAATCTATTTTAAAAATCCGCCGCCCGCCTTTTACGAATACGCGATCGAGCGCACGGGGCTTGACGGCACGAAAACCGTTTATCGAGGCAAAGCGTTCACCGAATTTTTAGACCGTGATTTAGATGAAAACGCGCGATACGTTTATCAAATTACGCCGTATTATCTGGATAATCGCGGAAAAACGATCACTCTTCCAAGCGTTACGACGGATGGGAGCGCTTCACCGCCGATTGCAGACAAGCCTTGGTGGGAATATTAAAAAATCCTCGCGCCATGCGAGGATTTTTGCTTTTAGCCGTGTGTTTCGTCGAGATATTCGTCGTAGGTAACTTGGCGATCGTATACTTTCGTTTCACGGATCTCAATGATACGGTTTGCTACTGTATTCATCAGCTCTTGGTCGTGAGAGGTCAACAGCATACAGCCTTTATACGAGGAAAGCCCGTTGTTGAGCGCGGTGATCGATTCCAAATCCAAATGGTTGGTCGGTTCGTCGAAAATGAGGAAATTGCTTCCTTCCAGCATCATTTTCGCAAGCATACAGCGCACTTTTTCGCCGCCCGAAAGCACCTTTGCTTTTTTGAGCGCTTCTTCCCCCGAAAACAACATTCTGCCAAGCCAACCGCGAAGATATTCCTCGTAATGATCGTTGGAATATTGCGAAAGCCATTCCACGAGGTTGAGATCGCAACCTTCGAAATATTCGTTGTTGTTTTGCGGGAAATAAGAAACGGAAATCGTTTTGCCCCATTTCACCGTACCTGCGTCGGGTTCTACTTTTCCGCTCAAAATATCGTAAAGCATCGTAAGCGTCGTGCTCTTATCGCAAACGATACCGATCTTTTCGCCGCGCTGGACCGTGAAAGAAAGGTCTTTAAAATATCCCTCTTTCGTCAAGCCCTCCACCATCAAAATGTCGTTGCCGATTTCCCGTTCGAACTTAAAATCGATGAAAGGATATTTTCTGAGCGACGGTTTAAAATCGTTGATCGTCAGCTTTTCAAGCTCCTTTTTGCGTGAGGTTGCTTGACGGGATTTGGAAGCGTTCGCCGCAAAACGGGCGATAAATTCCTGCAATTCCTTTGCGCGCTGCTCGGCTTTTTTGGTTTGCTCGCGTTGTTGACGGGCAAGCAGTTGGCTCGTTTGATACCAAAAATCGTAGTTGCCCACGTACATATTGATCTTGCCGAAATCCACGTCGCAAATATTCGTACAAACCTTATTGAGGAAGTGACGGTTATGCGAAACGATAATGATGGTATTTTCAAAATCCATCAAATAATTTTCCAACCAACGCACCGTCTTGATATCCAAGTTGTTGGTAGGCTCGTCCAAAAGTAACACGTCGGGATCCCCGAAAAGCGCCTGCGCCAATAGCACGCGTACCTTTTGTTTTGCGTCCAACTCGCTCATGAGCGAATAATGCAATTCGTCGGGAATTTCCAAAGCGTTCAAAAGCTGCCCCGCTTGGTATTCGGCGTCGTAGCCGTTTAGCTCGGCAAACTCGCTTTCCAAGTCAGCCGCGCGAATCCCGTCCTCTTCCGAAAAATCGGGCTTTGCATACAAAGCGTCCTTTTCATCCATGATATCGACGAGATGCTTAAATCCAAGCATAACGGTGCGGAGCACCGTTTCGTTATCGTACATATTTTGGTTTTGCTGCAAAACGGACATACGCTCGTTCTTATCCAAAGAAACGTATCCCTTTTGCGGTTCGATCTCGCCCGAAAGCACTTTCAAAAAGGTGGATTTGCCCGCGCCGTTCGCGCCGATGATCCCGTAGCAATTCCCCTTTGTAAATTTTAAATTAACGTCTTCAAACAGTTTTTTACTGCCGTATTGCAAAGAAACGCCCGTAACTTGTAACATTGCTTACCTCTACCAATTTTTTCATCTTTACGATTATACCATAGAATTATTTTTATTGCAAACGTTTGCGCGCGAAAAAACAAAAAAGAAACGCCCTCGGAGCAGCCGAGAGCGTCGCTTTCATTTGTTTACATCAATTTTTCAAGCACTTCCGCAACGTCGCGAACGGTTTTGAGCTTGTCAACGTCCTCGTCGGGAATAGTGATGTTGTATTTATCTTCAAGTTCGGTGAGCATTTCCACAACGTCCAAAGAATCCGCGCCGAGATCTTCAACGATATTCGCATCGGGCGTTACCTTTTCCAAAGGCAGGTTGAGTGCTTCTGCGAGCATTTCTTGAATTTTTTCCAACATAATAAGTTCCTCCGTAGATGATAATTTAATAAAAATATGATCGTACAATCTAAATCATATTATAATTGTAATATAAAACTATGAGAAAGTCAAGTATTTTTTGAAAAAATCTTCACTTCTTGCTCTTCATCGTAAGTCCGATACGGTTTTTCTTTATATCTACCTCTTTGATGCGAACGGTTACAACCTGCCCGACTTTCAATACTTCCGATGGATGACGGATATAACGATCGGTGATTTCGGAAATATGAACCAAACCGTCTTGATGCACGCCGATATCGATAAACGCGCCAAAATCGACGACGTTGCGCACCGTGCCCGTGAGTTCCATTCCCACTTTCAGATCTTCAATCCCCATAATATCGCTACGGAGCGTAGGCGCAGGCAATGCCTCGCGGATATCTCTACCCGGCTTCATCAGCTCGGTTACCACGTCGATGAGCGTGGCTTTATCCAAGCCCGTTTCACGCGCCGCGCGATCCTCGCCGTAAGCGATGATCTTCGCCCGCAAATCAGCGATTCTACGCGCCCGAACGTCCTCTTTTGTATACGAGAACAAATTGAGCAACCGTTCCGCTTTTCCATAGCTTTCGGGGTGCACCGCCGTATTATCCAAAATATTATCGCCGCAATCGATACGAAGGAAGCCCGCGCATTGCGTATACGCCTTTTCGCCTAATTTAGGAACGTTTAAAAGCTGTTTTCTGGAAGTAAATTTCCCGTTTGTTTCACGGTAAGCTACGATATTTTTCGCTACCGAAGAATTTAATCCCGCGATAAACTTCAAAAGCGAAACGCTCGCCGTGTTCAAGTCTACGCCTACGCTGTTTACGCAATCTTCCAACACCCCTTCAAGCGCGGTATCCAACCGCTTTTCGTTCATATCGTGCTGATATTGCCCCACGCCGATGGATTTGGGATCGATCTTGATCAGCTCCGCCAAAGGATCTTGCAAACGGCGGGCAATGGAAACGGCGCTCCTCGTCGTAACGTCGAATTCGGGAAATTCTTCCGCGCCGAGGGGGCTTGCCGAATATACGGACGCACCCGCTTCGTTGACGATGACGTAACTGACCGTTCTGCCCGTTTCCGCTTTGATTTCCTTGATCATTTGCGCAATGAAAATTTCACTTTCCTTCGAAGCCGTGCCGTTGCCGCAGGAAATAACCTGCACGCCGTGCTTTGCGATCATTGCTTTTAACACGCGTTTGGGTTCTTCCACACGCGCGCCGGGAAGCGTTACGTGCACGACGGTATGATCGAGCACCTTACCCGTGCCGTCTACCACGCAAATTTTACAGCCCGTTCTGTAACCGGGATCCCATCCCATCGTAACCTTATCCTTGACGGGCGGCTGCATCAAAAGAGGTTTTAAATTGAGTTCGAACATTTTAATCGCCTGTTCGCTCGCTTCTTCAAAGAGCTGCGCGCGCACCTCGCGTTCCACCGACGGCGCGATTAAACGGTCGTAGCTATCTTCCGCCGCTTCCTTTACAAGCTTCGTGCTTTCGCCGCCGTTTTTCAAAAAGCTCGCCGCTGCGATACGCTTTGCGATCTCGTCGTTCACCCGAATACTAACTTTTAAAAATTCTTCTTTTTCGCCGCGGTTAAGAGCCAATACTCTGTGGCTTTTGATTTCACTGACGGGTTCGGCGTAATCGGCGTACATACCGTACGTTTTTGCCTCGTCCTCAGCTTCCTTGCCCTTTGCGTAGCAAGAAACGATCTCTCCGTGCTTGAAAAAGAAATTACGCAATTTTTTACGCGTAGCGGCATCGTCGGAGATCGTTTCCGCAATAATATCCTTTGCCCCTGCGATCGCTTCTTCTACGCTCGCTACTTCCCCGTTTAAGTATTTTTCCGCTTCGGCGTAAACGCTAAGATTCGCGTCCTGCGCAAAAATCGCGTCGGCAAGCGGCTGCAAGCCCTTGGCGATGGCAACGGAAGCGCGTGTTTTACGCTTTTGTTTATACGGGCGGTAGATATCCTCCACTTCCGTCAAAATGCTCGCCATTGCAAGGTTCTCGCGAATTTCATCCGTCATTTTCCCTTGCTCAGTGATCGAAGCGGTTACTTCTTCCTTTCTCTTTTCGAGGTTGCGAAGATAAGTAAGCCGATCGAAAATTTCGCGCAACACTTGATCGTCGCAACTGCCCGTCATTTCCTTACGGTATCTTGCGATAAAGGGAATGGTATTTCCCTCGTCGATGAGCGAAACGATGTTTTTCGCGTGCGTTTGCGTCAAGCCGAATTCCTGCGTGATCGTTTGTAAAATATCCATAAAACACCTTACTTAATTTTTTATTTTCAGAGCCTTTAAAAGCTCTTTTTGTTCTTTTGTGAGCCGATAGCTTTCGATCGCTTTTTGTATCGCCTTATTATGCGTTTCCTTTCTGATCGCGTATTCTTTTAAAAACGCTACGCCCGCGTCGAAATACTTAACCAAAATTTCCGCCGTCAGCCACGCCGCCGCCATATGTACGTAGTAAGCTTGGGTATCCGTGCTTTTTAAAACGCCGAACAAAAGCGGCAAATATTTTTCTTCCACGTAAAACGCAAGCAGCGTTACCAACGCGTATCGCACGGAAAATTCCGTCTTATTTTCCAAAAACGAGAGCAGTTTGGGCAAATACCCGTCCTTATGCTTTTTTAAGCATTTCGGGCGAAAACTGTCGCAAAGCGCCCAATTATCGATGAGCGGAACGACCCGATTGACGTACTTTAAAAATTCTTCGTACGGAAGATAGGAAACCGCCGTTAATTTAATGAAGGTTACTTCGTAATATTCGTCGGGAAAAGAAAGCAACCGTTCAATTTGTTTCGTCCACTCCTTCGCTATTTTCCGCAAAACGGGCGTACGAACCCCCAACAGCGTTTGCGACGGAGATTTAATCAATTTGCTTTGAAACGCCGCAAAATCTTTTTCCGACAGCTCTTTCAATTTGCCAAGCAATTTATCGTAAGTCATCAAGCACCTCTTTCCATTTTTCCACCGAAAATCTCGGATTGGCGGGACTTGTGGACGGCATTTTGAGATAGGGAATACCGATCATGTTATATTTCGTTTCGAAAAGCTGAAAAGCGAGCGCACCGTTGAGCAATATCTTTTGAATGTTTGCCGTTTGCAAAATAGGCGTTAAATCGGCAATTTTTGCGTTTTTCAGCGTGGAATCCTTCGAGCCTTCAATCTGACATTCCGTTGCGATATCCCAAAGCGCGATCCCGTTTTTTAATAAGAACGCTTTTTTCTTTTCCGTATCCTCCGAATACTCTTCCCCGAAAATAGAATAGATCATACGCCAAAAACGGTTTTGTTTGTTCCCGTAATAAAAGCTTACTTTTCGGCTTTGCACCGACGGAAAGCTGCCCAAGATCAGCACGCGGCTATTTTCATCGTATACGGGCGGAAAGCCCATTTTTACTTTGGTATCTTGCATGGTTAAAGGGGAAGCGCTTTATCGGTATTTCCCACGACAACCACCGATTTTGCGCCCGAACCGAAAGTAAGCTCGATCGCTTCCAAAACGCTTTCTTTCTTCAAAGCGTTGATCTTTTCAAAGCGTTCCTCAAAATCGTACACTTCGTTTTTAAAAAGCATTTCTTTGCCGTAAGTGAGCATTTGCGAAGAGGTGCTTTCCTGTGAATAGATCATAGACGATTTCATCTGCTCTCTGCCGCGCAAAAACTCCTCGTCCGTTACGCCTTTTTCTGTTAATTCTCGGATCACCCGTTCAATCGCCGCGTAAGCCGCTTCCTCGTTCGCGGGATTTACCCCCGCGTAAACGGTGAGCGAACCGCATTCTTCATAGCAGGACGCATACGAATACACCGAATAGGCAAGCCCCTCTTTTTCGCGAACCTCTTGAAACAGTCGGGAGCTCATACTGCCGCCCAAAATACTGTTCATCGTTTGCAAGGCGTTCGTCAGAGCGTGCGGGCGCGCGATCGTAGGATAAGCAATCGCAAGATGCACCTGTTCGATCGGCTTGGTTTTCACAAGACTTTGATTTACGCGTTGCACTTTTAATTGGCGGGGCTTAAATTCACCTTTTTTCAGCGCGCTGAAATGCGTTTCGACCAATGCGATCGCCGTATCGAAATCGATTCCCCCCGCAAAAGAGATCACGATATTTTCGGGGCAATAACGTTCGGATTTATAACGCAGAATATCGTCCACGGTAAATCCCTGAACATTTTTCACCGTACCGAGGATATTTCTGCCGTAATTTTCCTTGCCGTAAGTCGCCGTAGCCAAAAGATCCAAACAAAGATCCTCGGGCGCGTCCTCGTTCATGGATATTTCTTCGCATACGACCCCTTTTTCGCGTACCATTTCCTCTTCGGGATAGGTTGCGTTCAAAAATAGATCGGCTAAAATCTCAAACGCTTCCGCCGTGTGATCGCTGGTACATTTGGAATAATAGCAAGTACACTCTTTGCCCGTAAATGCGTTAACTTGCGCGCCGATGCGATCGAACGCGTCGGAAATTTCATAGGAATTGCGCTTTTTCGTACCCTTGAATTGCATATGTTCGATAAAATGGGAAATGCCGTCCTCCGCGTCCGTTTCCACGCACGCGCCCGTGCCGACCAAAATCCCCATCGTAACGGAATACAATCCGTCCATTTGCCTTACGATCACCCGTAAACCGTTTTCATATCTCTTTTCTTTTACCATTTTATCCTCCCGCCTGTAAATTTTCGCCGACAGTGATCGCGCGTAAATTTTGGCTTTGATAGTATTTTAAAATATCGGGAAGCGCATTAGCCGTCGCCTCCATCGGGTGCATCAAGATAAACGCTCCCGCTTTAATATCCTTCGTCGCCCGCGTATAGATGAGCGAAGCGTTTTTATCCCGCCAATCGATCGTATCTTTCGTCCAAAGGATGGTTTTCATATTCAACTGCGCCGCAACGGAAAGCGTATCGTCGTTATACGCGCCGCTCGGAGGCGCAAACAGCGTGGGCGTAAAGCCCGTTGCCAAAGCTACGAATTGATTGCAACGCACAATCTCTTCGCGATTGGCTTCCGCGGAAAGCTTATCGTGGTCTTTATGAAAATAACCGTGATTGCCAAGTTCGTGCCCGCGAGCAAGGATATCCTTTAAGCACTGCACGTTATCGTCCGCCCAACAGCCACCGATAAAGAACGTGGCTTTCGCCTCGTATTCGTCCAAGGTTTCCAAAATTTCGTAAACCTCGTCCGTCCCCCAATAGACGTTGAACATCAAGGATACGCCGCCGCTCGATTCGTTTCCCGTGCGGTAGATTTCGCTTTCCCCGCCCACCGTTTCGCTTTCGACGGGCAAAAAGCAAGCGAGAGCAACGGAAAGCACCAAACAACCGAGTGCAAAATTCGTAGCTATATGCATCAATAAATTTTTCTTTTTCATAACCTTCCCCTTGAAAAAAATCCTTTCGGAGTATTTTATTTTTCAAGTAGGACAATTATGCTTATTTGATCTTGACGATCGTTACGCCCGTTTCCCCTTCACCGTATCTACCCAAACGGAATTCTGCCACATTTTTGGCTGTTCGCAAATATTCGTGTATTCCTGCGCGGAGCTTGCCCGTACCCATTCCGTGTACGATACGCACCTCTTCCAAATTAGAGATCACCGCGCCGTCGATAAACGCTTCCACTTCGGGAATCGCTTCGTGGACGGTTAGCCCGATCACGTTCAATTCCAGCGTGGGCGCGGGCTTTGGCGCGAGAGATTTGGAAACCTGTACCCTTTCCCCCGCTTGTTGCCGTTTCCATTTCGGAACTTTTTTATCCGTAGTTTGCGCTACTTTCCCACCGATCAATACGCTCAGATCGGAAATTTTACAGCGAAGCCGCAAATTTCCGCAAAGCACTTCCGCTTCGTTCTTTTGCGGACGGATACTTTGTATTACGCCCTCATCGTTGATACTTTGCACGTAAATCTTATCGCCCGCTTTCAATTCTTCGATCTTCGCAGGTCGATACTGCGGGCGGGAAAGTTCTTCGCTTTGCGTATCGTAAGCCAAGTCCCCAAGTTTATTTTTCAGCGTTCTTGCGCGAATGAGATCGTTTTCCGTCAGATGCTCTTTGGCGAAAATTTCTTCCATTTCCGCAAGCAATTCTTCCGCCTGCGCAGAACGCTCGTTGATAATTCGCCGCGACTCGGCTTTTGCCGCCGTGAATAACTTTTCCCGCTCCCGTTGCAAACGCTCGCGCTCCTTTTCCGTTTCCGCAAGTTTTTCTTGCCATTCCGCTTTCAAACGGTTCGCTTCCGTAAACGCCCGTTCGGCGGCGATGCGGCTTTCCTCGGCACTTCTCACGATATGCTCGAATTTTTGCGCGTCCTCGGATAACGAGGCGATCGCTTCCGTTAAAATACTTTCCTTTAAACCCAGCCGACGGGAAATCGCCAATGCGTTGCTCGAACCGGGAAGCCCAATCTTCATCAAATAAAGCGGTTGTAAGGTGTTGCTATCGAATTCCATACACGCGTTTTCGATCCCGTCCGTAGCGAACGCAAATTCTTTGAGCGCCGTATAGTGCGTAGTTACTACGCCCGTACAGCCCGTTTTGAGAAGATGGGAAACGACGGCTTTCGCCAAAGCCTGCCCCTCGTCGGGATCGGTGCCGCCGCCCAATTCATCGATGAGCACGAGGCTGTTTTGATCTGCCTTTTCCACGATATTGATAATATTCGTGATATGCGAAGAAAAGGTGGAAAGACTTTCTTCAATGCTTTGCGAATCGCCTACGTCGCAATAAATTTCTTCAAAAACGGCAATATTCGCTTCGCGAGCGGGGATAAACAACCCGCAAGCCGACATTGCGGAAAACAGCCCTACCATTTTTAAAGTAACCGTTTTTCCTCCCGTATTCGGGCCGCTGATTAACAAAAAACGATAGCCGTTGCCAATCGAAAGGGAAACGGGCACGACCTTTTTTTGATCGATCAGCGGATGCCTGCCCATTTTGATATCGATAATCCCCTCTTGATTGACCTCGGGGCGCACCGCACGCAATTTATACGCGTATTCCGCTTTTGCATACAGACTATCGATCTCTTCCAAAACGGCAATATCCAAAGAAAGCTCGTCCGCCATTTGCCCCACGCGGCGGGAAAGTTCGCCTAAAATACGCTCCACTTCCTCCCGTTCGTCGATCATCAGCGAGCGAAGCTCGTTATTCATTTCCAAAACTTCTTCAGGCTCGATAAAGAAAGTCGCGCCCGAAGAAGAACGGTCGTGGATAAAGCCTTTGATATTGCGTTTGTATTCCACCTTGACGGGCAAAACGTAACGGTCGTTTCGCATTGTTACGATCGCGTCTTGCAAATATTTCCCGTCGGAGCCAGAAAGATATTCGGAAAGTCGGGAACGGATACGCTCGTTTAATAAACGGATCTCGCGGCGCAAGGTATACAGCTTGTCGCTCGCGTGGTCGCTCACTTCCGTATCGCTCAAAATTTTCGTATTGATATCGTCCTCAAGCCCCGCGTCGAAATATAATTTGTTCGCAAGCTCCTTCATAAAACGGATCTCTTCGTCCGCTACGGAAGAAATACCGTTATATGCAATACGGATCGAACGCAACAAATTCCCAACGGCAAGAAGTTCGCCGCAAGAGAGCGCCGAGCCTTTTTGCGCGCGTTCGATTTCGTCGGAAAACGGCGGGAAATATTCTATCTTTGCTATCCCGTACGAAAATAGCAAGCGAACGCATTCCTCCGTCGTTTTTAACGCGCGTTTTACCTCAACGAGCGAAGCGGACGGATGTAAGCCCCGCAAACGAGCTTTTCCCCCCTCAAGAACCGCGTACGAAGCGGCGAGAGAAAGAATTTTATTCAATTCAGTTTTTTCCATCGCTCTTGCGTTCATAATCTATCCTTTACAATACTCCGTTTTTAGCGTGCCCCGCCGTATACCGACGAAAGATCTCCTTTTGTGCTCGCTCGTCGTTTGCAGCGAGCGCCACGCACGTTTTTTGCGACTGCACCGTTACTTCTATAAGCGTTCCCGCGCCCGCAACGCCTTTACCGATCAAAGAAGCGCAATTATACACTTCGAATCGGCACGCGCCGTCTGCCGAAAGAACCCTTCGTACGGGGAACTCGCGCGAATTTTCATCCGTAAGCGTATACAGCTGCCGTTTATCGCAACTGCCGCAAGTGCGCTCAAACGGACAATAGATCAAGTCCATCAGCTTAATATCCCCACAACCGAGCGCAAACGATTGCTTGCCGATCAACGGCGCGCTTTCTCTTTCGCTTAATTCTTTAGATACGGCGTAATAGCGCACGTTCGGATTTTCCAAAAGCGTTTTGATCGCAATGGGATTGGCAAGATTCAGCCCCGTACCGACAAACGCTTTACAGCCGATTTCTTCCACGATTTTCAAGCCGTCGTAATTTTCGATATACAGCCCGTCCAAAGCGTTTTCTTTAACGAGCGCCTTTGCGCGCAAAATATCGTTCCCCGAATGAAAAGCGGGAAAATACAGATATTTTTCGCCTGAAAAAGCCTCAAAATCGCCCGAAAGCGGCGCGGAATAATCGCTCGGCTTATAGATTCCTATTTCCGCTTCGATTCCCGTAAAATCGTCGGATATCACCGCCGTTTTACCGTTTTCGCCTGTGAAGCAAGCTTGCGGCAAGGGAAGAAAAGAAAGCTCTTTTCTATCTCCCTTTACGATCTTTTCGCAAAGCTTGGCGTAAAACGCGCGGCGAAGCGCATTCAACTGCGAACGAGCAATAAACACGCTGCCGCTCAGCGACGCTTTTTCAAACTTCACCGCGATCGGCAACCCGTCGACCTTTAAAAAATTATTTTTCAGCTCTTCTTCCGTCAAAGGACTGGACGTTGCGGCAGATAATTGCGCTTCCGATCTCACCGTAACGCCGCCGCCCGAAATTTGCGCGCGCTCGCCTACGGCAAATCGCAAGGAAAGCGAAAGCGGAAAAATTCGCGGCGTACCCGCCGTTCGCGCATTCGCCGCCGTATCCGTGGTAACGAATACGCTATCGCCGTTTCGAAGGCGTGATTTCGCGGATATCGTAAACCCGCGGCGTTCGCTTTTTACAAACAAGGCGCCGCCTACCTCTTGACCGTCGCGCAAGATCTTGAACGCGTCGCCCTGCGTTGCTTTAAATACGCTTTCCACGAAATACTTTCCGTTGAGCACCGTTACAACGCCCACTTTTTCCCCAAGATGCCCTTGTACCGCACGGGATAAAAAGCGTTTATCCTGCGAAAATGCAAGCCCTTTCGTATAATTCCCGCGATTATAGGCGCGTTTTAAATCGGAAAGCGCCGCCGTTTTTTCCGCTTCAGTATAACCGCCGTCCAAAAGCATACGGTAATATTTTACCGCCGCCCCCACGTATTCTTTGCGGCGCATTCTGCCCTCGATTTTGAAAGACGCCACGCCAAGCTGCGCGAGCTTTAAAATATCCTCGCCAACGCAAAGATCGGAAAGCGAAAGCGCGTAAGCGCGTTCTTCGTAGCCCTTTCTATCCAAGCAGTACTTTTTGCGGCAAGGTTGTTTGCACCTGCCGCGGTTGCCGCTGTTGCCTCCCGCAAACGACGAAAAATAGCATTGCCCCGAATACGAAGAACAAAGCGCGCCCTGTATAAAAACTTCCGTTTCAACAATCTTTGCGATCGTTTCGATTTCTTTGATAGGCGTTTCGCGCGCCAAGATCACACGCGAAAAACCGTATTCTTTGGCAAGCTCCGCGCCCTCTGCGCTGCAAACGCCCGCCTGCGTACTCAAATGCAAGACGATTTCGGGATAGGTTTCGTGCAAATATTTTCCAAGCAACATATCCTGCAAAATGATTGCGTCCGCGCCCATATTCCAAAGGCAAAGAAGCGTTTTCACGAAGATGTCCAGCTCTTGCGCCTTCACCATCGTATTCATCGCCACATATACCTTTACGCCCGCAAAATGCGCTTGAGTTAAAACGCTTTTTAAACTTTCCTCATCGAAATTTTCAGCGCCATCGCGCGCGGAAAAAGCGGTATACCCAAGATATATCGCGTTCGCGCCGTTATCGATCGCCGCCTTGGCGCATTCCATGTTTCCCGCAGGTGCTAAAATTTCCATCTCGTTTTCCTTTGTTTATCGCCCGATACTGCGATTGATAAGTTCTTCCGAAGCGTCGTAACCCATACTCTTCAAACGGTAATTTCTCGCCGCTACCTCGATGATGATCGCCAAGTTTCTGCCGGGAGAAACGGGAATCGTCAGCTTGGGAAGTTTCACTCCCAAATATTCCGCCGTGCCGCCGTCGTCGCCGATACGGTCGTACGTTTTTCCGTGCTGCCAATGCTCCAATTCAATGACGAGCTGCACCTCTTTTTCATCCAACACCGAACCCGAACCGTACATACTCTTTACGTTGATGATCCCAATGCCGCGAAGCTCCATAAAATAACGGATAATATCGGGTGCCGTGCCGTATAATTCGTTGGCGATCTCTTTTAAAATCACGTTATCGTCGGCAATCAAGCGGTGTCCGCGTTTGATCAGCTCCATTGCCGTTTCGCTTTTTCCTACGCCGCTGTTGCCCGTGAGCAAGATCCCCACGCCGAATACTTCCATCAATACGCCGTGTACGGGCGTGGACGGCGCCAAATGGCGATTTAAATAGATATACAGATCGCTCATCAAGTCCGTCGTCATTTTCGGACTGGAAAAGACGGGACAAGCGGCGCGTTTTGCCGCTTCCAAAAGCTGTGGCAAAATCTGCATACTGCGGCTTAAAATCACGCAAGGGATTTCCCCGTGATCGAATAATTTGGAAATTCGGCTAAACTGTTCTTCTTCCGAAAAAGTACGCAAGTATTCGTATTCGGAAAGCCCGATCACGATAATACGCCGCGCGTCGAAATAATCCAAAAATCCCGCCAATAATAATCCGGGGCGCTCTACGCTCATACTCGAAAGCGTCATTACCCCACGGCCGTCGTATACCACTTCCAAGTTTAAATCGGATGCAAATTTATCAAGCATTACGCTTGCCGTTACCTGTTCACTCATTCGTTACCCTCATAACCGAATCGTTCGATAATTCTCCCGATCGCGTTTTCGTCGTTCGTATATTCCAGTTTATAAGCTTTTTCTTTTAATTTTTCGTCCGCGTTCTTTACGGCGATCCCCAGCCCTACGCGCTCGATCATCGGCAGATCGTTTAAGCTGTCCCCCACGCCCACGGTGCGTTCGAGCGGCACGCCGTAAAATTGCGCAATCGCTTCCGCTGCCGTCGCTTTGGAATAATCGGGATTGGTCGCTTCCACCAAATACGCCGCGCTATAAGTTACGTTGAAATCCTTACCGAATTTTTGATCGATCTTCTGAAAAACTTCCATCTTTCTCGCAGGATCTAAAATCGTCAAGACTTTTCTCACTTTCAAATTTTGCGACATGATAAACGACGAAAGCGGTTGGCTATCGATCACTTTTCCTTTCACGCCCACGGTTTGTTCGTAATCCTCAAGCATTTTATCCTGCATATTCGAATAAAAATTTTCCAACGTATACACGTGGATATGCAACCCGAGCGACTCCATTTCGCGGCAGATCGCCGCCGCGCCGCTTTGTTCCATTGCGCCGTCAACAACGAGCTTCCCGCTTTCGATATCGGCAATCACCGAGCCTTGAAAAGAGGACACGAGTCCTTTCAAACCGAGCGACCGCGCCAAAGGCAAGATCGAAGCCAAAGTCCTGCCCGTACTGATCGCAAAACAGCCGCCCGCCTCAATATAGTTTTCGATCGCGCGTTTCGTTTCAATCGATACCGTTTCGTCCGTTCTTAAAAGCGTTCCGTCGAAATCGGAAATGATCAAAGGATAATTTATCTTTCGCATACTTTATAATTTTTCCTTAAAATATTCGTAGATTCGTTTGGCAAGCTCGGGTCCGATCCCCTCTGCCGTACAGAGTTCTTCTACGCTCGCTTGCATGATCTTATCGATCGTGCCGAATTTTTGCATGATTGAAATTTGCTTTTTCTTGCCTACGCCCTCGATTTCCGAAAGCACCGAAGCAAGGTTTCGTTTGGAATGCAGGCTTCTGAAATAAGTGATCGCAAACCTGTGCGCCTCGTCGCGAATCCGCTGCAACATTTTCAGCGCGTAATCTTCTTTTTTCAAACGAATACTCTCGCGGGAATACAGCGTGAAAATCTCTTCTTCACGCTCTGCAAGCGCGATCAAAGGGATATCCGTTACGCCCAATTCGTCAAACACCTCTTTGACCGCCGAAAGCTGACCTTTCCCGCCGTCGATGACGATTAGATCGGGCTTCGGAAAGCGTTCTTCTTCCTCCGCGCCCAGCTTTAAAAGCCTGCGACGCATCATTTCTTGATGGGAAGCATAGTCGTTTGCGCCCTCTACCGTCTTAATTTTAAAGCGACGATAGCTGTTTTTATCCGCTTCGCCGTCGATAAATACGACCATCGAGCCGACTTTGTCCACGCCCGAAATATTGGAAATATCGTAACATTCCATACGGCGGGGATATTTCGGCAGGGAAAGCAGTTCTTGCAATCTCTCACAGGCGTTTTTCGTCATATCGTTCTTATGACGGATTTTATCGACGACTTTGGAAAGGTATTCTTCCGCGTTTTTTTCCGCCATATCCAAAAGCTGGCGTTTCGCGCCCATTTTCGCAATGACGATTTCCGTCTTCTTGCCGAGCTTTTCTTTAAAATAACTTTTGATGAGTTCTTTTTCGCAAAAATCCTGCACGATAATCTCTTCGGGAACCTCGTGATGGGAATAATATTGCAATAAAAACGCCGTCAATGCGTCCGAATCGGAAAGGGAAGCGTCCTCTAATGCGAAGCTGTTGCCTCCCTGCATAATGCCGCTGCGCGTTACTAAAACGTTCACAGCCGAATATAATCGGTTGGTTTTTAAAGCGACGATATCCGCGTTGATACAACGGTTGATCGATGTCAAACGCTTTAATTTGAGTTTGGAAAGCATTTGCAGTTTTTCCCGATAATCCATCGCAAGCTCAAATTCTTCTTCCTCGGCAAACCGAAGCATCTTTTCCTTTAAAATTTCTTCCGCTTCCTCGTAATTTCCGTCCAAAAAGAAAATCGCTTTTTTCACGCGCAAGGCATATTCTTCTTGATTGCACATATGCGCACACGGAGCAAGACAACGGTGCAAATGATGGGCAAGGCAGGGCTTTTTTGGCTTCGCGCCCACCGCAACCGTACAGAGCCGCACGTTATACACGGAAGCGGCTACGTCTAAAATATCCTTACAACGGATTCCGCCCATAAAAGGACCGAAATATTTTCCGTCCTTGGTGATCTTCCGCGTGATCGAAAAGCGCGGAAACGGCTCTTTCGTATGCACCTTGATATACGGATACGTTTTATCGTCTTTTAACAGAATATTGTATTTAGGCTTGTACTTTTTGATAAGGTTGTTTTCCAAGGCGAGCGCGTCGATCTCGGTGGGCGTGATGATATAATAAAAATCATCGATATGCTCCACCATCGCCGCCACCTTGGAAGGCTTTGCCGAACCGTGAAAATATTGCCGCACGCGGTTTTTCAGCACGCGCGCCTTGCCGACGTAGATCACGATCCCGTCCTTATCCAACATAATATACACGCCGGGATTTTCAGGTAATAATTTAAGTTTTTCCTGTAATTGACCCATATTCCTTAACCCCTCGATAAGCGCGCATACTTCAACATATTGCCATTATACACCAAAATGCAAAAATTTGCAAGAAAATCAAGGATAAAAACTATTTAACAGCCTAAAAACTCTACGCCTTTGAGCAAAATATCGTTGACGGTATCGTCTACCAAGCTGTAAAAAACGATTTTTCCTTGACGGCAGCATTTTACCATGCCCGCGCTTTTTAAAAAATGCAACTGATGAGAAAGCGTCGTTTGATTGATTTCCAACAGCCGAGAAAGATCGGTTACGCAAAGCTCGCTAATCGCAAGCGCGGATAAGATCTTTACGCGCGTATAATCGGCAAAGACGGAAAAAAAGCACACAATCCCCTCTAAGATATCCCCTTGCGGAACGTAATCCTCGATCAAGCTTTGCGTGCGTTTATCCAGTAGCAACATTTGCGACATATGTATCCCTCCTAATACGTTAGTAAAAAAAGGATAACACGTACAATGCCGCAATTTGCGTCTTAAATTGTCGATAGGCAGTTTATTTTGTCAATTCCTAATTTCTTTCACTTCGTAGCCCGCTTCTACGATCGCCGCCGTAAGCGTTTCGTTCGCCACCTCTTGCGCGAGCGTTACGGTAGCCAAGCCGTTTTCCAAGCTTACTTCCACCGCTTCCACGCCGTCGATTGCAGACAGCGCCTTTTGCACGTGCGCTACGCAATGCTTACACATCATTCCTTCAATACTGATCGTTTTCTTCATAATATTTATCTCCTTTTTTTCTATCGTTTCTTGTTCGTTTTTCGTCTTTTTCTTGCCGAACCTCGTTAATCTGAGCGCGTTCGTTACGACGAACAGCGAGCTTAAACTCATACACGCCGCCGCGATCATCGGATTAAGCTGCCATCCAATAAAACTGAGCGCGCCCGCCGCCACGGGAATGGCTACGCAATTATAAAAGAACGCCCAAAACAAATTTTGTTTGATATTTTTGACCGTCGCTTTGCTAAGATCGATCGCCGTAACCACCGCGCGGGGATCGCCGCCCACAAGCACGATATCCGCGCTATCGATCGCGATATCCGTTCCCGTGCCCATAGCGACGCCAAGATCCGCAGATTTGAGCGCGGGACTATCGTTGATCCCGTCGCCTACCATCGCCACGAAGCCGCCCACGGCGCGAACGCGTTCCACCGCCTTCGCTTTATCTTCGGGCAACGCTTCGGCAAAATATTCTTCCAAGCCGACCTTTTCGGCAATGGCTTTCGCCACCGTTTCGTTATCCCCCGTGAGCATCGCCGCACGGATATTTCTTTCTTTGAGCATTTTCACCGCTTCTACGCTGCTTTCCTTTAAAGTATCGGCAATCGCAAACGCAGCGATAATGCTGGTATCGTCCGCCAAAAACACCACCGTTTTTCCTTGCGTAGAAAATTCCTTTTCCAACTGATACGCCTGTTTTTCACCGATTTTTTGCAATAACCGACGATTTCCTAAACGATAGGTTTTGCCGTCATAGTCAGCCGTTGCGCCTTGCCCCGTAAGATAACGGTAATTTTCCACCGAAAGAGTAGTTTGCACCCGTGTTTCCGCATATGCTTTCACGCATTCGGCAAGCGGATGATTGGAATGGCTTTCGATCGCCTTTGCAATCGCAAGAGCGAAAGTGTCCTCGCCGCTATAACACGCAAAATCGGTTACCGTAGGCGCGCCGACCGTCAGCGTTGCCGTTTTATCCATTAAAACGCAGTTGATCTTTTCCGCCTTTTGAAGCGCTTCAGCGTCTTTATACAGCACGCCGAGCGACATACCCCGTCCCGTTGCCGCCATTACCGCCACAGGCGTTGCAAGCCCTAACGAACAAGGGCAGGAAATGACGAGCACGCTGATGGCGTAATTCGCCGCCGTAGAAATTTCGCCCGTTAAGGATACCCAAATCAAAAAGGTGATCAACGATAACAAACAAACGACGGGTACGAAGATCCCCGCGATCTTATCCGCGATCTTTTGAATAGGCGCTTTGCTTGCGCCCGCTTCCTTGACCATTTTAACGATTTGCGAAAGCGTGGTATCCGCGCCTACTTTTTCGGCAAGGACTTTTAAATACCCGCTTTTCACGATATCCGCGCCCGTAACGCTCGCGCCTTCTTCCACTTCTACAGGCAAGCTTTCGCCGGTGATCGCCGCGCGATCGATAAAGGCGTGCCCCTCGACGATCTTTCCGTCAACGGGAATATAATCGCCTTGCTTTACGATCAAAATATCCCCTACGGCAAGTTCGGAAAAGGTAATGACTTGTTCCGCGCCGCCACGCTCTACCGTAACGGTATTGGGCATCAATTTGATCAGCTTTTCCACCTCGTCGCCCGTTTTGCGCTTGGATTTTTCCTCTAACCATTTTCCGAGCGTTACCAGCGTTAAGATCATTGCAGCCGATTCGTAATACATATGATGCGCTTCCGTACCGTTGACGATAAAAAGTACGGTGAGTACGGCGCTATACAGAAAAGAAACCGCCGAACCGAGCGCAACGAGCGTATCCATATTGGGAACGCGCTTGAAAAGCGCCTTCGTGCCGCTTGCAAAAAACTTAAAATTGATTGCGATGATTATCGCCGACAGTATCGCCTGAATCAACTGGGAAATCAGCGCGGGCGGTTTCTGCAGATCGATCATCCCGCCCATGGAACAATACATCAACGGAATCAAAAACCCGATCGACAATAAAAACCGCCGTTTCAGCGTATCGGGTTGCGGCTTTTTCGCCCGCAACGCGGCTTCGTCGTACGGCTTTGCCCCGTAACCAAGCTCGACGACGGCTTTCACGATCGCCTCGCTCGACAAAACGCTTTCGTCGTATTCCACGGTCATACATTCCCCCATCAGGGAAACCTCTGCTTTTTCTACGCCCGCTAATTTTTGCACGGTACGCTCGATCCCCGACGAACACTCCGAGCAAGACATTCCCGTTACCGTAAACTTTTCTTTCATATACAGTTCCATCCTTTTCCGTCATAATATAGCACTGTTTTTTCAATTTGTCAAGCCAAATATTTAACTTTGGTTAATTTTTAATGCTTTTTTGCAAATATTCGACGGCTTCTTGCTTGGTTGCCGCAAAAAATACGTCTTTCCCGTGATTGCTTTCGTAAATAAAATCCTTTAAAGGCTTACTCGTATATTTCGTAAAATCGCCGTAAATAGCGATCTTCCCTTTATAATTGATAATTTTCTGCAAAACAGCTCCCGCTATACCGCTACTTAATATGAAAAATTTTTCCGTGATCGCGTTTTTATCGACGACGATATATTTTGTTTCCGCTTCGTATTGCGCGGTCATCAACAGATCGAGCGCAGACTGTTCGTCAACGATCAACATTTCATCGCTCGCAACCGCAGCAATAACGCCGTTTTGCGTTTGTATTTTTTCTATCCGCATCATAAACTCTCCTTTTTTGATAACGCAAAAAAGCGGGTGCAGAAAGCAACCCGCCTAAATGTACGCTTAGACGAAAAAACAATTAGTTGTTTTTGTCTTCTTGTTGAGCCACTACTTCCTTGCCGTCGTAGAAACCGCAGTTTCTGCACACTCTGTGCGCTTCCGTCAATTCGTGGCAATGAGGGCATTCCACCAACGTGGATGCGGTTGCCTTATAATTTGCAAATCTCTTGTTCGTTCTGCTCTTGGATTGTTTACTCTTGGGTACTGCCATCTTAACACCTCTAAATTATTATTCTTCCGATTGATTTGTTTCCGACGAATACCGAATCCCCTCGCAACCGTCGCCGCAGGAAAGCGTAAAAGGCATGCTCATCAAAATGGCGTCCTCCACCGCTTTCGTGATATCGACGATACCGCCGAAATAGCTATAATCTTCCGCGTCTTTTTTGGGTTGAAAGTACGCGTCCAACTCCCCTTCGACCGTTTGCTCGGCTTCTTTCAAGCACCGAGAGCATTGCCCCTTGATGCGATAGGTCACCCTGCCTTTGATCTCGAACGAATCGTCCTCGTACAGCTCGTACGAAAAAGATACTTCCGCACGCCCGTCAAACTGAACGAATGGGATCGAAAGCAAGCTTTCGGGCGCTTCATAGGAAAATTTCATTTCCCCGTAATAGCTTTTTTGCGCATTGAGTTTTCTAATATCGATAGTCATCATAAAACCGACTTTAACAAGTATAGTATATTTAAAAAACTTTGTCAACTTTTTTTCGCAAGGAAAATGCGAAAATTTTACAATAATTCCACCGTTTCTCTCGCGATCACTAATTCTTCGTTCGTGGGAATGATCAATACCTTCACTTTGGAATTTTCACCCGTGATATCGCGGATCGCGCCGTTATTGGGCATCGCGTTCTTTTCTTTATCGATCTCCAAGCCCAAATACTGCATATTTTCACAGATCGCTTCGCGCACGCTCGGCGTATTTTCCCCAACGCCCGCCGTGAACACGATACAATCCACGCCGTTCATCGCCGCCGCGTACGCGCCCACGTATTTCTTGCAATTATAATTGAAAACGTCGAGAGCCAATTTCGCCCTTGCGTTGCCTTGCGCTTTTGCCGCCGTCAGATCTCTGAAATCGCTGGAAACGCCCGATATGCCCGCCATACCGCATTTTTTATTAAGATAGGCGAGCGCTTGCGAAAGATCCCAGCCCTCTTTTTTCGCGAGGTATTCCACCGCGCCAAAATCAATATCGCCCGTGCGCGTCCCCATCGGCACGCCCGCAAGCGGCGTAAAGCCCATGGAAGTATCCACGCATTTCCCGCCGTCGACCGCCGTGATCGACGAACCGTTCCCAAGGTGGCAGGTGATGATCTTCAATTCGCTCGGCGCTTTGCCAAGGTATTTCGCCGCTTCCTCGGAAACGAATTTATGGCTGGTGCCGTGATAGCCGTAGCGACGGATCTTATATTTTTCGTAATGCGCGTAATCGACCGCATAGGTATACGCGTAATCAGGCATTGTAAAATGGAAGCTAGTATCGAACACCAAAACCATAGGCTTGTTCGGCATCGCCGCAAGGCACGCCTTTACGCCGATGATCGCCGCAGGGTTGTGCAAAGGCGCCATGTCCTTGATCTCTTCCATCGTTTTCATCGTTTCTTCGCTGACGAGCGTAGGCGCTTTGAACGCTTCGCCCGAAGCGACCACGCGATGACCCACCGCGTCGATTTCTTCCATCGAAGAGATCACGCCGTATTCTTTATCCGTGAGCGCGTTCAAAACGAGCGCAACCGCCTCGTTATGGCTGGGCATCGCCTGTTCTACGGCGAGCTCTTTGCCGTTCGCCTTATGCGTGAGCTTTGACCCCTCGATGCCGATACGCTCGCAAAGACCCTTTGCGATCACGCCTTCCGTTTCCATGTCGATAAGCTGATATTTAAGGGAAGAACTTCCCGAATTGATCACGAGTACTTTCATCTTCTTCTCCTTTAAAGCTGCGTTTGAAGCGCGGTGATCGCCACCGCCGCTACGATATCTTCTTTTTTACAACCGCGGGAAAGATCGTTCAAGGGCTTTGCAAAGCCTTGGCAGATAGGACCCACCGCCATAAAGCCGCCCAAACGCTCGGCAATCTTATACCCGATATTGCCCGCTTGCAGATCGGGGAAAATAAAAACGTTCGCATGCCCCGCCACGGAAGAACCGGGCGCTTTAAATTCACCGACAGAAGGCACGATCGCCGCGTCGAATTGCAATTCGCCGTCCAATTTCAGATCGGGCGCTTTTTCGTGCGCGATCTTCACCGCTTCGGCTACGAGGCTGACGTTATCGTGCTTCGCGCTTCCTTTCGTTGAGAAAGAAAGCATCGCCACTTTCGGATCGATCCCTGCGATCGCCGCCGCCGATTGCGCCGTTGCAATCGCACAATCCGCCAAGCCCTCGCTCGTATAAGTGGGATTCAAGCCGCAATCCGCAAACACCACCAACCCGTCGGGGCAATATTGATTTCCCTGCGGAGGGCAGATCATCAAATTAAAACTGGATACGGAAGAAACGCCCTTTGCCGTCTTAATAATTTGAAGCCCCGGACGGAGCGTGTTTGCCGTAGAATGGCAAGCACCCGATACAAGCCCGTCCACGTCGCCCATTTTCAGCATCATTGCGCCAAAATAAGTGCCGTCTTCCAAAAGTTTCGCCGCTTGTTCGGGCGTCATACCTTTGGACGCACGCAATTCGCAAAGCTTTTCGTTATACACGGGAAGCTTTTCGGAAGTGAGCGGATTGACGATAGTTACGCCCGTTAAATCGACTGCGGGATTCTTCGCCTTGATCTGCGCTTCGTCTCCGAGTAACACGATTTTCGCGATCCCCTCTTTCGTAGCCATTGCCGCCGCTTCCACTACGCGGCTGTCCTCGCCCTCGCAAAGGACGATCGTTTTTTGTAACGCTTTTGCCTTGACTTTTATCTCATCAAGAATATTTCGCATAATTTATCTCCTTGAAACGCTTTATTTTTTTTACTTTTTCTTGTATAATGAGTATGGTAAGTTTTTCCTTAGCCAACTACTCCTATTATACCACACATTTTTTTCGTTGTAAAGGGTTCAAAAGAAAGAAAATGAAAATTTGCGCAATAATTTGTGAATACAACCCCTTCCATAACGGTCATCAATACTTGATCGAGGAAGCAAAGACCCGTTCAAACGCGGACGCCGCGCTGTGTTTGATGAGCGGCAATTTCGTACAACGGGGCGACGCGGCGATCTTTGATAAATTCCTTCGCGCTAAACACGCCGTTTTGGGCGGCGCGGATATCGTTTTGGAATTGCCGACCGTATTCGCAACCTCAAACGCGGAAATTTTCGCAAGCGGAGCGATCTCTATCTTATCGAAAATTCCCGAAGTTACGCATCTTTGTTTCGGCGCGGAACTTCCCGATAAGCAAAGCTTTTTAAACGCGGCGATCGCTTTAAAAGAAGAGCCGCAAATTGTTTCGGATACGGTCAAACGCTTAACGGGAGAAGGTATGGGTTACGCAGCCGCTCTCACTGCGGCAAGAAAGGAATTTGTTGACGAACGCCTTTTAACCTACCCTAACAATATTTTGGGACTGGAATACACAAAAGCGATTGTAAGCCAAGACGCAAATATAGAAATTATGCCAATCCCCCGCCAAGGAAGCGGACATCGCAACGAAAACATTTCAGGGGAATATTCCTCTGCAACGTCGATCCGTGAAGCGGTATATCAGGGAAAAGAAAAAAACGCCGAACCCGCATTACCTCACTTCGTATATCAATGCTTGCCAAACGCAACGAAAATTAACCTTGAGCCATTTAAAAAACTGGCAATTTTGCAAAAAACGCCTGAAACAATCAAAAAAATCCTCGATTGTACCGAGGGGTTGGAGCACGCCTTTTTGAAAGCCGCAACGCTTACCGCGCCTCTTGAAAAAACGCTTTGTTCTTCCCGTTATACCGCGGCGAGGATCCGCCGTATCGCGTTACAAAATCTTTTGGGAATTGAAGAAAGCTTTATTCGAGAATGCCTTTCCTCTCCCTTGTATCTAAATCCGCTCGCCTTTCAAAGAGAACGGCAGGATTTGCTTTCCGTTCTTTCAAAAGCGAACATTCCGTTCCTTTGCTCGGGAAAATCGCAACGGGCGCTTTCGTCGGTCGGCATGCAGTGCAAACGCCTCGACGAATACGCCGAAACGCTCTACTCGCTGTTTTCAGGCAACGAAATTAAGCAAACGACCGTTATCGTATAAAATATGGAACTTGTTTATTACAGACACAATAAAAATATACGTCCAAAGCCCTTAGAACGCAAATCGATCTTTTTTAATGAACTGACGATCGTCCTTGACGGGATTGTGATATACAGCGTAAACGATGAAAAGATCGTTTTAAACGCAGGCGACGCCGTTTATATCGAAAGCGGCGGTACACGGGCGCGCCCAAATACAGACGAGACTGCCGATTACGTCAGCTTTAACTTTCAAACCGATACCCCCATTGAGCTTCCGCAAAAAATCTCGAACGCACTCACAGGAGAAGTCAAGTTATTGATTGCCTGCGCTGACGAGATCCAACGCAAATATTATTCCGATTCCGATCGTCAGATCGCAGGAATTTTGCAATGTATTGTCGGCAATATCAAAAGCAATCTTTGCGATACGAAAGAGAGTTGGTTGGTAAGATATATCAAGCAATACCTCAACCGTAATCTTTCTCAAAAGATCACTTTGGAAAATATCGGTCGGGAAACCTTTTTTTCACCCGTTTATTGCGATATTGTTTTTAAGAGAGAAACAGGATTTTCTATTATTGCGTTTTTATTAGATTTACGCGTAAACGAAGCAAAAAAATTATTATCCGACGGCACCCTATCGCTACAAAAGATTGCGGAAACAGTTGGATTTGACGATTATAACTATTTTTCCCGTACTTTTAAAAAACATACGGGTTACACTCCTAACGAATATCGAAAATTATTTCTTTTCTTTTAAATCCGTACAACAAAAACCACGCTTGGCATACACCAAACGTGGCTTTTCTTTATATCAAAAAAAGAGTGGATTTCAAAGCATTTCTACTCTTAAATCCACTCTTTTGGAGCTACTGGCCGGACTTGAACCGGCGACCTGCTGATTACGAATCAGCTGCTCTACCGACTGAGCCACAGTAGCATTTCTCATCGACAGCATTCTCATTATACTCAATTAAAAAGAAAAAAGCAAGCATTTTCACTTGCTTTTTTATAGTTTTTTTAGGTTTTTGAGAAAATTTATTTATTAAAAATTAAAACGCACCGCCGAAGCCGCCAATCCTTCGCACGCTTCACAAAGCGAATACCGCAACGCATCGGCATAAACCACCCCTTCCATCGCTTCTTTCAGCCCGTTAGATAGGACTTGCACTACCTTGCCCAACTCCACCTCGCTTTCCCTCGAAAAATAATCCAGCCAATCGCAAAGATCGTGCAAAAGATTTTTTATCTTGTTTTGCGTTTGCCCGTTTTCCAACAGCTCCACCGTACGCTCCAACGATTTTAACACGCCGTAAAAGGAAGTATATTCCCCGATTATTCGATCTCTTTGTTCCGATCCGCAAAGTCGAAAATTGCCCGTTTTTAAGCATTTTACCGTAGCCGTAGGATAATCTTTCACAATCCTATTCCGCACCGATTCAGCCGTGCTTTCTTCAAAATATACCGAAAACGCAACGCCTGTATCCATCAAATACCCCGCGCCGCCCTGCAAGCGGATATCGCTTTGGCTTGCCTGCAAGCTGTCCGTTTGATAAACGAGAAAATAAAAGCTGTAGCCTGCGGCGCTTTGACTGCCCGAAAGCCATATCGCAAGCGTAAATCCCGCCCCCACAACAAGTAAACACACGAGCGCAATTACGCGGAATATCCATTTTTGAAAAATCGCCGTCCTCATACCTTATGGTATGCGACGGCGACGGCATTCATTCGTTATTCGATTGTTCATCGATCAACTTTTGTCCGCAATGAGGACAAAACGCGTTTTCTTTTTGACATTCTTCCCCGCAAGAAGGACAAACGACAGCGTTTTCCATTTCCACTTTTAACGAGGAAATGCGGGATAAATTCAAACTGAGCGCGATTAAAGAAACGCCGAACACGATCAGCAATACGAAAATCAGCCAAGGCGGTTGAACGGCGAAGATCGCCCAATTTGCGTTGGCAAGCAAGACGACCATCATGACGGCAAGTACGGTTGATTCTATCCCTAGCCCCACGCAAAATATCTTTAAATTTCGGATGGCTTTCGCTCGCTTATCGTTCATAACTACTCCAAATATAATACGCAACGCTTTTCTTTAAGCGTTTTTTGCACGTCGATCACCCGCTGATTGGACGAACCGCGGAATTTTAAGCGGATATCGTACAATTCATCGATATACGGTCCGTCGATCAGTACGTCGAGCAAAGAAATCAATTCTTCCGTATACGGGGTATTTTTTTCTTTCTCTTTCAAAACGCCGCGTTCTTCGTCTAACACAAACCCCGTATAACACCAAATCGGTTTTTCGGGAAAACGCCTCTTTACTTCTTTTAAAAAAGGCAACAGCGCCGCTTGATTTTGCGGCTCGAACGGTTCCCCGCCAAGCAACGAAAGCCCCGCGATAAACGGAGAGGCGAGTTCTTCAAGAAGCTTCCTTTGGATACCCTCGTCAAAAGGCTCGCCGTAATGAAAATCCCAAGCGACTTGATTAAAACAGTTTTTACAATGATGCGTACAACCTGAAACGAAGAGGGAGATACGAACCCCCTCTCCGTTAGCAATGTCATACCATTTTATCGTTGCATAATTCATAGTTTACAAATGCAATACTCTATCTTGAATTTCTTGCGTTCTGCCTTGATTCCAATACTGCGTACCGATATACCCGCAGGTACGGCGCGCAACGTTCATCTTCGCTTGATCGCGGTTTTTACAGCAAGGACATTCCCAAACGAGTTTTCCGCTCTCTTCCTTTGCTATTTGAATTTCACCGTCAAAACCGCAAACTTGGCAATAGTCGCTCTTGGTGTTTAATTCGGCATACATGATATTTTCGTAGATAAATTTCATCACCGAAAGCACCGCGGGAATATTGTTTTGCATATTCGGCACTTCCACGTACGAGATCGCGCCGCCGGGCGAAAGCTGCTGGAATTCGCTTTCAAACTTCAATTTCGTAAATGCGTCGATTTCTTCGGTAACGTGCACGTGATAACTGTTCGTGATATAATTCTTATCCGTAACGCCAGGGATCACGCCGAAACGCTTTTGCAAGCATTTCGCGAACTTATAAGTGGTACTTTCAAGCGGCGTGCCGTAGAGCGAGAAATCGATATTTTCTTTCGCTTTCCATTCCTTGCACTTATCGTTCATTCTCTGCATAACCGCAAGCGCGAACGGCTTGGCTTCTTGATCGGTATGCGATTTGCCCGTCATATGCTTCACGCATTCGTAAAGCCCCGCATAACCGAGGGAGATGGTAGAATAACCGCCGTAAAGCAGCTTATCGATCGTTTCTCCCTTTTCCAAACGAGCCAACGCGCCGTATTGCCACAAAATGGGCGCTGCGTCGGAAAGCGTACCCTTCAAACGCAAATGGCGTTGCATCAACGCACGATAGCAAAGTTCCAATCTTTCGTCGAAAATTTCCCAGAACTTCTTTTCGTCTCTGCCCGAAGAAAGCGCCACGTCGACGAGGTTGATAGTTACGACGCCTTGATTGAATCTGCCGTAATATTTCGGCTTTCCGTTTTCGTCCACGTACGGCGTTAAGAAACTTCTGCAACCCATACAGGTATAACAATGCCCTTCGCCGTTTTTATCCACCTTGTATTCGAGCATTTTCTTTTCGGAAATATAATCGGGCACCATGCGCTTCGCAGTACATTTCGCCGCGAGTTCCGTCAAATAGAAATACGGTTGATCTTCGGAAATATTATCCGGTTCAAGCACGTAGATCAGCTTGGGGAACGCAGGCGTAATCCATACGCCCGATTCGTTCTTCACGCCCTTGATACGCTGGCGGAGCGTTTCCTCGATAATGAGAGCCAGATCGGCTTTTTCCTGCTCGTTGCGCGCTTCGTTTAAGTACATAAACACCGTTACGAACGGCGCTTGACCGTTGGTCGTCAAGAGCGTTACCACTTGGTATTGAATCGTTTGAATCCCTCTTGCGATCTCGGCGCGAAGTCGTCTTTCCGCAAACTTAGCGATTTGCTCTTCGTCCGTTACGCCCACTTCCGCAAATTCGGCTGCGACTTCCTTTCTGATCTTTTGACGGCTGATTTCAACGAACGGCGCAAGGTGCGTTAAGGAAATGCTTTGCCCGCCGTATTGGTTGGACGCAACTTGCGCGATAATTTGCGTAGCGATATTGCAAGCCGTGGAAAAGCTATGCGGCTTTTCAATGAGCGTACCCGAAATAACCGTTCCGTTTTCAAGCATATCTTCAAGGTTTACAAGATCGCAATTGTGCATATGCTGCGCAAAATAATCGGCGTCGTGGAAATGAATGATCCCTTGATCGTGCGCCGCAACGATATCGTCGGGTAACAAAATACGACGGGTGAGATCCTTGGAGACTTCCCCTGCCATATAATCTCTTTGAACGCTGTTTACCGTAGGATTTTTATTAGAGTTTTCCTGCTTGACTTCCTCGTTATTACATTCGATCAAAGTCAAAATCTGCGCGTCCGTCGTATTCACCTTACGAACGAGCGCACGGGTGTAGCGATAAGTAATGTATTTGCGCGCCAAAACAAATACTTTCGCCGCCATTAAGTGGTTTTCGACCATATCCTGCACTTCTTCCACGTGCACGGAACGCTTCATCTGACGGCAATCGTTGGTAACGGCAAAGGCGATCTCTTGAATCGCTTCTTCGCTGATACGATCTCTTTCATCGATCTCTTTATTCGCTTGGCGAATAGCCGCAATGATCTTCGCAATATCGAAAATAACTTCCTGACCGCTTCTCTTAATAATCTTCATACGCACGCCTCCTATACCCTAAAACCCTTTATTATACCCCTTGAACCCCAATATCTTGTGTTAAAAAACCTTTTTTCAACACTATATCTTGTGTTTTAAATATTCAAGCTATACTATTATACCATATCTTGTGGGAAAGTCAAGTATTCCACCACAAGATATTGTATAGGAAAAAATTATATATTTTTTTAACAAAAGCCTTTTTGAGCGAGTTTTTACTTCCAAAAAATGGATTTTTTTCTTTGAAAGATAAAAAAAACGAATACCTACGATTTTTGTCGAACGCCGTCGTATCTTGTAAACGGCTTTTTTAACGGATTGCATAAAAAAAAGGACGGCACACCGTCCCTCTTTTTCCTTGCTAATCATCAAAACTCTTTTATTTTTTCGAAAAATTCTTCAAACCCTTTGCTGCTTGCAATCGCCGAAAACAATTCCTGTTCTTTTCCCCGGAATTGTAAACCGTCGCAAAAAGAGGATTCGTCCTCGCTCGCTGAAATCATACTTTGTTGCGTATACGATTTGCTAAGATCAACTGCTGGGAAGATCCGTTTGATCGCCAACGCTTCGTTTAAGCGTATCTCGCCGTTTGCCACCGAGGAAAGCTCCGATTGCAAAACGTCGTCTGCCGTATCGCCCGTGGAAGCGGAAGCCGTGGCGAGAATCGTAAGCGAGCCTTTTTTGCTAAAACAGCGCGCCGCGCCGAAATATTTTTTGATATATCGTATCGTATTCAATTCCAACCCGCAAGCATGCCGCTTGCCGCCCTCGGAATATTCCGTTTCGTTATAAGCTTTCGCCAAGTTCGTCAAACTATCGACGAACACGATCACATCCTCGCCCATTTCCGCTAAACGCTTGGCGTGCTTTAAAACAAATTCAGCAAGAAAGACGTGCTTTTCCGCTTCCTCTTCAAAAGTCGTTGCGTAGACGTCTTTTGCGGGAAGGAATTGTTTATATTCGCTCACCAATTCGGGCGATTGCTCGATCAAAAGCGCAAATATTTTATAATTCCCGTTCACAGAAAGAGAGGAAGCCAATTTTTTCAAAAAGGTGGATTTTCCCGCTTTGGGTGCAGCAGAGATCAAACAGCGTTGCCCTATCCCCATCGGCAAAAGCCAATTCAAATATTTCGCTTCTGCGAAAGGTTGCTTATTCCCAAAGGGAATTTTTTTCGTAGGATAACAAACGGGTTCTTCTTCAAATCTGCCGCGTTCCAGCGTGATCGCCGCTACGCCGTTGACGGATAAAACATCTTTTGCGTACACCACGCCGCCGCGAAGCTCGATATGGCAACTGACAGCGTCGCCCTCGCGTAGATCATGTGCGTGAATCTGTTCGACGGTAACGAAAATCTTATCTTTTTTCCAATCCCCGTCCTCGGCAACCAAGCAAGGCACTTCTTCCAACGTTTCCAAACGCCCTTTATACACCATTTCGAAATCGTAGCCCTCGCCTCTGTAAAATTCGTGCGAATGAACTTCTATTCCGAAGCCTTTCTTTTTCCCGAAGCGAATCCCCTCGTCTTGCGGTTTGGTTAAAAATTCCCGCTTTAACTGCTCGATCTTTTCCAAGATTTTAGGATCAACAAACCCGTCTTTGACGGGTGCGCCTCGCGTGGTACGCTTAGACGGCATCGACTCGCCTACGAGAACGGAAATAATCTGGTTCATCAGATTTTCTTTCTTTCGTTCGGTCGCTTGACTCACCCCGATATGCCTGCCGTAAGCCCTCAGCGTTGCAATGCTGAGCGAGGAAAGGTATTGTGTACAGGCGAGTTTAAATTCCTTTGGGGAGTATTTCATTTGATTTTCGTCCGTTCCATTAAAATAATTTTCGTTTTTTCTTCTGTTAAATCGTCGCGGGAAAATTCAAGGACGTCCTTACGGCAAACGTCTACGTCCTCGTCGTCGAATTCGTCCAAAAATCCCTGCGCCCTATCCAAATCGATCGTTAACCGCTTAGAACGGTAATGCATGGGAATGACGATATCGGGCATGATCCTGTCCACGTATTCCTTTGCTTGTTCCGCATCGATCGTGTAAGTGCCGCCGACGGGAATGAGCAAAATATTCACGGGCAAAAGCATTTCAATGAGTTCCGAAGAACATTCTTCCCCCAAGTCGCCCAAATGGCAAATTTCCATACCGTCCATACGGAATTTATAAATCACGTTTTCTCCGCGAAGTTTTCCTTCCGCCGTATCGTGATAACTTTTAATCCCCGTAATCTCAACGCCGGGAAGCTCGTAAAAGCCCTCTTTGCGAATGACTTGCGGATTGCCGCCGATCGCCGAGGGATTATCGTGATCGTAATGGGAATGGCTGATCGTTACGGCGTCTGCCGTAAGACCTTCGGGCAATTCGATTCCGATTTCCTTTTTATACGGGTCGGTAATCACCGTCGTGCCCGTACTTTCCGTCAACTTGAAACAGGAATGCCCCAAATATTGAATTTTCATTTCTCCTCCGAATATATTTTCGCGTTTATCCTTAAACGCATATCTTGTTTTTCTTCGCCAAAATCGAGCGTATAATGCAATTTTAACAGCAAACTTCCTTTACCGATATTATACCCCAAACGGTGCGTAATAACGCGCAACTCGCCGTCCGCGCCTGCGACTGAAATCGTTCCTTGCGTTTGCGCGCCCTCTTTGAGAGAAAGAGCGAGCGAATAATCGCCGTAGCGTTCGTAGCGGACTTCGTCTCCCGCAACGAAAATCGAAACCGTCGCGGCTTCGTCTTGATAACGCAAAACAGCGGATAACGGAGCAATATCCATTTCCGCTTTACGAGAAATCCGACTTTCCGTTCCGTCTACCGTCGTTACAATTGTCAGAAAACCATCCTGCATTTGGGGAAAACCGCCAATTTTGCATTATTTCAATAATATTATAACAAAAGCCGCGTAAAATGTAAACAGTATTTTACCCTTTTTACAAAAAAATCACCGTTTAATCATTTTTCCGCTTGATCTTTTGACGTATCAACCGCCCTTCCAAGAGGGCTTCGCTCAATTTTTCAGCGTCCTCATCGTTCAACGCTTCTCGATAAACGCTCAAATTTTCAATCAAGCAGTTAAGTTCGTTTAAAATATTTTTGCGATTGAGCATATACAGCGGCGTCCAAATTTTCTCGTCTACGCCCGCAATGCGCGTCATATCTTGGAAACTGCCGCCCGTAAATCCGTCGCAACCTTTCACCTGCACGCTTTTCACGTAAGCGTTGGAAACGATATGCGCAAGCTGCGAGGTGAGCGCGATCTTTCTATCGTGCTCCACGGCGCTGCATTCGACGATATTTCCAAATCCGAGGGCGCGCGCATATTCTTTGGCTTCCAATATTGTCCGTTCGTCCGTTTGCCGAGCGATCGTAACGATCAGGTTCGCGCCTTGAAAAAGCGTTGCCGACGAGGAAAAAATTCCCGAAGTTTCCTTGCCCGCCATAGGATGCAAGCCGATATAACGATAGTTGCGCGGCTTTTCGTAAACCGCTTTTTCGATACTTTCTTTTACGCCGCAAATATCCGCCACGAACGCGTTATCTTGAAACTCCGCCTCGTCCAAAATTTTGATTGCGGAAAGGGGCGGAACGGCGAGAAATACGCATTCGTAATCGGAAAGATTTTCCGCTTTTTCGGTGATATACCCCGACGAGAGCGCAAACGCAAGCGTTGCTTCGTCTTTATCGAAGCCCGCCGCTTCGTAACCGCTTTTGATAAAAGCTCTGCAAAGCGACGCGCCGATGATCCCAAGCCCTATTACGGCAATCTTTTTCATTTTCTTTTGCTCCCAATCGTCTTATTGTATTTCATCTTATCATATTTTTTTACAAAAATCAAGCGTAAGAGAAGTAAAAAGCGAAAAGACCGCAGCCTTTTCGCCTTAAAAATCATTCTTTTTGCGAGAGATATTTTTTTTGCGTGGCGATACCGCCCCGAATATGCCGTTCGCTTAAATTAAGATCCAAAACGGCGCGCACCCGCTCGAATAGCTCCGCGTCGATATATTTCAAACGTTCCGAAACGTCTTTATGTACCGTAGATTTACTGATAGAAAAATACGCTGAACACGCCCGTACGGTACAGCCCGTTTGAACGATGTATTCCGCGCATTTTCTTGCCCTTTCCTCAATATATTCCCACAAAATCACGACCTCCGATTATAATTGGCTACGGAATATCTTATGTCGATTTTGTGCGGTTTATACCCGTTGTTTCGTCTTTATTCGTCTTTTTTATACGGCATCGGCAATACCTTTTGTACAGTTCCCTCTTCGTAACGGGAAACGCGTTTTGCCTTTGCGCTCTGCATCATAATGAAAATATCTTCCGTTGAAAGCTCGGAAACGATATTTCCTTTCACGACCACAGCCAAGCGATAAGGAACGGTTACGTAGCTTGCCGAAAGCACGCTTGCGCCCTCTCTCAATCCTACGATGATACTGCCTTTTTTGTATCTGCCCGTCGGCTCGATCTGCGACGCGATCACGCGCTTAAACTTCCCTTCGTCGGTGGCGATCACGATCTCGCCCTCGCCGTTGATCTGCGCCATGAATACGACTTGATCTCCCTCACGGAGCTGGATTCCCCTCACGCCGCCCGCAATTCTGCCTTGCGCGGGAATATCGTCCTTTTTCGCGTTTACGCAAATACCGCCTTTGGTAACGATGATGATTGTATCCTCGTCGTCCGTTTCCTCTTCGACGGCGATCACCTCGTCGTCCTCGGAAAGCTTGATCGCTTGGAAATTATCTTTCTTTTGATCGTATTCGCTCCAAGCCGTCTTTTTCATCATACCTTTGCGCGTAAAGAACATCAAGTTGCCGATCGGCATACGCTCGGGCAATTCGAACAGCGCGACGATCCTTTCGTCCTCAACGGCTTCTTTGGCAACCGTTTGCAAGGAAACGCCCTCGTCGGAAAGCTTACACGCATATTCGGGCGCATAGATATCCAACTTATAGCAATTCCCGAAATTCGTGAACGCTATCACTCGTTTATCCGTTGCCGTTTCCAATAAGAGCGACGCCACGAGCGCGGGCTTAAACCTGCCCTCAAGCGGCTTTTGTAAGCCGTCCGCCGCCTTGCCGACCAATACTTTCAGCTTATCGTCCGCTGTATAAGCGAGCGTACACTTTTCCCCTTGCTTTTTCTCTTTCGCCGCGGAAACCATATTATCCGCTTCTTCCGAAGAAAACACCAAACGGGTACGGCGCGGGGAAGGATAACGATCGCGAATTTCGCAGATCTCTTCCTTGACCACCTGCAACTGCTTATCCTTGCTTTTAGAAATCGCCGTCAAACGCTTGATCAGCTTTTGTAATTCTTTGAGTTCCTCTTCCAGCTTAAAAACTTCCAGCTTCGTCAAACGCGCCAAACGCAAATCCAAGATTGCTTGCGCTTGCGCAACGGAAATTTCAAAACGAGCCATCAACTTTTCACGCGCGTCCGTCGTACTGTCCGCGCCCTTGATAATGGCGATCACCTCGTCGATATTCCGTACGGCAACAATCAAGCCTTCCAAGATATGACATCTTTGTTCCGCTTGGTTGAGTTCGAACAGCGTGCGTTTCAAAATAAGCTGTTGCTGATATTTGACGTAATGACGGATAATATCCATCAATCCCAGCTGTTGCGGCTTTCCGTCCGCAATCACGACCATATTGATCCCGAAAGTAACTTCCAGTTCGGTATATTTATACAAGATCTTTAAAAGCGCCTGTACGTCGGTATCCTTTTTCATGCGGATCACGGCGCGCATACCCGTTCTGTCCGATTCGTCCGCAACGTAATCGATACAAGCGAGTTCTTCCTTTTTATCCTCCCGAAGCTCCGCGATCTTTTTCAAAAGATTCGCCTTGTTCACTTGGTAAGGAAGTTCGGTGATTACGAGGTTGATCTTGCCGCTATCCGTCTTTTCTATGGAAATTTTCGCGCGGACGGAGATTTTCCCTCTGCCCGTTTTATACGCTTGGATCAGCTCGTTGGCAATGATGATGCCGCCCGTAGGGAAATCGGGAGAAGGAATATGCTCCATCATCTCTTCCAACGAGATCGCGGGATTATCAATATACGCGACGACGCCGTTGATCACTTCTTCAAGGTTATGCGTGGGAATATTCGTCGCAAGCCCTACCGCGATCCCCGAAGAACCGTTGACGAGCAAATTCGGAAAACGCCCGGGGAGCACGTCGGGTTCTTTCAAGCTATCGTCGAAGTTGAGCGAAAACGAAACCGTTTCTTTATCGATATCGCGCAAAAGCTCTAAGGCGAGCGGCTCTAACCGCGCTTCGGTATAACGCATTGCCGCGGCGGGGTCGCCGTCGACGCTACCAAAGTTTCCGTGTCCGTTGACGAGCGTTTTGCCCATATTGAAGGTTTGCGCCATACGCACCATCGCATCGTACACGGAACTATCGCCGTGGGGATGATACTTACCCATACAGTCCCCGACGATACGCGCGCTCTTTTTATGCGGTTTATCGGGCGTTAAGCCCATTTCATTCATCGTATATAAAATACGGCGCTGAACGGGTTTTAAGCCGTCCTCTACTCTCGGCAACGCGCGGTCGAGAATAACGAATTCCGCGTAAGGGAGCATGGACGAATGAAGCACCTTTTCCAAGGGTTCGACGTAGGTTTGACCAGTGATTTCTACCTGCTCGGGCTGTTTTTTATTCTTCGCCATACCTTAACCCTCCTTTTTCTCCATTTGTTCCATAAACAAGTCCTTTTTATTGAAGTTTGCATACTTCGCCAAAAATTCCTTTCTGCCTTCCACTTTATCGCCCATCAGCGTGGTGATCATGCGTTCCGCTTTCGCCGCGTCCTCAATCGTTACTTGGATCAGATTGCGCGTGGCGGGGTTCATCGTCGTTTCCCAAAGCTGTTCCGCGCTCATTTCGCCCAACCCTTTGTAGCGTTGTAACTGATAGCCCTTGCCGATCTTTTCGATCTTTTCCTGCAATTCTTTATCGTCGTAAGCGTATTCCACCTTGTCCCCCTTATATACCTTATAAAGGGGCGGCATGCCGATATACACGTGCCCCGCGTTGACGAGCGGACGCATATAACGGAAGAAGAAGGTGAGCAAAATACAACGAATGTGCATACCGTCTTGATCGGCATCGGAAAGAATGATGACTTTATGATAATTGATTTTATCAAGCTTGAAATCGGGATCGATCCCCGCGCCGATCGCGGAAATCATCGTGCGAATCTCTTCGTTTTCCAAAATTTGATTTAACCGCTTTTTCTCAACGTTGAGCGGTTTGCCGCGCAAGGGCAAAATGGATTGGAATTGGCGTACGCGCGCCTGTTTTGCCGTACCGCCTGCCGAATCCCCCTCGACGATGAACATTTCGTTAAATTCGGGTTTTCTGCCCGAACACGCCGCCAGCTTTCCGATCAGCGTAAGCCCGTCGATGCTGTTTTTCGCACGCGCGTTTTCTTTCGCCTGCTTTGCGGCAAGGCGTACCTTTGCCGCCCCTTGCGCCTTTTTGATGATCTCTTCAAGAATTTTCTTAAAACCGCGTTGACCGACGATCGAATTAAAGCCCTCGATCACCGTCGCTTCCACGGGCACCCTCGCCTCGGTGTTGCCGAGCTTGGTTTTCGTTTGCCCTTCGAATTGTACGTTCTTCATCTTGACGGAAAGCACCGCCGTCAAGCCTTCCCTAAAATCGTCGCCTTGGAAATTCGGGTCTTTTTCTTTCAAAAATCCGTTGCTGCGCGCATAATCGTTGAGCGCGCGCACCAGCCCCGATTTAAAGCCGATCTCGTGATATCCGCCCTCGGGCGTAGGAATATTGTTGACAAACGAAAAGATATTTTCCGTGTAATCGCCCGTATGCTGAATGGCAAATTCCACCATAATATCGTTTTTCGTCGCCGAATAATAGATGGGTTGAGAATACAGCTTTTTCTTGCCCTCGTTGAGACTTTTTACAAAGTCGCTGATACCGCCGTCATATTTGAAAACCGTGCGATACGCTTCGCTTTCCAACGCAAGCTCGTCCACTTGCGCAAACAAGCTTTCCTGCGGTTGCGCAAATTCTTCCGCCGTTTCCCCTGCCGCCGTTTCGTCCGTTTCCTCTTCCGTCGGCTCGTCGGAAAGCAAATTCCCGCGGCGGCGTTTTGCTTCCGCCATGGAAATGCGCTCGTCGATAAAAGTAATTTCGATGCCGCGGTTTAAAAACGCAAGCTCGTTTAATCTTTCTTCCACCGTTTCCATATCGAAATCCACTTCGCTGAAAACGTTCGGATCCGGTTTAAAACGCACCAGCGTACCCGTGCGGCGGGTGGTAACGCCCGTATCTTCCAAAGGTTCGTCGGGAACGCCCGAATCGAATTTGTTTTTTCGCTTGTTAAAACGGGCGTGGAAGCTCATTTTATAAATATGCTTTCTATACACCTCTACGGTCAGCCATTCGGAAAGCGCGTTCGTAACCGACGCGCCCACGCCGTGCAGACCGCCCGAATATTCGTAGTTTCCTTGACCGAACTTCCCGCCCGCGTGCAATTTGGTAAAAACGAGCTGTACGCCCGAAACCTTTTCTTTGGGGTGAATATCAGTGGGGATCCCGCGACCGTTATCTTCCACCGAAGCGCTCCCGTCGGTATGCAAGGTTACCGTTACTTTCGTCGCGTGCCCGTTCGCCGCTTCGTCGATGGCGTTATCCACGATCTCCCAAAGGATATGGTGTAAGCCTTTGATCCCCGTTGACCCGATATACATCCCCGGGCGCATACGGACGGCGTCTAACCCTTCGAGCACGTCGATATTTTTCGCGCTGTAATTTTCCGTCGTTTCGTTCTTTTTCTTCGTTGCCATTCTATCCTCGTTTTTTAGGGAGCGTTGCGGACAATGCTCCCCCCATCTTATACATTCTAATTTTTATTATAACACTTTTTTTCTTATTTTTCAAATATTTAGCAGAAAAAAATTCGCTACTTTTTCGCTTTTATTTGCAAAATTTGTAAAATTTCTTCAAAACTCTCCGCTTCATAAGTCGCCGTAACGCCGTCTTTCCTCGATTTTCGCTTTGGATTGAACCAAATACTGTCGATATTTGCGTCGTTCGCCGCGCGGATATCCGCCGAAAGACTGTCGCCGATCCATACCGTCCGTTCCCTATTGAAATCGGGAATATGCGCGATCACGTGATCGGTATACGCTTTCGAAGGCTTGTCCGCCCCGACGGTATCAGAAACGAACACGCCGTCGGCATAGCTCCAAAGCCCCGCGATATCAAAGCGAGATTTTTGTATCCATTCCGTACCGTTCGTAACGATATACACCCTGCCTGCGCTTTGAAGCGCCGTCAAAAACTCCTCGGCGCCCGAAATATAAATCGGAAGCGTCGACAAAAGCTGCAAAAAACGCCGATTGTATTCCTCGCCCGAAATATCACAGATACCAAGCAAAGAAAGATACAGCGGAAAGCGATCTTCCGTGAGCTGTTTTCGCGTAATTTCTTTGCGTTCCAAGCTTGCCCAAAGCCGCGCGTTCAAGTTTGTAAAGGTTTCCCCAAAGCGTTCTTCCCATTCGTAGCCGAATCTTTCGAAGGATTTTTTGATCGCGAGCAACGCCGAGGCGTGAAAATCCAAAAGTGTATCGTCCGCGTCCACTAAAAATATATCGTATTTCATTTCTTTTCTCCCGTTTGAACCACAGCCAAATATTGCAACGCGCGCGTATAGGCAATATACCGTTCGTTCGCCGTCATATGATCGGGAACGACCACGACGGAGGAAAACTCTAATCCCTTGCTTTCGTACACCGTCATCAAATTGATTTTAGAGCGCGAAATTTGCCCTTTTTCGGACAAAACGCTGTACGCCTTGCGCGCATATAGGGCTTTATCTTCTTCGGCGCAAATCACCGCTTTTAAGCCCTTTTTATCTTTGAAAAATCCGCTGATCCCGCGCGCGCCGATCCGTTGCACTTCGGGGCCGTCGTAGCCGATGGATTTCATATCCACTTCAAGCGTTTCGGCAACGAAATCGACGATCTGATTGGTATTGCGGTAATTTTGATTGAGGGAATACAGCTCGAAGCCCGCAAATACCTCCCGCCAATTTTTCACGCCGCGATAAGGCGTGATATTTTGTTCGGTATCCCCAAACATATTAAAGGCGGCGTTTTGATTGATCGCGCGAAGCAAAGCGTATTCCCCCGCGGAAATATCCTGCGCCTCGTCCACGAACACGTAGGAATGAGCGGGCGATAACCGCCGACCGAGCAGCTGACAGATTAAGCACACGGCGTACGCGTCGGAAGCGTACATTTTCGAGCTTTTCATACCGTGTTTTAGCTTATATTTTTTCACCGTCTCCCGATAAAAATACCGCACGATATCGATAAAGCCGTTCCCCGATCCGATCGCGAAAAAAGTCTTTTCCCCACGCAAATATTCGTAAAATTCCGAAAACGCCGTGCCACGCTCCCCAATCTTGACCACTTTTTCGGTGATTTTCTCCGTTTCCTTTAAAAGCTCTTCCCGCCGTTCGATGCGGTCGGCATACAAATATTTTTCCACGCCGCCGATCTTTTGACGAAATCTCTTTAAATCGAATATTTCTTTTTGCAACGCTTCTTTCAGCTCGGCAAGCCCCTCGATCGCTTCCGTAACGACGCTTTCCGCCTTTCGCACGGCAAAGGTTGCGCTTTTGTAAAAAGACAGTAGCTGGCGGTAAAAATAATCGGGATTTTTCGCGCGCTCGCTGTGCAGCGTGCCTTCGAAGAAATCGTCGATATCCAATATGCAATTCATCAACGAACGGAACGCTTTCGTATAATAGATACCGCCCTCTTTGCGCTCCTTGATCTCTCCAAGCACGGTTCTGCGGACGCGTAGCGAAGCGTTTTTAATGCCCTCGTACGCCGCGATTTGCTCGCGACAATCCTCCACGATGTCGGATATAAAATCTTGGCATTCCTCGCCCGTAAACAGCCCGTATAAACTATCGTAAACCTTTTCCGTTTTCTTTTTCAAATCGCGCGGAAACGCTTCGGAATAGACGTAGGAAAGATAGCTTTCCGCTTCCTTTTGTCCCAAATCGATCTTATCCGCCAAATCGATCTTTTCGTTTTTCAGCACCTGCAAAAAATATTCGTACACGGTGAGCGTTTTTACCCGCTCCAATTCAAGCACCGTCGCAAGCTCGTTGATAAAGGTGTTAAAAGAATTGCTCGGCGTAATGATCAGCACGTCGTGCGTGCGGATATTATCGTTATTATACATCAAATAACTCAACCGATGCAACATGACCATCGTTTTGCCGCTCCCCGCGCAGCCCTGCAAAACGAAATTCGTGCGTTCGGGGCAAGTAATGATCTCGTACTGTTTTTCTTGTATCGTGCGGATAATATCTTTTACCGAGGCTTCTTCCTTTCTGCTTCGAATGATCTCGCGCAAGAACGGATCGAGAATATTATCCTCGTCGCGACCGCCGATCTCGTCCTCGGAAAGATATTCTTTCAACGATAAAAATTCGTTTTTAAACGCGAGCAATTTTCCGTTTTGCGTTTGCAACGCGCGGCGCAGAATCGTTTTATAGGAATATTCGTTAAAGGTGAACGCGGCGCAGCTCTTTTGATAATACCGCCGCGCAACGGGCGCGCGCCAATCGACGATCTCTAATTTGATATCCCCTTTTTTACCGATATAGTAGCTATTATACCCCTCGGCGTTATCCACCAAATCCATTCGCGCGAAATACGGTTCTTCAAAAAAACAACGATATTCGTCGATCTTCCTCGTTTCTTCTTCGATGATCTCCATAAGCTCGCGAATACGCACGTAATCCTCGGCAGACGGATTACCCCGCTCCTCTATCTGCGCGATCTCGGCTTTTGCAAGCGCTACTTTGCGTTTGTGCGGGCGTATGCGAACGAGGCTCATCATTTGCATGACAGCCTGTAACCGCTCTTCTTCGTATTCCCGTTGATTTTCGTCGTCGAGTAAGCTTAAAAACCAAGCTTTATCGGCGTTCTTATGCGTATCGAGCAATTCTTTCAGCTCTTCATAGCTCCATTTTCGTTGCATAGCCGTTCTCCTACGATACTTTTTTAATAATAGCATATTTGAACGCAAAATGGAACGATTTTATTAAAAATTTTTCCAAAAAAATTTTTAAGCGAAAAAAACGCTCTCCGTCAACTGAACGGAAAGCGTTTTTTCTTACATTTTGTCGGGAATACCGATCCCCAAAAGCGCAAATGCGTTTTTGAGCGATTGCAGCGTTGCCGCCGTCAAAGCCAAACGGAAATTCTTCGTGTTTTCGTCCTCCGCAGCCAAGATCTTGCAATCGAAATAGAATTTATTGAATTTTTGCGCAACGTCTACGGCATATCTCGCGATATACGACGGTTCGTATTTTTCCGCCGCCGCTTTCACCGTTTCGGGCAATTCCGCAATCGCCTTTACCAAATCGATCTCCACCGTGGAAAGTTCGGGTACGGTATACCCATTTCTTTCGCCCGCCTTTTGCAAAACGGAGCTTGCGCGCGCACAGGTATATTGCACGTAAACGCTCGTTTCGCCGTCGAAATTAAGCACTTTATCGTACGAGAATACGATATCTTTGATCTTGTTATTATACAGTGCGCCGAAAATGACCGCGCCAACGCCCACCTTTTTCGCCACTTCCTCTTTGTTTTCGAGGTTGGGATTCTTTTGATCGATAATGGTATACGCCTTTTCGATGCACTTATTGATCACGTCCTCCAAGAACACCACGTTTCCCTTTCTCGTAGACATCGTGCCTTCTTCCAACGACACCATACCGTACGCAACGTGAACGAGATCCTTCGCCCATTCCTTACCCATCAATTCAAGCACCTTGAAAAACTGCTTGAAATGCAAGTTTTGCTGATATGCAACGACGTACAGGCATTTATCGAAATCGTAAGTGTTTTTACGGTACTGCGCCGCCGCCATGTCGCGCGTAGCGTATAAAGACGAACCGTCCGATTTCAAAATAATACAAGGCGTCATTCCGTATTCTTCGAGGTCGACCACCTGCGCCCCGCGGCTTTCCACCAACAGGTTTTTCTCTTTCAGCTCGTCGACGATCGGCTGCATTTTATCCGAATAAAAGCTTTCGCCTGCATAAGAATCAAAGCGGATATCCAGCATTTCGTAAATTTTTTGCACGTCTTTTAAGGTAAGCTCCTTAAACCAATGGAACAGCGCCAAACATTCCTCGTCGCCCTGTTCGATCTTTTTAAAGTACGCGCGCGCTTCGTCCTCGTATTCGGGGTGTTCTTCAGCTTCCTTATGGAACCGCACGTACAGCTCGTTCAAAGCGCGAATACCGCCCTCTTCGATCGCCGTTTTATCCCCCCAACGCTTGTACGCGGAAATCAGCTTCCCGAACTGCGTGCCGTAATCTCCGAGGTGATTGATCCCCACCGCCTTATAGCCGAGGAAATTCAAAATACGGTACAGCGCGCCGCCGAGCACCGTCGTAGACAAATGCCCGATATGGAAAGGCTTGGCGATATTGATCGACGAATAGTCGATACAAACGGTTTTCCCTGCGCCGACCGTCGAAGCGCCGAAGCGATCCCCCTCGGCAAAAATTTTATCGAGCGTTGCAGAAACGAACCCGCCTTTGTTGATCTTGAAATTCAAATACCCGTTGACCGCGCTCACTTCAGATACGACCTCGTCGGTAACGAAACTTTCTTTCAAGCTTTCCGCGATCATTACGGGGCTTTTGCGTAAAACCTTTGCAAATTTAAAACAAGGCAACGCGTAATCGCCCATTTCCGTATTGGGCGGGAGCGCGATCGCCTGATAAATTTCTTCGCTTGAAACCCCTTCCACTTGCAATTTTTCCGCAATATACTTTTTGTAATCCATCTTTCTACCTTCGTTTTTAGGAAAATTCCTCTTTTTTTCCAAAATATATTAACATATTTTTTATTTTTAGGCAAGTTTAATTTGATTATTTTTTGATTTTATATTATAATATACGAGAAAATTTTAGAAAAAACCTCTTTTAAGGATGGCATTTGATTATGAAACTTGGTGTTGTAGGGCTTCCCAACGTGGGAAAATCCACTCTTTTTAACGCGATCACTCACGCGGGCGCGGAATGTGCAAACTATCCTTTTTGCACGATCGAACCGAACGTGGGCGTGGTAGCCGTACCCGATGAGCGATTGGACAGGCTCGCGGCGCTGTACGCAAGCAAAAAGGTTACCCCCGCCGTGATTGAATTCGTCGATATCGCGGGGCTTGTAAAAGGCGCTTCCAAGGGCGAGGGCTTGGGAAATAAATTCCTTTCGCATATCCGCGAGGTGGACGCGATCGTTCACGTGGTGAGATGCTTTGAAAATTCCAATATCACGCACGTAGAAAACCGCATCGACCCCGTAAACGACATTGAAACGATCAACCTTGAACTGATTATGTCGGATATGGAAGCGGTACAAAACCGTATGAACAAAGTAAAAGTACAAGCGCGCGGCGGCGCGGATAAAAAAGCAGCCGAAGAATACGCGTTTTTGGAACGGCTCTTTGCGTTTTTGGAAAGCGAAAAGCCCGCCCGCAACTTCCCCATAGAAGAAAGCGAAACGGAGTTTATGAAAAACTGCTTCTTGCTCACTTCTAAGCCAGTCATTTACGCGGCGAATATCCAAGAGGACGATATGGGCACGCCCGAAGACGAAATCGAGCTAGTTTGCCGCGTAAAAGAATTTGCGGCGAAGGAAGGAAGCGAGGTCCTCGTGATCTGCGCCAAAACGGAAGAAGAGCTTTCGCAAATGGACGCCGAGGACAAAGCCGTATTTATGGAAGAATTCGGGCTTGGCGAAAGCGGTCTTGACCGACTTATCAAAAAATCCTACGCTTTGCTCGGATTGATTTCGTATTTGACGGCAGGCGAAAAGGAAACGCGGGCTTGGACGATCGTCAAGGGAACGAAAGCGCCGCAAGCAGCGGGAAAGATCCACACTGATTTTGAAAAAGGGTTTATCCGCGCCGACGTGGTAAATTGGGAAATCTTGGTAGAGCTAGGCTCGATCGCGGCGGCGAAAGAAAAAGGCAAGGTTCGCTCCGAGGGAAAAGAATATATCATGCAGGACGGCGACGTCGTGGAATATTATTTCAACGTTTCCAAAAGCAATAAATAAATCGTAAAAAATAATCATCCACCCGTATAACGGGTGGTTTTTATTTTTCGGGCATAGCCCTTGTTCACTGGCGTAGCACAAATGTGCTCTTTAGTTGACCTGCCAGTCATGCATGTATTACTTGCTACCCGTCAACGGGTCTCGCGGATCAAAGAGGCTTAACTGGTCAGCCTCTTTGTCCGCTTTTAATTGATTTGCAACATATTCTTGTATCGCTTTGGTGTTTTTACCTACCGTATCAACATAATATCCCTTGCACCAAAATTCGCGATTTCGGTA